>JAJRVM010000009.1 GCA_024277285.1 Planctomycetota bacterium
GGGAGAGTGGGAGAGTGGGAGAGTGGGAGAGTGGGAGAGTGGGAGAGTGGGAGAGTGGGAGAGTGGGAGAGTGGGAGAGTGGGAGAGTGGGAGAGTTTTAGCTTCACGTCGTGAGATGATTACGATAAGATAGCGTAAGCGACTCGAAACGTAGATACCCGTTTGCAAGCTCTCGGTCGGTTGGGGGCTCGGCAACAAGGGGGATGGTACGTGTCGAGTCACATTCATGCGGCGCCGCAGAGCGCCACGCGCGGTTCGCCCTCTGGCACTCTCTGTTCAGGTCGCGCTCTCTCTTCAGGTCGCTCTGGGGAGTCCCGGCAGTCTGCCGATCGTTCCGTTGCTACGGACATGGCGTCCGAAATCTTGGCGCGACAGAATCGCGAGCATCCGTTGTTGTGGGTCTTTGCCGCGGTGGCGATTGGGATCGTCATCGACCATTTCCTGCCGGTGCCCGTGCTTCTCTGGTTGGTGTTGGGGATCGTGTTTTTGTTAGGTTTCGTTTGGACGCGTCATCGTCGCGGTCGCTTGGTCCAGTCGCTCCGGAGGCAGACGCTCTGGAAGCAGACATTTCTCTTGTTAACCAGTGTTGCGGCCTTGGGTGGATTTTGGCACCACCATCGCTGGGCCCTTTATCCGGTTGACGAAATCGCTCGGTTTGCGCATGAAACGCCGCTACCGGTAGTGGCTCGCGTCGTCGTGCTTGACGCGCCGCGTCATGGTGCGGCGGCGCGTGAGGGGCCGATGAGCACAATGACACGGGGCGAGACGACACGCTTGTCAGTGCGCGTGGTGGCGGTGCGTCAGGGACTGACGTGGTGCCAAGCGTCGGGGCGCGCGGTGTTGATTGTGGAAGGGCATTTGGCGGCGCGCGATGCGTTGCGTGGCGATCAGCTCGAAATTGCCGCGCTGTTAGCGGCAGTTCGCGGGGCGTTGAATCCAGGCGAGCCTGATTTTGCCGGGATGTACCGGACGCGACGGCAAAACGTCGTGTTGTTATGCGAACATACCGATTGCATAAGGTTGCGGCGCCGAGCGGGGCCGTGGAGTCTGTTGCGGCAACTTGGCCGTTTGCGTTTAGGTGCCGAGGCGGCTTTGGATCGGCACGTTGGCGATCACGCTCCATTGGCCGCCGCGCTGCTGTTGGGTTCGCGAGCGCGGTTGGACCGCGCGACGGTCCAAGCGTTTTTTGTCAGCGGGACGGTGCATCTGTTGGCGATATCGGGGCTGCATGTGGGGATTCTGGCGACTCTGTTTTGGCTGTTGGTGCGGCTCAATTGGTTGCCGCGTAACCGCGTGTTGTGGGCGACTTGCGTGCTGGTGATCGGCTACGCACTGTTGACCGGGGCGCGGCCGCCGGTGGTGCGTGCAACGATTTTGATCGTGGTCTATTGCATGGCGCGCGGGTTGGGACGGTCACCGCAGGCGTGGAATTCGCTGGCCGCCGCTGGCTTGATCACGATCGGGATTCGGCCTGCCGGACTCTTTGACACCGGCACTCAGCTGTCGTTTCTTGCCGTGGCGACGTTGATCGCTGTCTGGCCCTGTTTGGCCATCCGTCGACGGCCGCCGGATCCCGTCGGCGAACTGATCGCGCAAAGTGGGCCGTGGTGGCTGCGCGCGGCGCGGGCAGTAGGCGTTGCATGTTGGCAAATGCTGCGTGTTTCGACCGTTGTTTGGTTGGTCGGTCTGCCTCTGGTTGCCTTTCGCTTTCATTTGGTCGCATCGATCTCTCTGTTACTGAATGTGCTACTGTGGTTGCCACTTGCGGCGGCGTTGTTCGCGGCCTTGCTGACGATTGTGACGGCTCCCTTGCCTGTCCTGCCGGACTTATTCGGCGCAGGTTGCGACCTGATACTGGCGGGGATCGAGTGGCTGACGGTGTGGGCGGCGGAGTTTCCGCACGGGCACAGTTGGGTCGTAGGGCCGGCATGGTGGTGGGTGGTCGCGTTCTATGGCGCGTTGATCGTACGCCAATTCACACCCCTCTCGCTGCCGCGGCGCTGGTGGTGGGCGTTGCTTTGCGGTTGGTTGACGGTGGGGATCTTGGGTGGTAGTTCGTCAACGCGAGTTTGGCGACGGGCAACGTGCCAGCCACTGCGTCTGTCGTTCGTTGCGGTGGGGCACGGGACGTCGGTGTTGGTCGAATTGCCGGACGGAAGAGTGCTGCTCTATGACGCCGGGCGCATGGGCAGGCCGCACGCGGCTGCCTTGCCGATCGCCTCGGTCTTATGGTCGCGGCGTATTCGCCACATCGACGCGCTAGTGCTTTCGCACGCCGATGCGGATCATTTTAACGCCGTTCCGGATCTACTCGATCGATTTTCGGTTGGGATCGTCTACGTTTCGCCATGGATGTTTCGCTCGTCCGCCCCGGCACTCGGCGCGTTGCGCCGGGCGATCGATGATGCGGCCGTGCCGATCGGACGTCTGTACGAAGACCTTCGGTTGGCTAACGACAGTGAAGTGGTGGTCGAGGTATTACATCCACCGCCGAGTGGGGGTGATCGAGCAGAATTTGGCGGCGGAGACAACGAGAACAGTATTTTGTTACGGTTAAGCTTTGGTCGCCACCAGATCCTATTGACCGGCGACATCGAGGGCGAAGGGTTGGACGCGTTGTTGGCCGAATTGCCGGTCGCATGTAGCGTGTTGTTGGCACCGCACCACGGCAGCCGGCACAGCCAGCCTGAGACGATGGTGCGCTGGGCGAATCCCGACGTGGTGATCATCAGCGCTGGAGCCGGTCTGGCGATGGATCAGGCGGAGCCTGCGTACGCGTGTGCTGGGGCGCAGGTGTTGTGGACGCACCGCGATGGAATGATCGAAGTCGTGACGGACGCCAAACAGTTGCGCGTTTCAACGTGGCGTCCTGTTGGTCCGTAACGTCTTCTGCCCGTTCGCGCTCTTCGGCTACGGAAATGTGCCGTGGTGGAGACGGAGTAATTGGTCGCGCATCAGAGCGCGTGCGCGGTGTAAACGGCTGCGGACGGTGCCGACCTTGATGTCCAGTACCTGGGCGATTGCTGCGTAGTCGAAGCCGTCGATTTCCCGTAACACCAGCACGCTGCGATACTCCTCATCCAAACCATCCAATGCCCTGCGAATCTGCTCGGCACGTTCCCTGCGCAGTATCTGTTCGGTCGGAGCGTCGGCGGAGTCTGCCAGCTCGGTGCGTACGCCACTCGGCGTTTGATCGATCGAGATTTCCGGACGCGCTCGGCGGCGTCGATTGAACGCCTGGTTGAAAGCGATGCGATAGAGCCAGGTGTAGAACGAGCTGCGGCGACGGAACGAGTTAAGTTTGAGAAAGGCCTGGACAAAGGCGTCTTGGACAATATCCTCGGCTTCTTCGCGCTGCCCCACCACATGAACGACGCTCGTGAAGAGTCTGTCCTGGTAGCGGCGCACGAGCTGACCAAAGGCGCTGGAATCGCCTGCGAGGGCCTGCTCGATCAGCTCTGTTTCGTTGGTCACGTGGCGCCGCAGTTCGTAGCAAACAAAAGGTAGCAAACAGGATGTACCGACAAGAGATGGAAGCGAACGCCGACCCATTGAAGAAAGGGCTCATGCTCGCTCTCGCTGGTGCCGCACCCATCCCGGCTTCTTGGTAGTTGCTGATTCCGCTGCTGTAATACTCACGCCAATCGTACGGGTTGTCAAACGGTATGGTGCTTTCCAGGGCGTTTTTTCCTGCCCAGGCGACGCTCCGTGGAGCACCTCCGTGTTGCGTGGCAGGCATCGAGCGAACGGCGTTTGCTCCCTCTCCCCCTCTCCTTCTCCCGTTCTCTCCCTCTCTCTCCCAACCACCCTCTCTCCCGTCTTGCCGAGCATTTTCTTTTGCCCACAAGAGCGGATCTGCCAATAGGCCGTCCACCGCTCGACGAAAAGCTCCCAACGTCCCGTTCGTGGCGGTCCATCCTTGCTGCCAGCATCGCTATGCCATCTTTGGGGGGTGGCGATAATTACTCGGGGGCTGTGGCTGATTTGCGGTTGCAAATCCGAACGTTACTGTTAAATTAAGCGGTTTCAGTTGTTGAAAGTGTTGTATGTAGGGACAGTCCTGACGGACACGGGGGTCAAGGAGTAACGGTGTTGGCAGGTGGAAGATGAGCAAGGTCAGCCGCAAGTACAGGAACCACGGTAGCAAATGACGATCACGAAAGAGCGGAAACAAGAGTTAATCCAGGAATATCGGCACGACGATCAGGATACGGGTTCGCCGGAGGTGCAGATTGCGATTCTCACGACGCGGATCAATAACCTGACGCAGCATATGCGTGTCCACTCGAAGGACTATGCGAGTCGTCGCGGACTCCTGGCCATGGTGAGCCGCCGCCGCCGCCTTTTGGACTTTGTGCGGCGCGCAGATCCACAGCGCTACCTGGCGATCATTGGTCGGCTGGGCATTCGTAAGTAACCAGACGGAAGTAGCGGTCTGGTGTGTCCGGTTTGAGTTGGCCCGTTGGGGTTGTCCTGTTTTGAGGGGCGCCCCGATGATGCGGGTATCTTGGCTGCGGCTTCTTATGCGCTGCGGCTCGTGCCTTACTCTCTTATATACTTGTCGTGCGCGAAGCATGCATCAGTGCAAGCTGCGGCGGCTCGTTCTTGCTTGCGCCTTGCGTGTTTCCATGCAGTGGCATCTCCGGCGGTTCGGTTCAGGACGCAAATTATGTTAGGACAATGGTCGTGAAGGTACGTGTAGAAAAGCAGATTGGCAAGCACATTCTCTCGATGGAAACCGGGCAGTTGGCTCGGCAGGCAAGTGGGGCGGTCCTCACGCAGTATGGTGGCACAGTGGTGTTGAGTGCGGTGGCGACTGGGTCGCCGCGAGTGGGGATCGACTTCTTTCCGTTGATGTGTGACTACCGCGAGCGCTTCGCGGCGGCAGGAAAATTTCCGGGTGGATTCCTCAAACGCGAGGGTCGGCCCAACATGAAGGAGACGCTGACGTCGCGGTTGATCGACCGGCCCATACGGCCGCTCTTTCCCAAGGGCTATAAAGACGAGGTGCAGTGTCAGAATTTCGTTTTGTCGAGTGATCGGCAGAATGACGCCGACATTTTGGCAATGAACGGTACGGCTGCGGCGCTGATGGTTTCGCCTACACCGTTTGACGGTCCGATTGCCAGCGTGCGCGTTGGGCGGATCGATGGCGAGTTCGTGCCGCTGCCGACGCACGAAGAGCTTGAGGAGAGCGAACTTGACTTGATCGTTTCGGGGACCGAAGAAGCGGTTGCCATGATCGAAGGGTTCGCCCGCGAGTTGCCTGAGGACGTCATGGCCGACGCGATCGCGTTTGCTCACGGCGTTATCCGCGACATCATCGCGTTGCAGCGCGAGTTGGTTGAGAAAGTGGGTGTCGAGAAGGCCGAGTTCACTCCGCCGGAAGACGACGGGCTGTTTGGTCAGTTGAAAGAGAAGTATTACGACGAGCTGAAAAACGCGCAGCAAACCGACGGCAAGCAGGCGCGCGCCGACGCGGTAATTGCAACGAAGAAACGCGTGTTTGAAGAGATGATTCCTGATCCGGAAGCGGAAGGAGCCGTTTGTGCATCGGCGTTGAAAGAGGCTTGGCACGAGATCGAGGGGGCGGTCATACGCGACTTGATCCTGTCGGGCAAGCGATCTGACGGGCGTGGCAACAAAGAACTGCGCGACATCGAATGCATGGTCGACGTCTTGCCACGCACGCATGGTTCCGCTGTTTTTCAGCGTGGTGAAACGCAAGCGCTGGTCACCGTGACGCTCGGTACGGCGCGTGATGAACAGCGTGTGGATGGATTGGTGGAAGAGTATTCCAAGAAATTCATGCTCGACTATAACTTCCCACCCTTCTCGGTGGGCGAGTGCCGGCCGATCCGCGGCCCAGGCCGTCGTGAAATCGGGCACGGGGCATTGGCCGAGCGGAGCGTCAATCCGGTGCTTCCTGGACCGGAAGATTTTCCGTACACCGTGCGGATTATTTCCGACATCCTGGAATCGAATGGGTCCTCGTCGATGGCGTCCGTTTGTGCAGCCACGTTGGGATTGATGTCGGCCGGCGTGCCGATCAGTAATCCGGTTGCCGGTATCTCGGTCGGGTTGGTGCACGAATCGGAAGATAAGTGGACGCTGTTGACCGATATCATCGGTGACGAAGATCACTACGGCGATATGGACTTCAAGATCGCCGGTACGCAGAATGGCATTACTGGTATCCAATTGGACTTGAAGGTCAGCGGCATTTCAGACGCGATCATTCGCGCTACGATGGCGCAGTCGCGTGACGCCCGGATCGAAATTCTGCGCAAGATGCTGACCGCGATCTCGCGACCCAAAGATGATATCTCGCCGTGGGCACCACGTTTGGTTCGCACGAAGATCGATTCCGACAAGATCGGCGCGCTGATCGGGCCGGGCGGAAAGAATATCCGCATGATCCAGGAGACGACTGGGACGGTTGTCGAAGTGGATGACGACGGTACCGTGACGGTCGCTGGTACCAGCAAGGAGTACGTCGATCAGGCATTGGCACAGATTGAAGCTTGCACGGCGACGGTGCAGATCGGCAAAATCTACACGGGACGCGTGACAAGCGTGAAGGATTTTGGTGCCTTTGTCGAAATCTTGCCCGGACGTGATGGGTTGTGCCACATTAGCGAGCTGTCCGGCGGGTTTGTCAGCAGTGTTGCCGATGTCTGCAAGGAAGGCGACGAGATGAAAGTCATGGTGATCGACGTCGATGATCACGACCGAGTCAAATTGAGTCGCCGTCGCGCGATGGAAGAACTTGGGTTGGAAGACAATCTGGTGTCGTCGGATGACGGCGAACGACCTGAGCGGTCCGAACAGTCTGAACGTGGTGGAGATCGTGGTGGAGATCGTGGCCGGCGTGGTCGCGGTGGAGATCGCGGCCGTCGGCGCGACTGACCCCGGAAACGCTTGGCGACAGAATGTCGCCAAGCTTGAACGGTGTGAAAACCCTCCAAACCGGAGCAGCGCGACAGCGCGTTGCTCCGGTTTGGCTTTTTGGACTGACGGGAGAGTTGGCGTAGCCGTTCTCATTGTTTCTTCGTCTTGATCGAAGTCCATTCACGTTGCAAGTGCCGTGAGCGCTGCCAAACGTGAACCATCTGTGAACGGCTACAAGTTGGTCGTAGATTGGTCATCGAGCTGATGACGAGCGAGGTATTGGTGCCGTGACTGACGGTTCGACACAGGCGGCGATCGATTCGCAGGAGCAGCTGGAGAATCTGGTTTCAAACTACCACGAATTGGCGGAATTGGCTGGTTCGTTGGCGCACGAGATCAAGAACCCGCTGGCCGTGATACGCATGAACATGGATCTGTTGGCCGAGGACTTTGCGGATGCGGAAACTGCACGCGAACGTCGCGCTCGGGCCAAGTTCGATGTCGTTCACGACCAATGCACTCGGTTGGAAAGCTTGTTAAACGATTTTCTCAAGTTTGCACGCGTCCGATCGCTCGATTTAGTGCCTGGCAGCCTGAACGAGCAAGTTGAATCGGTGCTCCGTTTCTTCAACGTTCAGGCGGAAGAATCGGCGATTCGTATTCTGCCCCACTTGGACGGCGAATTGCCGAGTGTGTTGCTTGACAAGGAGACGCTGCGCGCCGCTTTGCTGAATCTGGTAAAGAACGCTCTTGAGGCGATGCCGGGCGGCGGCACGCTGACCGTCATCACGCGGCTCACTTCCACCGGTGTGGCGTTGGATCTAATCGACACCGGCGTTGGGGTGGACGAAAACACGGCGTTGCACATGTTCGATGCGTTCTACTCGACCAAAGACGGCGGGTCGGGGCTGGGATTGCCGACAGCCAGGAAGATCATCGAGGCGCATGGGGCCTGGATCAGCGTGCAGAGTGACGTTGGGCGGGGGACCAAATTCACAATCGAGTTCCCAACGCCGCGGCGTATCTGAGCGCACCAGGCAAGTCGCCGGGAGAAGGCTCTTCAGCCAGGCTTGTCCTGGTGCTGGGCACGGCCGGTCCGCTACCAGCAGTTGTGCCGAGCGAACGTCCCCTATTGTAAGTTGCATGCACCGCATTTCTTTGAGCAGCCTCGGCCAATCTGGTCTTCAGGCTCGCAGTTCCCCACGCTCGACTCTTGGCATGGAGCGAAGCACGCGTTAAGACGTGACTTGCCGTGACTTTGGTCATTCACGTTGCAGGCGAAACGACGCTTCCGCCCTTGCTGCGGTAACGTACCCGTTGTGGTTCACGCGGTGTAAACGGTTGTCCGGCCCGGTATTGGTCGAGGAGGCCTTGTTACCTTCGTTTGGCACGCGAAGGGCATCGACGTCACGCCACGCACCGGCCAATCCGAAACACTCGACGCCGTTCGCACTCCCTGACGGTACCTATTCGGATCGCCCCTATTTCTTGTATCATCAAGGGCATGTCAGAACCCAATTCTTCCTCACCCATTCCGATTCGCGTGCTGATTGTCGACAACGACCCGGCGTTGGCGGACGCCATGGCCGAGAGTCTTGATCGCGTCGGTTATCCCTGCGCTGTTGCCACGTCGGGGCCGGACGGTGCCAAGCAGATCGAACAGGATACGTATGATGTCGTCGTTACCGATTTGGTCATGAATGATGTTGACGGCATGGAGTTGCTGGGACGCGTGCGCGAGTGCTTGCCGGATGCGGAAGTGATAATGGTGACGGGCCACGCGTCGGTGCCGAAGGCGGTCGAGGCGATGCAGCAGGGTGCGTTCAACTTCTTGGAGAAACCGATCACTCCCAACCGGTTGCGCGCGGTGGTTGAGCGGGCGGCTGACGCAGTTCGTTTGCGGCGAGATAATGTCGAGTTGAATAAACGCTTGGACGAGCGTTTCGGCTATGAGGGGATTATCTTTGGCAGCGATCGCATGAATCAGGTGCTGGATCGCGTGCGCCGAATTGCTCCTACCGACGCGACCGTGTTGATCACCGGAGACAGTGGAACGGGGAAGGAGCTGATCGCGCAAGCGATTCATCAGAATAGCCCGCGCAAAGGGAAACGTCTGTTTCCGATCAACTGTGCGGCAGTGGCGGAGAACCTGGTAGAAAGCGAACTGTTCGGGCACGTGAAAGGTTCGTTCACCGATGCGCGGACCGACCGCATCGGCGCGTTTGAATATGCTAACGGCGGGACGTTGTTTCTGGACGAGGTTGGCGATATGCCGCGCGCCACGCAGACCAAGCTGTTACGCGTGCTCGAAGAACAACGCATTACGCGCGTCGGCGACAATAAACCGATCGACGTTAACGTGCGTGTCTTGTCAGCCACTAACCGCAGTTTGGAAAAGGCGATTGCCAGTGGTGAGTTTCGCGAAGATCTCTATTATCGGCTGAAAGTCGTGACCGTCGAACTGCCCGCGTTGGCCGACCGCCCCGAAGATGTCGTGCCGTTGATGGAGCATTTTCGTCGCCATTTCGCCAAGCACCATCGCAAGCATGTGGATCGATTCTCGTCTACCGTGCGCACACGCTTCTTCCGGTTCAATTGGCCTGGAAACGTTCGGCAATTGCGGAACGCCGTCGAGACGATGGTGGTGTTGGATATCGACGGTATCCTGGATGTGGATGACCTGCCGCCCGAGTTGGCGGACGCCCCTTCAGCCGACACAGCGGCTTCGAGCGGTCTCGACTTCTTGATCGGACAGCCGCTCGACGCGTACGAAAAGCACGCGATTGTCGAGACCTTGAAGTTGACCAACGGCAACCGAGAAGAAGCGGCACGGATCTTGAGCATCGGCGCGCGGACACTCTATCGTAAACTTGAAAAATATGGAATCAGTTAGTTGGGAGTTGAGGGAGCAGGTTGGCCGCAGTTATGCGGTGGAATGCTGTGGGCGTGCCGCTTGCGCGATAGGACTCTAATTCGGTCTTGGTCGGAGTGCTTCGTGCCCGTGAACGCATACTGACGGGGACTTGTTTTTGGGAATGGACGAACGCATATGAACAGTGGTCTTCGCGAGATTCGCAAGCTGCCGTCGAGTGTGGTGAACAAGATCGCCGCAGGCGAGGTGATTGAGCGGCCGGCCAGTGTGGTCAAGGAGTTGCTTGAGAACTCGATTGACGCCGGTGCCACACGGGTCGATGTTTCGATCGAAAAAGGGGGCTCCGAGCTGATCCGGATTAGTGATGATGGTTGTGGCATACCGGCCGATCAGCTCTTGTTGGCGGTGGCCAGCCACGCGACCAGCAAGATTCGCGACGCGGACGAGTTGTTTCACGTGCGTTCGTTGGGTTTCCGTGGCGAAGCGCTCGCCTCGATCGCGGAAGTCAGTCAGATGGTGATTCGCAGCCGAGTGGCTGACGCGGACGCGGGTGCCGAGCTCGAAGTGACCGGTGGCAGTCTGAGTGAGGTGCGTCCGTGCGGGTGCCCGGTGGGGACCACGATTGAAGTGCGAAATCTGTTTTACAATACTCCGGTGCGCCGCAAGTTTTTGCGCACGCCGCAGACAGAGACGGGGCACGCGAACGAAGCTTTTACACGCATCGCCTTGGCGCACCCCGATCGGCATATGTCGATTCGCCACAATGACCGCGTGCAACATGATTTGCCGGCAGTCGACCGGTGGCTTGATAGGATTGCGGCTTTCTACGGACGCGAATTGGGCGACAGCTTGATCTGGGTCGAATCGGAACAGCAGGATGTTCGCTTGCGCGGGTATGTTGCCGATCCGAGTGTCAGCCGCGGTAACAACCGCATGCAGTATTTGTTGTTGAACGGTCGCCATATCCGCGACCGTTCGTTGCAACACGCCTTGGGTGAAGCGTATCGAGGCCTCTTGTTGACGGGGCGATTTCCGGTCGCGTTCCTGCGGTTGCGGATTCCGCCCGAGATGGTGGATGTGAACGTGCACCCGGCCAAACTGGAAGTTCGCTTCGCGGACGGTCGCCGGCTCTACAGCACACTGTTGGGAACGTTGCGCAATAAGTTTCTGACCACCGACTTGACCGCTCGCGCCGCGCTTGGGGAAACCACTCAGCGCGCGGCTCAACAGGGGCACGATCCCGAAGCCGCGCAGCGCCACCGGCAAGCCACCATCCAATGGGCACGCGGCGAACATCCCTCGCCTGCAGATGCCGCACTGCAGAGTCCCAATCTGCAGAGTCCCAGTTTGCCGGGTTCCGATCCTCAGGGGGTGGGCCCCGTGAGTGCTGGGCCGCAGGCGGGTGTGGGGGCTTACCTCCCCGGCTCGTCGGTGCCTTCATTCCAACCGTTTGGTCAGCAGAGTATGTCGCAACCACAGGATGAGAATGCGCTACCGGCAGACGCGTCAACCGTGCGCGCGGACCGGTCGCACGGGGCACCTGCGGCGCATGCGCGCATGGGGCTGCAGGTGCAGAACCGGTATCTGATCACGGAGAACGACGAAGGGATGGTCGTGATTGATCAGCACGCGCTGCACGAACGCATCTTGTACGAGCAATTGCGCGCGCGCGTACTTGGCGGAGTGTTGGAGTCGCAGCGTTTGCTGGTCCCCGAGCCAGTGGCATTGACCGCCCCCGAAGCCTCTGCGGCGCTCGACGCGAAAGACCTGCTCGCGCAGCTAGGCATCGAAATTGAAGCGTTTGGTGGCGATACGATTCTCGTCTCCTCGTACCCGGCGATGCTGGCCAATTTAAATCCGGGCGAAGTGTTGCGCCAGGTGGTCGAGCAGTTAGTGGCGGACGCGAAGTCGCCTGATCGACGCGACCTGTTGGACGAGTTGTTGCATATGATCTCGTGCAAGGCCGCGATCAAGGCGGGCGACCGGCTTGCGCCAGAGGAAGTAACGGCGCTGTTGGAACAGCGTCACCTGTTTCAAGATGCGCATCACTGTCCCCACGGTCGCCCCACGGCGCTGGTCTTCACGCGCGAAGAGTTGGACAAGCGTTTCAAGCGGATTTGAAAGCTGCTTCAGACTGCCCTGAGCGAGCTCGGGTGATTACAATAGACCGGACTGGGCGAACAGACGCGACCCACGCGGGTGCTTACTGTTCCCCCCCCACCCGGCGAGCCGGTTTTATGATAGGCTAGTGAGGTATCGGGCCATTGCGGTGAGCGCGTTTTGTGGAGCGGCCCGCTGTTATTGTGGCGACGCTGAGTATGGGGATGGCCTTGACGTTGCCGAGATTGCACGTTGCCGAGATTGCATTGTCCCTCCTTCTTGCCGAGCGGCAGCTCGGCGATCGCCGGTGGCCCCGCCGCCATGAATCACGTTCCTTGAAGTAGTCGAGCCCATGATCTGTGTAAGCATTGCCCGTGGTCGTCACAAGCATGTGATGGCCGAGCACCGTCATTTGGTCGAGCAGGGGGCCGAGTTGGTCGAGATCCGGCTCGACTATATCCGCCGCCAGATCAATCTGAAGCGGCTGTTGCGCGACCGGGGCTGCCCGGTGATTGCGACCTGTCGCCGTGCCGATGACCAGGGAAAGTGGGAGGGAAGCGAAGAGTCTCGTTTGATGCTATTGCGCGCGGCGATTGCCGATGGCGTGGAATACATTGATCTGGAGGCCGATATTGCGGACTTGATCCCTCGCTATGGCAAAACGAAGCGGATCGTCAGCATGCACAATTTTCGCGAAACACCGGAGAATCTGGAAGAGATTCATGCACGGCTGGCCGGTAAGGACGCCGACATTATCAAGTTGGCGACCATGGCGAACGACCCGCACGACAACGTGCGCATGATGCGACTGGTGCGGAACAGTAATATCCCGACGGTCGGTATCTGTATGGGGGAAATCGGAACTCCTTCCCGGATCCTGGCGGGCAAGTTCGGTGCGCCCTTCACCTATGCGACTTTCCACCACGAACGAACGTTGGCTCCCGGCCAGCTCAGCTATCGCCAGATGAACGATATCTACCGGTATTCCAGCATCAATGCCGATACCCGCGTCTATGGTGTTGTTGCCGACCCGGTCGGTAAGAACCTGAGTGCCGTCGTGCATAACGCGGGATTTCAGGCCTTGGGCATCAATTCGGTTTGCGTGCCGTTTCGTATTCCGCGCGAGCATTTGTCGAGTTTCTTGGCGGACAGCCATGACTTGGACGTGCATGGTCTGGTGATCGCCAACCCACACCGCGAGGTAGTGATCAGTTATCTGTCCAAGATGGACAAGGCGGCGGATCGGATTCGAGCAGTCAACACGGTGTTACTACGCGACGACAAGAGCACGATTGGCTACAACACCGAATATCGCGCTGCGGTTTCCGGGTTGCTCAAGGCCACCGGCATCGCGTCCGACAACGCGCTGCAAGGCAAGCGGGCGTTGGTGCTGGGAGCTGGCAGCATTGCCCGCGCCGTCGTCTATGGGCTGCGCCAGTCCAAGGCAGACGTTGTGATTGCCTCACGCACTTTGGAAAACGCTCAGGAATTGGCTCAGGATAACGAATGCCGAGCAGTCGAGTGGGAGACGCGTTACGCCGTGAAAACCGACATGTTGATCAACTGTACGCCGATCGGGATGCATCCCAACGTGGATGAAGTGCCTTATCCGGCGAGTCAACTGCGGCGCAATTGGGTCGTGTTTGATGCGGTTTATAACCCTGAACAGACGTTGCTGATCAAGGAGGCACGCCAAAAAGGTTGCAAAGTGGTTACCGGCGTGGACCTGTTCACTCGGCAAGCCGCACTGCAGTTCAAGGTGTTTACCGACCAGAATCCGCCGCTGACCGAGATGCGTGCGGCGCTGAAACGAGCGATCGGAGCCGCCAAGGTGTGAGGGGTGTTGGGCTTGTGGATTTGATTCTGAACATACCGATCGAGCTCCGTCTGGTGGCGTTGTTCCTGGGCGGGGTGCTTGTTGGTGGGCAACTTAATCGAGGTATCTATCGGTTAGCCTGGAATCGGCGTGCGATCGGGCCCTGGTCCCTGCCGCAGCGAGACGTGCCCGTTCGGCGTTGGACCGATCGTTTGCCATTGATCGGTTGGTGGGGCTTGCGGCGCGAGGCAAGGTGGCATGGGCGTGGTTACTGGCTGCGGCCGCTGCTGATCGAGTTGAGTACGGGGATCGGGTTCGCCCTGCTGTATTGGTTGGAAGTCGATCGACTGATTCTGTGGCCGTCGTTGCCAGGTGCTCCGACCGTCGACATGGCCGTGGTGCATGCTCAGTATCTCAGTCACATCGTGTTGATCTCACTGATGATCGTGGCCACGTTCATCGATTTCGATGAACAGACGATTCCCGATGAAATCACGGTCACGGGAACCGTCATCGGGTTGGTGTTTGCCATTGCCATGCCGTATGCCAGCTTGCCGACGTTGTTCGAGTCGGGGCTGCACGGCACGACGTTACATCACATGGTGCTCACATCCTCGACGACCGCCGCTCGTTGGGCGGAAGGGTTGGGCGGCCCCATTTCCTGGCCAGTTGCGCTCGACGGTTTACTGGGATTGGTGGTCGGCTTACTCGGTATTTGGGGCTGGTGTTTTGCGATCTTGCACAAGACTTGGACGTTGCGTCAGGGATGGGGAAGGGCCGTTCGGTACATGTTGGCGAGCATCTTACGGCATACGACGTGGCGCGTTCCCGGTCTGTTGATCATCGGCCTCTCGGCCGCCACGGCGGCAACTTGGGCGTGGGACGCCGGTGGCGTGCGGTGGCAGAGTTTGCTGACCGCCATTGTCGGGATGTGTTTCGGTGGTGGTTTGATCTGGGCCGTGCGGATGATCGCCGGACACGCGATGCAAGTCGAGGCCATGGGGTTCGGCGATGTCACGCTGATGGCGATGATCGGCGCGTTTCTCGGTTGGCAGGCAGCCATGTTGGTCTTCTTTATTGCGCCGCTAACGGCCGTGTTGATCGCGGCGGCCCAACGACTGTTGACGGGTGATCGAGCCATCGCGTTTGGTCCCTATCTTTGCCTTGCCGCACTGATCGTCATCGTTGCGTGGGACTCGATTTGGACGCATTGGGCGCTCCCTATGTTCTCACTCGGCTGG
Organism: Planctomycetota bacterium; assembly: GCA_024277285.1. The sequence goes on from JAJRVM010000009.1 coordinate 14,921, forward strand.
TTCATTCCCGGTGTTCTCGCCTGCTGCCTGGTCATGATGGGAGGACTCTTGTGGTTGTGGCGCATCGTGCGGGATGCGATTTTCGGCTGAGTTGGTCTCAACGCATGGATGGAAATCGAGTATGCCCTTCTTTGAACATGTTGGTGATCTGCAGAGCCAGGCTCAGGCTGACGCCGTGCGCCGCCGTCGGTATGGCGTGATTTGCGTTGCGGACGCGCGTTTCAAGGAGATTGTCTTGCGTCCTTGGCCAAAACTGATTTCGGTGGCCGAGATCGCGCTCTTTGGCAATCGGTTTCACGGTCAAGCTTCCGGCAATTGCTGTTGGCTCTACTATAATCAACCGCGCCGGCATCAAAACTTTCTGACACTGAAGTACATTATTTCCAATCACGAGGCGTCGTTCGCTACGTGTCGCCGTGCGCTGATTGTGTTGGATGAAGTCGCACGCATCAAGAAATCGGATGCCATCGTCTGTGAAGTGAACAACCTGCGCATCTCCGATCGCTTGCTGCAGCGCTGGGGCTGGGAAGCGCATGTGCCGTCGAGTCGGCGACGCCATTTCATCAAGCGGTTCTACGGTGATTGGCCAACGGCAATGACCGATGGTGGTCGTTCACGGGAATAGGGACGCAAACAGCCCATCCTGAAGAGGAACCGCCAATTGACGCTGATCGCGAAAAAGACTCCCGCGCGAGGTTTGAATAAGTGATATCACGTCGCGTCGACCACCGGCAAACTGGCCGCAGAAAAAGGCGTTTCTAGCAGCCCTGATGCCGCCGTTCTCTCTGCGCAGAGCGCGAGCCTCCTGTTTTTCCTGGCTTGCCCAGGGGTTCCATTTATTCAGGTTACCAGGAATCGCTCTTGTGGCGGTCGGTTGTCGATGCTACGATCCGCCGCGCCCGTGGATAGGGCAATCCTCGCTGCACGTACAGGTATCGCGAGGTTTCACACGTCGAGGAGTTTTCGGGAGCGTCGAGCCATGTTGCCCACAACACGAAATACGTGGTTGCTGGCCGTGGTCGTATTAACGACCGCGATGGCAAGCTTGGTGGGGTGTGGACAAAACACGTTTCTGACTCAGCAGCAGCAGTCCGCTCTCCAGCAACAGCAGGCAGCGCAGGTATCCCAGGCACAGGAGCTGCAACGTCGTGTGAGCGAGTTGGACATGAGTAACTCGGACTTGCACCGTCGACTGGCGCAAGCCGAGCAGCAGACCAAGATCTACTTGGAACAAACGCAGCTACTGCAGCAACAATTGCGTGATACGGCCAACCAGTTACGCGACACGCAGCTTGCGCGGCAAAACGCGGAGAAGAGTGTGCAGATCATGCAAGCGTCGACGCGCAAGCAAGGTGGGGCTGTGATCACCGCGAATAACAGCATCCGCCAATCGCTGCAATTGGTTGACATTCCGGGGGTCGATGTGCGGCAGGATCAGGATGTGATTCGCATCGAACTGCCTTCTGATAAACTGTTTCGGCGTGGTACCGTCCAGCTCACGCCAACCGCGTACGCATACCTCGATAAGGTTGCTGACGCCATTGCACGCAGCTATCCACGGCAACGCATTGGGATCGAAGGGCATACCGACAGTGCGCCGACGTTTGGCGGCAACGGCACCACCAATCACCAACTCGCTTGCATGCAAGCGCTGGCGGTGTTCGACATTCTTACACGCCGTAATCGACTCCCGGCACGGCAATTGTTTGTGATGGGAGCGGGCTCGATTCATCCTCGTGCGTCGAACGCAACAGAGGCGGGCCGGGCGAAGAACCGGCGCGTTGAATTGGTCATTTACCCGCAGGCGATGGACTGAGCGGCGTCTTACCGCTCGTTGCGTGTCGGTTTCGCGGCGTGTTTGTTCCAATTTGATACGCGTTGCGTTTCAATATGGGAAAATGACACCTGCTCGAAAGGCACTCCATCGCTTTCCTCCCTCTCTCCCTCTCCCTCCCTCCCTCCCTCTCTCTCTCCCTCTCTCTCTCTGCCTGATCCTCTTCGGTGTTCTCTTTAAGGGACGCGTCGTGGACCGTGTTCGGACGGCTCGTTTTGCCTTAGCGTTCATCTGCGTTCATCAGCGGTCCTCCGTCTGCGCGTGCTGTTCATGGCATCGGCTCCGTGAACCGTTATCTGCTCCACAATAGAGGTTGAAATCGATCCGATCTTGCGTTGGGGACCGGTGCGTTGGGAGCCATTTTCAAAACACGTTCTTACGGCCAGAGGGCAGGTCAATTATAATTCGGAGGTGCGCGGTGGTGTTTTGGGCCTGTGGCAGACGGTTCCGCGTGAACCGATCACGGTCGCCGGTGTCAGTTTCCGTGGAAGTAGCCGTTATGGTTCCAGATGGTAGGGCTCAAATGATCGTCATCGTTGACTATGGGATGGGTAATCTGCGAAGCGTGCAGAAAGGATTCGAGCGAGTCGGGTTCACACCGGTGATCAGTCGAGATCCGGAGGTAGTGGCCCGTGCCGACAAGGTGGTTCTGCCGGGGGTCGGCGCATTTCAGGACGCGATTGCCGAGCTCAAGCGTGCTGACTTGATCGAACCCATTCTGGAGTCGATTCAGGCGGGCAAACCATTTCTGGGCATATGCCTTGGATTGCAGTTGTTGTTTGATGTCAGCTACGAGGGAGGGGAGCATCAGGGGCTCGGTGTGCTGCCGGGCAAAGTCGTCCGCTTTGAATTGCCCAAGCCTTTCAAGATCCCGCACATGGGTTGGAACCAAGCGATCATCCGTCGTCCCGCGCCGATTCTGCAAGGTATTGACGAGGGGACGCATTTCTATTTCGTGCATTCTTATTACGTTGTCCCCCACGACCGGGCGGTTGTGGCGGTCGAAGCGGACTATGGTGCACCGTTTTGTGCAATGGTGTGGCGCGACAATCTGTATGCGACCCAATTCCATCCCGAGAAGAGCCAGCGCGTTGGCATGCGCGTGCTGGAGAATTTTGCTCGGTTGTAAAACGCGAAACGCTCACGTTGCGTCGGAAGGCCAGCGCCGCCCGGCAAAACGCACGAAGCGTCGGCGGCACCATCGGTACTGTCGCAACGGTTACCGCGCGGCCTGTGCTTGCTCCAGCGACGGGGCCGTTTTGGTGCCTCTTTGACGCACGCGACGACGCGACAACGGGTTTTCCCACCTTGCTAATTCGCCGCCGATGTGGCATATTACGGGTTTTCGTAAACCGTGCTGTAGTAAAGACAAGGGTGCCGTGAGTATGCAGATTTGGCCCGCCATCGACTTGCGTGCTGGCAAGTGCGTTCGACTGCGGCAAGGTGATTACGGCCAGGAGACGATTTACGGGGATCAGCCTGCCGAGATGGCTCGGCGTTGGGTCGACCAGGGGGCGGAATATCTCCATTTGGTTGATCTGGACGGCGCGCGCGATGGTCGATTGGTTAATCGTGACGCGGTTGCTGCTATTTTGGCTGCCGTATCGATCCCGTGTGAACTTGGCGGTGGCATTCGCGACGAGGCGACGATTCGCGAGTTGCTGGAAATCGGGCTGCAACGGTTGGTCGTTGGGACTTCCGCGATCAAACGACCGGACTGGTTTCGCGAGATGTGCAACCGATTTCCGAACCAGCTGGTGGCCGGAATTGATGCGCGCGACGGCCATGTGGCGACCGACGGCTGGTTGGAGACCAGCGCGACCGAGGCGACGGCATTGGCCAAGGAGCTGTCCGATCTGCCGATTGCGGCGATTGTCTATACGGACATCGCCAAGGACGGGATGATGGCGGGTCCGAATTTGCCAGCGATGGCGGACATGGCCGATGCGGTTGATGTATCGGTGATTGCGTCGGGAGGCGTCACGACGGCCGCCGATGTGACGCGTTTGGTTGCCACGGGGGTTGCGGGCTGCATTATTGGGCGAGCTCTTTACGAGGGCTCGATGACTTTGCAAGAGGCGTTGTCTGCCGCCAGTCAGACATAGAACGTGTTTTAGAATTTACGGAGGAGCGGCTCGGAGCCGAATATCGCTTGGTTCTGCTCCACAATCGAGGTGGAATTCGAACCGATGGTGCGTTGGGAACCTGTGCGTTGGGAACCTGTGCGTTGGGAACCTGTGCGTTGGGAACCATTTTCAATACACGTTTTGAGGAGCGAGAGAGCGCGGCACGGCGGCAGATTACCATACCGGCCGAGAGTTTGTTTTCTTCTTTGGAGGACTTCGAGTTACCTTTTGAGGCAGCTTAGCATGTGAGGCGGCAACGACACGAACAGTCAAGCATTATTTCGGGTCACGCACTCGTAACACCAACACGCGCGACACCAACACGCGCGACAACGGAAGCAAGGGATTTCGAGCAATGGCGAAAGCGAAAATCCAAGACATTCGCAATCTTGTACTCTGTGGACACGGTTCGGCTGGCAAGACGACCTTAGCCGACAATTTGCTCTTCAAGACGGGTACCGTGAGCGCCGCCCCGAGCGTCGATGAAGGGACGAGTATCTGCGACTTCGACGCCGAGGAGAAGCACCACAAGTATACGGTTGAAGCAACGTTGGTTCACTTCGAGCATGGCGGCAAGCATTTCAATGTCATTGATACTCCCGGTTATCCGGACTTCATCGGTCAGACCATTGGCGCCATGTCTGGCGTCGATACGGCGGCGATTGTTATCAATGCTCAGTCGGGTATTGAAGTCAACACGCGGCGCGTGTTTCAGGAGGCGGGCAAGGCCGGTTTGGGCCGCATCATCATCATTAACAAGATGGATGCCGAGAACATCGATTTTCCCGTATTGATCAACTCGATTCAGGAGCTCTTCGGCAGTGCCTGTGTACTGTTGAATGTGCCTATCGGACATGGTGCCGATTTCAAGGGTGTGGCCAGCACGCTGGAAGTGCCGGACGACACTGCCGGCGCGTTGGTCGACCCCAACGAGATTCACGACCCTCTGCTCGAATCGATCATCGAAGTCGATGAGAGTGTGATGGAGCGATATTTTGAAGGCACGCCGCCGACCAACGACGAGCTTTCGGCGTTGATCGTTCGTGCGGTGGCGGCAGGGTCGTTGATTCCCGTGCTCTGCTGTGCCGGCCGATCGGGTACAGGGCTGACGGAGCTGCTCGACGCGATTGCCATGTGCGGCCTGACGCCGGAGACGATCACACGAACGGCGACCGATGCGGCGGGCGAGCAGGTTGAGATCAAGGCCGATGCGTCCGGGCCCTTGGTGGCGGGGGTTTTCAAGACTCGCATCGACCCGTTTGTCCAAAAATTGAGTTTCATTCGCATTTTTTCCGGGACCATGAAGCGTGACGATGTGGTGCCTGTCAGCAGTGCGCGCAAACCGGTCAAGCTCGGGCCGCTGCTTGCGGTGCAAGGTGCCGAAACCAGTCCGGTGGATGAGGCAGGGCCGGGCGAAATCATTGCGATTGCGAAAATGGAAGAGCTGGCGACGGGTGCCACCTTGGGTGAACTGCGGTTGCCCCCTATTCCGTTTCCGACGCCCATGGTTGGCTTGGCCGTGTCGCCGAAGAGTCGTGGTGACGAAACAAAGTTGTCGGGCGCCCTGCACAAAGTGGTCGAGGAAGATCCGACATTCAGGCTCGATCGCGACGGCCAGACCAAGGAATTGGTGATGACGGGGATGAGCGAGTTGCATTTGACCGTGGTGCGCGAGCGATTGATCCGACGCGATAAGTTGGAAGTGGAAACGAAAGAGCCGAAGATCCCGTTTCGAGAGACCATTCAGGCGAAAGCGGACGGCCGCTATCGGCACAAGAAACAGTCGGGTGGACGCGGCCAATTCGGCGAGGTGCATATCCGCATGTTCCCGCTGAGTCGTGATACGAATATTGAAGAGTTTGCGGTGAAAGCGAATTTCCCTCAATTGAAAGTCTATCACTACGACGAAAAGAACAACTTCTTGTGGATCGATTCCGTGGTGGGTGGGGTGATTCCAGGTAACTTCATGCCGGCCATCGAAAAGGGATTCCGAGAACGGATGACGCGCGGCGTGATTGCCGGCTATCAGGTGCAGGATGTCGGCGTTGAAGTTCACTTTGGCAAGCACCATCCGGTTGATAGTTCGGAAACGGCTTTCAAGACCGCCGGATCAATGGCGTTTCGCAACGTTTTTCAATCGGCAAAACCAACACTGCTCGAACCCGTCGTGAAGATGGACATCACCGTCCCCGAAGATCACGTCGGCGATGTCTATAGCGATATGTCGGGACGTGGTGGGCGTGTTTCGGGCAGTGATTCGGCCGGCGGCGGGCTGCAAACGGTCCATTGCGAGGTTCCGCTGCGGTCCGTGACGACCTATGCCCGAACACTGTCCAGCATGACAGGTGGGCAAGGGAGTTATACGATGGACTTCAGCCACTACGATGTCATGCCGCCTAACATCATGCAGGAGATCATTGCCAAGGCCAAAGTTCACGACGAGGAAGACGAGTAATCGTCGTGTGGCTGGAAATCCATGCCGACGCAGTGTGGCACGGCACTCCGTGCCGCCTTACGACGCAGTGTGGCACGGCACTCCGTGCCGCCTTACGACGCAGTGTGGCACGGCACTCCGTGCCGTCTTGCGACACAGAGCGAACGTGCCACACTGGGGCTATCCACGGCGTCCGTAGTGGAAATGGGCTAAACTTGCCTCCCGCCACTTGCCGAATACAATGATGGCAGTTTGTTTTCGCTGGGGATGGAGCACGCAGGCGGTGCCGTCCCAACAGCCTCTGTTTGGGTATGGGGTCTATGAACCATCTTCATCATGCGGCGATGTCTCTGAAGGCGGTGTCCCTGAACTGCTGCGTCTGTCCGGGTTGACCGGACACTATCCCCCCCCCTTCGCCCCTGCTTTCTTTCGTTTCGCCATATGACCACGGTGCGTGTGGCATTTCTTGTGCGGACGAGCTTATTGAGATCTTGCTGCGGCGCAAGTGATCAGCCATCAAGAGGGTTTTGGCTATGGCATCCGACTTCCGGCTCAAAGAACAGTTGCCCAATCTGACCGAACGGATCGTGGGAACGTACTCCGAAGTACGGACCATCAACCATTTGGGGCACTGCCCGTTGCCGCGGTACGAAGCGGTCGTGTCGATCCTGGATGATCTAAAAGAGTTGCTTTATCCCGGGTATCGGCGTCGCGAGGGGCTGCACATTGGCAATGTGACCTACCACGCGGGCGACTTGATTGATGGATTACATGACAAGCTTACGACACAGATTGCGCGTGCGTTGCAACACGAAGTGCGTGAAACACGGCACCTCGACGACTGTCTGCCTGACGAGGAGGATCTTGAAGCCAAGGGGCAGGCGATCGCAATCACATTTTTAGAGAAACTGCCGGCGTTACGGCATGTGCTAGCCACCGATGTCCAGGCTGCCTACGATGGTGACCCGGCTTGCAAGAGTCTAGACGAAGTCATCTTCTGCTATCCCGGCGTGGACGCTGTGACCGTCTATCGCCTGGCGCACGAACTTGAGTTGCTTGGTGTACCGCTGATCCCTCGGATGATGACGGAACGAGCGCACAAGGAAACGGGGATCGATATTCACCCGGGAGCTCGAATCGGACACCATTTCTTCATCGATCACGGAACGGGTGTGGTGATTGGCGAAACGTGTGAGATTGGCGAACATGTGAAAATCTATCAAGGGGTGACACTCGGCGCACTCAGTTTTCCGACCGATCCTAACGGCCTCTTGATCCGCGGGCGCAAACGCCACCCAACGATCGAGGACCGTGTTGTGATCTATGCCAGCGCCACGATCTTAGGCGGAACCACCGTGATTGGCCACGACTCGGTGATCGGGTCTAGCGTCTGGTTGACCAGTAGCGTGGAGCCGTTTGCGACCGTAACAATGGAGAAGCCCAGGCTGCGGATCCGTGCCGGTGGACAAAGCGATTCGGCGGCGAACTATCAGATCTAGCCGCCCCGTCCATTGGGCAGGTTCTCTTAATCGTACTCTTAATCTCACTCCCTCGTCGGCCACCCCCTTGCACGGTGAAGGCGAGGAGTATGCCAAAGTGCCCGTTGGAAGCGAAGTAACGTCCATGCGCAATGGCAGCGGCAAATGCTGCGCATGCCAAGCGGCCGCCGGGACGTTTCATGTGCCAGGTTGTGAATTAGAACAGTGTCCCCGATGCCACGAGCCGCTGCAGCAATGCGATTGTGAGTGACCTGTGTTCGTCACCGTCGTTTCGGCCTTTTGGCGGCCGTCCAGAGCCCCAGCATCAGAAATGACACCCAACCCGCGATGCTGATGCTGGCGGCCGCACGGAACCCACGAGGCATGTACTTAAAGACCAGATGGTGCTGGCCCTCTGGCAAGAACACGCCTTGCATCACGCCATTGGTGCGCACAATGTCGCGCTGTGACCGTGTTCCTGCTGTGGTAACGTCGACCGACCAGCCAGGATCAAACTGATTGCTCAGCACCAGCAATCCGGGGTGCGTCAGTGTCGCGTCTACTTCGATCTGCCCCGTTTTGGGCTCAACGATGTTGCACGTTGTACTTGCGGTGTTGGGTTTGGCAGCGAATGTCACTGACGCGTCTTCCCACCGGGAGTGTGATGATTCGGCCTTGGGCGATGTTGCGCTGGTCCACACGACGGCCGACCGGCGGAAGTCACGAGGCAGGTTGTTGGGATACAGCAGGCGACGGAAGCGATCTTCCAGGGCGGATTGATCGATCGGTGGGGCATCGGACTCGCGTTCGATCTAGTGCACGATCCAGGCGCGGGGCAGGGCGTTCGGGTTTTCCCACACCCGCACGTTGGCGCAACTGAGCGCCACTGGCGACCGACGGTTCGGTTGCGATGAGCGCTTGCTTGTTAGGCCGCTATTGAGCGGTACACCACTTGGCCAACGCCGATCGGCCGGCAACACAAGGTAGCGAACACCCAGCAGGTCGAGCAGGTTGGGGGCGGATTGCGTCTCGTTCGCCACACGCATCAACGTACGGTAGTCCTTCGAACTGAGAGTGTTAAACGAGTGTACTGTCCCGAAAGCGCCGAGCAAGTGGTACTTGGGAAATAGTGTGGCCCGATCCCAACGTATGGTTTCCGCTCCGCGCTGCCGGTCCGACCGTTTCAGCCATTGTGGCGGGACCCAGCGGCGACGCGGCGGGCGATAGATACGTTGCGTGCAGGCAGTGGCAACCTGGCGGTCGCCTTCGGATGGAGTGCCAGGCGGTGTTAAGGTTGAGGCACGGGACGCGGCGGCGACCGTGTCGAGTACTGTCGGAGCGCAGATGACGTTTGCCGGCGCGGTCATTACATGGGCTCCATTAGCCCATGCGAGTTCTGCGGCCGTTATCAAGACGATAATCTGCCCCAGTCGAACTGGCGATGATCCGGTGCGCCAGGGGCCGGTGCGCCAGCGTCCCAACAACCACCCGAAGACAATGCACAGGAGGGTCGTGTGTAGCGTTGCCAACAGGACGCCCAGCCAGGCTCCACGCGCATCGAATGGACCGAACAGCTCGTCAGGTACCGCACCGCGAAACCAAGCCGACCACCACGGCCTGCAAATAACCAAACCCAGGCTCAGGATGACACTGCAGGTGCCCAGCACGGCAAGCCATCGGCAGACCGGTTTGAACGTGGTTGTCAGTCCGTGTGCCAAGCCAAGACCGCCCAACAGCGAGGTGGCTAGCGACGCGATCACGAGCAACTTGGCCGGGTAGCGAAAGTAGGAGTATCCGGGCAGCAGCTTGACCATCAGCCAATAGAGACCACCGGTCGGCTCGCCCACGGCGATGGTCGGTGCCGCGCCGGTCCATGCGCGTTGCAGTTCCCCGGCCAGCCAGCCGAGTCCGTACCAGCCGAAGCTGCCGACCAAGGTACCAAGTGCCACGATGGAGAGCCATCGCACCAGGTAGTGGCCCGAGCGCCAACGCCATACGGTCAAGGCCAGCAGCAACGGCATCAGCCCAAGGTAGAGCGTTGGGGTCCAGACGCGATCTTCTCCACGCGCGGCCGTGAGCCAACGCTGGTTGACCGGGAACATGCGCCCGGAAACATTCGGCCACAGACACTCTGCCACGCGCCATGGAGCAACACTGAAGTCGTATAGCTGTTCGCCATGAGTGCCGCTTGGGAGTCGGCCAAAGAGAGACTCGGTCAAATCGCCGGCGCGAGGAAGTGACGCTCGCTCACTGGTCCGCGCCAACGCGACGGCTGGGACGATCTGCACCGCTGATAGCAAGACTCCGGTGAACGCCGCAGCGGCCAACAGCACCAGTGCATGGCGACGACGTGGTAGTGAAGTACCGGCATCGCTCGATGCGGAATCATCTTGCGTGCGAAGCGATGACGGGGCAGGGGACCTTGCCGTTGCTCGGTATTGTAACCATGCCAGCAATGCGACGATCAGGCCGGTGTGGTACGCCATTTGGGGATCACCACCCAACACCATGAGCGCCAACAGTGCCCCCAAAACAAGGGCCCATGCCATGTGGCGCGAAGTCAACATACGAGCGCCGGCCAACAGGGCGAATGGCAGCCACGCCGCGCCGACCAGGAAGACGACGTTACAATATTGAAATAATACTGCGCCACTGAACGCGTAACTGATCCCGCCGAGTCCGGCGGCCAGCAGTCGAATCTGCCGCGTCGTGATTCTTTTGGTGCGCTCTTGATCAGCGGCCGACGGGTCGCGTGTGTTGCCTTCGTTTGCCAGGCGAATGCGACCTGCGGGCACGGTTTGTGTCAACAGGTGGCGCGCAAGCAGAAACGCACCGAGTGTGGCCAGCAGCAGGTGTCCCAGCACGTAGAGATTGAATTTCAAGGGGTAGGGCAGGGGCAAGGCGAACATGAGTTGACCGGGATAGAAGACGGCCGAAGTCGCTTCCGCAGCCACTGGTGTGCCAATGTTCTCTTGCGGGTTCCAGAGCGGGACTTCGCCGCGCGACCAGCATCGAGAGGTCCACGCATACAGCGGGTAGTAGAAACTGGCCGTATCCCGGTACGCAAAGAGCCGCGCACCGGTGAACGTCGATCCGAAACTCCAGACCAGAGGGATCAAGATCGCCAGCAACATTGTCGCACGCAGCCATCGCATGCCGGCGATTGTAGCATAAGTGGCGCGCGCCGCTTGGGCTCGGGACCCTACAGTGGCTGTTGTTCCGAGCTTGCCCGGTATCTGCCTTATTCTCCGGCGCGTGGTGGTAGTTTCCATGCGCGCAGTGGGGTGGTTCTTGGCGGCTTGCTACGTCTTAGGCTGGCTGACCCGAATAGGCGTCCAAAGTCTCAAGTTACTTGTCCAGCCTAACCTCGCCCATTGAGACTATCTCACGAACCCCGCCTGGGCTGCCAATAAGTCGGCCTTCGCTGGTGGAGTTGTTGACCCCGTCTTTCTTCTGCGCGTAGAGGGCCGATAAGGTGCCGCGCGCAAGCACCTGGCAGCCGAGGGCAGCAATGCCACGGGGGCAAGAAGGACACCGACCGTTCTGTTCTTTTTTGCCCATCATTTTCTTTGCCCTCCAAGGAGCACCATCAGACGCGTCGTCCATGAGTGCAACAGGAGAGAAGAGCAAAGAAGATGACGGGCAACAAAAGATGTACGCTGCTCGGCGCTCTTTTCGCCCGCCAGGGGTTCCACATAGGCAGCGGCGCTAGGAGACCATCAGCAGACGGTCGAGCAGTCTGGCCAGTTCCGACTCCAGGTCGGAGTGTAGTTGATGCAGGTCGGCCATGAGCACAATGACGCCATCGTGACACGGTTCGGTGGCGGAATGCCACTCGGATTGCGCGTACGAAAAGGAGAATGCGTTGGTTGCTGGTTCGGTGTTGCGATCGGTTGTTCTGCGCAAACGCCGCAGGGTCTGGCCGATATTCTCGTCCAACGTTACATCCAATTCGGGAGCGACGTCCAGTTCGATGAGACCGACGAGTTGGGGTTGTTGAGCCATGGGACGTCGTTCCTCCTGGCGAAGGCGGCGCCAAACGCAGGTTTTCTGGATCCGAGGTGGGGAATGGGAGAGGGGGGGGGGCGAGGGGTAAAGGGCTTCCTCTAGATCTTGTTCGGTTGGCGTCTTGCGAGCGGTGCAGCAGAGTCGACAGGTCATAACCGAATAGTCCGAAAGCGGGGCCGGTCGGTCGCGTTGCACAAGATAGGGGATTTTGCCCGCAGTCTGCGAGTCGACAATGGCATGGGGGCACACCGCAGTGCCGCCGACGGTTGGCCACAGTCCCGAATGGGGCAGCCTGCCGCCGATCGGGAGTCGTTCATGACCGGAGTCGCTGGCATCGCCAGTGCGCATCGGCATTTGCGTGGGTGAGAATCAGCCCGAACGTCACCATGCCACGGGTGCTGCGTTCTTAGGCTTGCTGGCCAACGCGGAGCTGTCCGCGCGCTTGCGCGACGCGTCGGTCGCGGATGACCTCAAGTTCGTCCGTGTCGATAGGCAATTTCAAGGCTTCTTCGAGCAGTTGTTGTGCCGTCTTGTCATCCACTTCCGTGGCCAGAATTGCTCGGTTGGTGAGCACCGAGACGACTTCGTCGACGACCTGCACGAACCCACCGTCGAGGTAATAGCGGGTGACTTTATCGCCTATGGTGAGCCGCATTTCGCCGAACCCAAGTCGCCCGATCAAGGGAGCACGACCGGGCGCGATACCGATTTCACCATCGTAGAGCGGCAGGACGATGAAATCCGCTCTTGAATCGACCGCCGTTTTTTCGGGCGTGACGACAATGCAGTTCAATAGTGCCATAAGAATGCGTCGCTAAGGAGGTTGCGTTACAGCTGCCAAAAATGCCGGAGACTACTTCGCCATTTTCTTGGCTTGTTCTTCGGCCTGTTCGATCGGTCCCACATACATGAACGCTTGTTCCGGAAGGTGGTCCCATTTGCCATTGCAGATTTCTTCAAAGCTGCGAATAGTATCTTCGAGCTCGGTGATCTCGCCCGGCTTGCCGGTGAAGACTTCGGCGACCAGGAAGGGCTGCGAGAGGAATCGTTCGATGCGTCGTGCGCGGTGGACAACCAGTTTGTCTTCCTCACTCAACTCGTCAATTACGAGGATGGCGATAATGTCTTGCAATTCACGGTATCGTTGCAACGTGGTTTGCACACGGCGCGCGATGTCGTAGTGCCGCTGGCCGACGTATTGCGGATCGAGGATACGGCTGGAGGATGCCAGCGGATCGATTGCCGGGTAGATTCCTTTTTCCGTAATCGCCCGCGAAAGGTAAACGAACGCATCGAGTTGCCCGAAAGCGGTTGCAGGGGCGGGGTCGGTCGGATCATCGGCGGGCACGTAAACTGCCTGGACGGACGTGATCGCGCCGCGATTGGTCGACGCGATGCGTTCCTGCAACGCGCCCATCTCCGTGGCCAAAGTCGGTTGATAACCGACCGCCGAAGGCATTCGTCCCAGCAGTGCGGAAACCTCACTACCGGCCTGCGAGAAACGGAAGATGTTGTCGACAAACAGCAGCGTGTCGGCGCCGGTGGTGTCACGAAAATACTCGGCCATCGTCAACGCCGACAGGGCGACACGCAGGCGAGCACCCGGTGGTTCGTTCATCTGACCGAACACCATGCATGTCTGGTCGATGACGTGGCGTCCCGTGTCACCGATTTTCGCTTCCTGCATTTCCAGCCACAGGTCGGTTCCTTCACGGGTCCGTTCGCCGACCCCGGCGAACACGCTATAGCCGCCGTGAGCGGATGCGATGCGGGCAATCAGCTCGGTCAGGATCACCGTCTTGCCCAAACCGGCACCGCCGAACAGCCCGGCTTTGCCGCCCCGCACAAACGGGGTCAGCAGATCGATCACCTTAATGCCCGTTTCAAACAGTTCGGTCGTCGTCGACAGATCCTTGATGGCCGGTGCTTCGGCATGGATGGGGCGCCGTTCTTCCACGTCAACCGGTCCCCGCTCGTCAATCGGCTCGCCCAGCAAATTGAAGACGCGCCCGAGCGTCGCTTTGCCGACGGGCACGGATACGGGCGCCCCGGTATCAATACAGTCTTGACCACGAACCAACCCATCGGTGCCACCAAGTGCGACGCAGCGTACGCGACCACCACCCAGGTGCTGTTGCACTTCGCCGGTCAGATTGATCTCGACCCCTTTGAAATTTGATTCGACTTTCACGGCGTTATAGATTGCCGGCAATTTGTCATCGTCGAATTGAGCATCGAATGTCGAGCCGATTACCTGGGTAATATGGCCAATGTTCTGGGTGCCGGTTGCCATGTCGGGTGAATCCTCGTTCGCCGTGAAAAGTATATCTGTATTTTTCGTGTCCAGTTGGAAAATCAGTTGCAAGACTCAGCTCGTCAGGTGGTTCATTCGCCAACGATGCTGTTCCCGCAGGGGGCCTTCGCGGCACCTCCCATTGCATCTTGTAGCTAAATTGCATCTTGTAGCTAAGCTGTCACGCAGCCTCAATTTTGCAGCGCCTCGACGCCACCAATGATCTCCATGATCTCCCCTGTGATTTGCGACTGCCGAGCACGGTTGTAGGCCATCGACAGATGACGAATCATTTCGTCAGCGTTTTCGGTAGCTGCCTTCATGGCGATCATACGCGCGATGTGTTCGCTGACCGCAGCGTCGAGGAAGCATTTGAACAACTTGATCCGAAAGCTGGTCGGAACGACTTCTTCCAGGATGCTCGCCGCCGATGGCAGAAACTCATATTGCGTTCCGCTGTTCCCTTGCCCGTCGGCATCATCTCCGCCTTCTAACGAGCCTAGTGGCAACAGCGTCTCGACGACCGCTTCCTGCCGACCACTGCTAATGAACTTGGTGTAAGCCACGTCGAGCCGGTCGATCTTGCCGGTAACGAACTGTTCCAAGTATTGGTTTGCTAACGTCTCGACATCGTCAAAGACGGGGCGATCTTCAAAATGCGTGTACTTCTGATCGATGGGGATCTTGCGATATTCCAAAGCACCGATCCCACGTTTACCCGACACCTCGACGCGTACATTGGGGACTTCCTCGTCAAGCTGTTGGTAATGCTGCGTGGCATGTCGCAAGACGCTGGCGTTGTAGCCGCCGCACATGCCTCGATTGGCACTCAAGACCAACAGGACGGCATGCTCGGGTTCGGGACGTTCTGCCAGCAGCGGGTGTTCGAGATCGAGGCCACTTTGGCAGAGATCGGCAACCAACTGGGTGATCCGGTTGGTAAAGCCACTCGCGGAAGTTGCCCGGTCCATCGCTTGTTTGAACCGCGCGTTCGCGATCAACTCGATCGTACGAGTGATCTTACGAATGTTCTTGATGGAGCTGCGACGTTCGTCAAGTGTACGCGCTTTGGCCATGAGTTTCTCGTTTCAGACGGTCTCTTACTAGGCTTTGTCTCAAAACGTCTTTTCGCGCGGCAAAGCCATGCCATTTTCAGCAGATTACGCGAAACGCAAGGTGGTAAATACGAGTTTTGAGACGAAGCCTAGGACTTCGCGGGCGGTTTGGTATAGCCTTTCTTGAAGTCCTTGATCGCAGCTTCCAGTTTATTGGTAATGTCGTCCGTCAGATCGTTGGTTTCAGTGAACTCGTCAATCAGGTCCTGTTGACGGTCGTGCATGTAACGCAGAAACGCCTTTTCCCAGGGTGCCACTTCGTTGATCGGCACGTCGTCCAGGAATCCACGCGTGCCGGCATAGATGCTTAGGATCTGATCCCACACATTCATCGGGCGATATTGCGGTTGTTTCAGCAGTTCCATCATGCGGTAGCCACGGTCGAGTTGGGTTTGGGTGGCGGTGTCCAGTTCGGTGCCCATTTGGGCGAATGCTTCGAGCTCGCGGAATGCAGCGAGGTCCAAACGCAGTCCGCCGGCCACTTTCTTCATCGCCTTGACTTGTGCAGCACCACCGACGCGGGAAACCGAGATGCCGGCATTCATGGCTGGCCGGATGCCGGCGAAGAAGAGGTCGGGTTGTAAATAGATTTGACCGTCCGTGATCGAGATCACATTGGTCGGGATGTAGGCGGAAACTTCCCCTTCGAGCGTTTCGATGATGGGCAGCGACGTGAGTGAGCCACCTCCCAGTTCGTCGCTCAATTTGACCGACCGTTCGAGCAACCGGCTGTGACAGTAAAACACGTCGCCAGGATACGCCTCACGTCCCGGCGGACGACGCATCAGCAACGAGAGTTCGCGGTAGGCAACTGCCTGTTTTGAAAGGTCATCGTAAATAATCAGCGCGTGTTGACCGTTAAACGTAAAGTGCTCGGCCATCGACGTGCCGGCGTAGGCGGCCATGTATTGCATCGGTGCGGGGCTGGCCGCTCCCGAAACGATAACTGTGGTGTATTCCATGGCGCCATGGTCTTCGAGCATCTTGACCACACCGGCTACGGACGAGTCTTTTTGGCCAATCGCCACGTAGAAACACTTTACCCCTTTCCCCTTTTGGTTCAGGATCGTGTCCAATGCGATGGCGGTCTTGCCTGTCTTGCGGTCACCAATGATCAATTCGCGTTGCCCGCGGCCGATCGGGGTCATGGAATCAATGGCTTTCAAGCCGGTTTGTAACGGCTCGGTAACCGGTTGACGGCCCGCGATTCCCGGTGCCAGGAACTCGACTGGACGACGCTCGGTGGTTGCCACCGGGCCTTTACCATCGAGAGGATTGCCGAGCGTATCGAGCACGCGGCCGATCACCGCGTCGCCGACCGGTACCGAAAGCAACTGTCCGAGCGAGCGAACTTCGTCCCCTTCGTTAATGTCGAGGTAGTTCCCCAAGATGATGACGCCGACACTGTTCTCTTCCAAGTTGAATGCCAGCCCGTTCACGCCGTTGGGGAAGGCGACCATCTCGCCCGCCATCACGTTCGCGAGTCCGTAAACGTGGGCGATACCATCACCCACATCAAGTACGGTTCCAACTTCACGGACGTCCAATTCGCTCTCATATTGCTCGATCTCTTTTTGGATGACCGAAGCAATTTCGTCAGCATTGAATCTCATCGATTCCCTCTTTAGGTCGCTACTGTATGGGGTCGCTACTAGTCTGATACCGTGAAACGTTGCAACGAATCACGAATCAACCGAGCGGTTTGGTCCAAGGTATCGCCGCGCATTTTTTCCAGTCGACGGCTCAGGCTGCCGTCATAAACGGTGTCACCGACACGCACTACCAAGCCGCCCAACAAGTCGGGATTGACGCTGCAGCAGAGTTCGACTTGACGGCCCAAAGCCGCCGTCAAACGCTGCTCGATCTGACTGGCCACTTCCTGACTGATCGCGTCGGCCGTTTCGACGGTGACTTCCACGCGACCGGTCATGTCGTTATAGAGCTTGCGTGTGGCGGCGCGGATGTGACGCAGGCAGTCCAAACGGTCATGCCGAGCGGTCACTTTCAGGAAATTCAAGAACAGCGGCGTCATGCGTCCGCCAAAAGCCTTTTCGAGCATGCCGTTTTTCTCGTCAACGCTGATGCGGGGTGAGGCCAAAATCTGTTCGAGATCAGGCAGCTCTTCAAAGACGTCGTCTAACAGCGAATCGAGTTCTTCCAACACGTGCTTGGTTTGGCGCTGACTTTCCGCCGCGCCCAAGAGCCCCTTGGCATAAATCTTGCCAAGACGCTCGCGGTTCGTGTCGAAAGAAATTCGTTTTGACGATGATTCGTTCATGACGCTAATTCTCGCTCGGGAACTGTTCAAGAGACTCGCGGATCAATGCCGCGTGATCTTCCGGCTTGAGTTCCTTTTGGATCAACTTGCGGGCGAGCGAAAAGGCCATGTCGGCACTCTTGTCCGCAATCTCTTGCACGGCGGCGTTCTTCGCGCTGGTGATGTCCGCCAACGCACGATGCCGCTCGCGCTCCGCTTCGGCACGGGCATCGGTAATCAACTTTTCACCGGCAGTCGTCGCGTCACGTCGCGCCTTTTCGACAATCTCTTGAGCCTCGACAGCTGCCGCAGCCAACTTTTGCTCGTACTGCCCAAGCTTCTTGGCCGCCTCTTCGGCGCCGCGTTTCGCGTTGTCGATCATGTCCGCAATCGATTGCTCACGCTGGTCCAACGCGGCCATGAGCGGCTTCCAAGCGAAGACACTCAACACGCCCAGCAAACACAGGAAAATGATCGCTGTGACGATTGCCAGGTCCGGATCGATCGTCAACGGGTTGGTGGCATTGGAGCCCGCGCCTCCACCCGATGCGCAGGCCGGCATCATTCCCCATTGCCACGCGCCGAATAAGACGCTGGCGAGAGCCAAGATTCTCAAGATCTTCATAACACTTTGCCGCTTAAAGAAGAGCCGGTCTCTGGATATCACTGAATGAACGGTTGCAGAGTCCCAGTACGGTCGTTGCGGTACGATTCAACTTGTGCCGCTGACCGAGTGCCGTTCGCCCGCTGGTGCCCATTGCTGCGTCGCCGGCAACGCGTCGTTGCTCAGCATGTCGTTGCTCAGCATGTCGTTGCTCAGCATGATGACTTCTGCGCAAGCATGTCGACTCGAGCTGTAGGGTCGTCAGAGCATGCAGACAATTAATGCGAAGAACGTCGCACCTTCAATCAGTGCCGCCGAGATCAACATGGCAGTTTGGATGTTGCCGGCCACTTCCGGTTGACGCGCCATGCTCTCGACTGCGCGCGAACCAATGATGCCGATACCGTAGCCAGCGCCCAGGATCACCAACCCTGCGCCAAACGCGCCACCAAATTCGATCAAGGCCCTCGGTGCCTCGACCTCTGGCGTGTCAACTTGGTCAACACCAGCCTGGTCCGTGTCAGGTTGGGCCATGACCGGTGCAGCGACCATCATCAACGCGAATACGAGTGCTGCGAGCTTCACCCACTTGAACATTTCATCAGTCTCCATTGGGAAAATCATCGGCGTGTGTGCCAGTAGCCTATGTTGGAAGTTAGTGAGGATGGATCGCCATCCCGATAAACAGTCCAGCGAGAAACGCAAAAATATATGCTTGTAGAAATGCCACAAACAATTCGAGTAAGTTAAGTGCCACCGCGCCGGCAATGCTGATCGGAGCGATGCCCAGGAACGCAAACCAGCCGATGTTGGCGCCGATTGCCACGAAGGCCACCAGTACCGACAGGACCACATGCCCGGCCATCATGTTGGCCAATAAACGCATTGCCAATACAAAGTGCTTGATGCCAAGTCCAACGACTTCGATAGCGAAAATCATCGGCTTGAGCACGTAGCCCATCGGGAAGGGCAGGTCCATCTTCGGTACCTGGCCGATCCAGAATCCGACCACGCCCATCTTCAGCGAGCCTGAAATCACGACCGTGGCAAACGTGATTAATGCCAGTGTCCCGGTCGTCGCCAACGCGCCGGTCGGCGACCCGGCCCAAGGTACCAGACCCAGCAGATTGCACGCCAGAACGAAGAAGAATATGGTCAGCAGGAACGGGGTGAATCGATCGCCGTCATGCGTGCCAATGGTGGGACGTGCCACTTCATTGCGAATGAAGACGACCATCGCTTCCAACATGTTCCAGATGCGGCCACGCGGTACGATCCCCGAGCGCGCCCGCCGCGCGAGTGGCACGAAGATGGCCACGAGAATCAGGGCCCCAATTAACTCAAGCACCATGAACTTGGTGATCTTGAGGTCGAGTGGCTCGAATGGGAAAATCCGGTCAATCGCGGCCACGCCCGTCTTGATCTGGATCGATGGCGTCGTTTCGTCACGGATCTGTGGAATCTCGATGTGGCCCGTTTCGTTTCCCGCCAGCAGACGCGGTACTTGGAAGTAGTCCGTGTCCTTGACATGCCCGATCAGAGCTTCCGGAGCCAGTGGGTCACCTTCGCCGTGCGCAACGCTTGCCTGCTCGGCGTGCTTCACCCAAGCTTCCTCGCCGCCTGACGCATGGGCTGGAGTCGCATGAGCTGGAGCTGCATGAGCTGAGCCGGCTCCGGCCGGCTGTTCCGCTGTGAGTTGTGAGTCCGTTTCCATGGCCATCGTCCAGCCGCTTGCGGCTAGCCTGATTGCGATTCAATCGGTTGTCCTGACAAGGTCCCGACGACCAATGCCGTTTCCACGGCGAGCATGACAACGTAGAAGGCAAGAATGTAATACAGAAATCCCGCGTCCGCCAGGGTCCCGCCGAAAACCTGTACTGCCAAGCAAGCGGCTAACGGGAGAGAAGTGCGGATCAGTGTGCCCGAAAGCACTTTTTGAACCACTTGTTTGGGATCATTAAACAGATGCACGGCCCATAACGCCAGCAGGCCACTGAAAAAACACGTCCCCCATGCCGCCACCGCAGCCATGAGGCCGGGTGCCGCGCCGCGCCAATAGGCGATCGGCAAGACGAGCATGCCCGCAGCGACCAGCGCTGCGGACAGTATTGTGACGCGACCTCTCGAGCTGTGGGTAAGAGCTTTCACGGATCTTGACGCTGTTATGTTGACGCGGTTGTGTCTAATTCGTGCAGTGGGTCTGTCAAAATGTCAAAAGGTGCCAGCCAAAGAAGACGCCCGGCTCGCCGCGACGTCAGTGATGGTCCGAATTTGAATCTACGGTTTCCGTCTTTTGCTGCGTTGGGCCGGTCAGTTTGACTAGGTTCCAAATGCCATAGGCCAGTCCGAGTGCGGCTCCCAACAATGTGAATAAGATCTTGGTGCCAAGGCGATCATCCGCAAATCGCCCCGCGAGCGGGGGGACGACCATGCCGATGGCGATCGTCAGGACCTGCGTTGCGCGTCCATACGCCTTGGCTAGGGCCATGCGATCGTCTGGAGGCGTTGCCATAATGAGTTTCGTGTCCCTGCCCGCCAGCGTTCGCCATTGCTTGTGGTAATTGGGTTCGTGGTAATTGGGCTCGCGGTAATCCCCTTGGCAGCGGCTTGCCGTGTCTGATTCTTGCCGCAGACTACGCCGTCTTTCACGATCCGAACTGGTCCGCAATCGTGCTGTGCTGCAACGACTTCGTTCAGCACGGCAGGCTGATCAACTTGACGCGCCTGTAGGGCGAGGCCTCAATCTATCGCATGCCTTTCTTGTGGTCAACCAACGGACCGTTCTCGTCGCCTGCTCGACCTTTTTTCTGCTTCGATCGCCCCGTGGATAACTCTGCCGATTCTTCACCACGATGCTCAAGTGCCCGTTCGTCGTAGCTCGCAGTTGTTGCTTGCCAGTTGTGGCGACAACGGATGGGCGTAACGGGGTTACCCTCCTTTTGGTGGATGACTGCGTCTATCGGCCACTCGACGAACCTGAGGTCTTGTGATCCGGTGGTGCTGTTTACTGCCGGTGTGGGGGGGGCGGGTGGTGTTGGTTTACCAAAAACTTGGTATTTCGATAAGTCATGCTCTTGTCATAGTTTGTAGCCATGAAGGCTGAAATGCCTATCACCTTATTGGGTGGTGTGAGTTGCAATTTTATGCATTCCAGTTACACTCGAAATTGTGAGAGTTATTGGAACCCACCTATTGGGGAACACAACCCCGTTGGGTGTTATGGAAGGTTGTCCGGCAGTGGATCCACGCCGCCATTGATGCGCTGCCAACCTTGGGATCATCGGAAAGCTGACCCTGTTTCGATCGTCCTTGATGTACCCACCTCATTACGAAGAGTTTGCTGTACGGTGTGATTGGCTAAGTGCCATCACTTTACGGCGTCCATGTAGCGTTGATGGAGGGGTGCGACTGAATACCGGCTCACGGACGATGCACGGCATGACCGACACGACGTAGTTGTTGCTGTTGTCCCGCACGAGAAATAGGGCGAATCCATTGATCACCGTAGCCGACTTGCGATCCCAGACTGTTAAAGATCTTACCGCCATGGCCCGCAAAATGGGGCTCACGGGCGTCCACTCAATGCGTAAGGACCAGTTGGTCAAAGCGTTGTTGAAGGCGACCAAATCGAAGCAGGCCGTTGCCGCCGGCTCTGGTCGTTCGCGGGGGGCTGTATCGCGTTCGACCAATGCCCGTTCTGCGAATGCCCGTTCTGGGGGGGCTCGCAATGCGACGAAGAAACTCGCGACGCCTTCTGTCCGTTCGGGGGCGTCGGCCAAGGGAGCGTCTGCCAAGGGAGCGACGGCCACGGGAGCGACGGCCAAGGGAGCGACGGCCAAGGGAGCGACGGCCAAGGCTGGGCGGTCGGGTGGGGCCAAGTTGGGTTCCAAACCAACGAAGGCGGAGGCGGCCAAGCAACGCGTCATGCGCAAGATCCACAAGCTGCATGCACAGCGGGAAATGCAACGCGACTTGTCGCATGCTTCGGTGCACGCCGCCAAGAATGGTGCGAGCAAGAAGGTTGCCCCCAAGCCGAAGCCCGCCCCGGTCCCGGGCAAGGACCGAATTGTGTTGTTGGTCCGTGACCCTTATTGGTTGCAGGCCTGCTGGGACGTGACTCGGCAGAGTGTGGCGCGTGCCAAAGCGGCGTTGGCCGAACACTGGCACTCCTGCGAGCCGGTGTTGCGTCTGCTGCACGTCGAGGCGGGCTCGACGACCAGCACGAGCGAACGCGTGGTGCGGGAGATCAAGGTCCATGGCGGGGTCAAGAATTGGTACATCGACATCTTGGATTCTCCGAACAGTTACCGCGTGGAACTAGGGTACCGGGCTGATAGCGGCCGTTTCTTCGTGCTTTCGCGCAGCAACGTCGTCACCACACCTCGACCTGGCAGCAGCGATGCGATTGACGAGAATTGGTCCGACATCGCAGAGAATTACGAGAAGATCTATGCGTTGAGCGGCGGCTACGAGCTGTCTGCGGCTGGAGGCGATTTACAGGAGCTATTTGAAGAGCAATTGCGACGCCCAATGGGATCTCCGCTGGTGTCGCGGTCCGAGGGGGGGATTGCTCCCGCACTGCGCCGTGACAAGGACTTCCATTTTGAAGTTGACGCTGAATTGATCATCTTTGGCGCGACGAAGCCCGGCTCACACGTTACGCTCGCCGGCGAGCCGGTTCGGTTGCGACCGGATGGGACCTTTACCGTTCGGCTCAGTATGCCTGATCGGCGCCAGCTGTTGCCCGTGGTGGCGTGCAGCCGGGACGGAGTCGAGCAGCGAACGGTCGTGTTGGCGGTCGAGCGAAACACCAAGATCATGGAACCGATGACGCGCGAGTCGCACAGCTAGCGTCCTTCGCTCGGCTCATTTCATTCGGAGTGTGGAGTTGACTCGAACCCCTCTCCTGGGTGGCAGCGGATTCTCTGTTGTTTCGTGTTTGCATTGGCAGCCCCGTGGCGCTTGCAGTATCGACCGAGCAGGGCCAGTTGTTGGCCCCTCGCGGCGCTCGCTTGTTGAGTCGGCAAGCCGCTGATACGATGCCAATGGCGGGCTCTCACAAAACCCATCGCCACGGCATTGCGGTGGAAAATGTTGCTTTTCTAACCGGTGCTTTGACCGGTACTCCGCGACGAATCGGTGGTGTGTTGGGGGCGTGTATCCGATCACTGTGCGTGGCCGTTCCACCCTTATTACGATTAGGGCCAAGATGACTGACACCCTTTCCGCCGACCTGGCAGCCAAGCGTGACAAGCTGTTGGAGCAGATTCAAACGTATGAGAGTTGCGCCGTGGCG
This sequence comes from Planctomycetota bacterium, assembly GCA_024277285.1. The sequence continues at coordinate 38,366 of JAJRVM010000009.1, forward strand.
TTTTCGGCGGGTGTTGACAGCTCGGTGGTGGCGAAAGCAGCAGCGTTGGCGTTAGGTGATCGCGTGGTTGCGGTGACGGGCGTGAGTGCGAGCCTGGCGGACGGCGAATTGGCCGAGGCGCGTACAATGTCCCAGTTGATCGGGATTCGCCATATCGAGATCGAGACCGAGGAATTGGCTCAGCCCCAGTACTCGCAAAATGCGCCGGATCGGTGTTACCACTGCAAGACGGAACTCTATTTGCAAATGAAAGATCTGCAGGGGCAGCTGGAAGTGACGGTCTTGCTCAACGGAGCGAACGCCGACGATCTGCATGACTATCGGCCGGGAACTCAAGCGGCGGCGGAACAGAATGTGTGCAGTCCGCTGGCCGACTGTCAATTGAGCAAGGCGGAAGTGCGGCAGCTAGCGCGATTCTGGGGCTTGCCGATTTGGGATAAGCCGGCGACCCCATGTCTCTCCAGCCGACTGGCGTATGGCGAGCAGGTGACGGCCGCGCGTCTGGAGATGGTTGATCGCGCCGAGCAGTTTCTGCGCACGCGCGGATTCGCGACCTGTCGTGTGCGTTATCATCGGGGCGATCTGGCGCGCGTCGAGGTACCGCTCGAGGAGTTGCCACAGTTGCTCGCTGGCGGTCTGCGGCAGCAACTGGTCGACCAGTTGGGGCAGTTGGGTTTCAAGTTCGTTACGTTGGACCTGCAGGGGTTTCGGTCCGGGAGCCTCAATGTGTTGGTGCCGGTCGAGCAGCTGAAGTCGCAGAGCTGACGTTTTCTCTCACGCTCTTGCCCCCCTCCTCCTCCGACGCCTTCTCGCTCGTCGCCGCCGAGTTGTCTTTACCGCTGTCGCAAGCCATACTTACGGAAAGACCCACTTATCGGAACGCCTTTCTATGTCTGAATTGCCACCCTCCAATGAGACCGCCGATGCTGATCCCGACCTGTCCGGGAAGAGGCTGGGGAATTACCAGCTCCTGCGTCGGTTGGGGCGAGGGGGGATGGCTGACGTCTATTTGGCCGAGCAGTTGTCGTTGGGTCGGCAGGTAGCCTTCAAGGTGTTGAAGCGTAGTTTGGCGGAGGACGAGGCGTATGTGCAACGATTTCACAACGAAGCACGTGCGGCGGCATCTCTTGTTCACGCCAACATCGTGCAGATCCATGAAGTGGGGTGCGTTGATAGCGTCCATTTTATTGCGCAGGAATACGTACCGGGTCAGAATCTGAAACAATGGCTCGTGCGTCACGGCACGGCCGACGCTGCTACGGCGGTCCATATCATGCGGCAGGTGATCGCCGCGTTGAGTCGTGCGGCGCGGCAAGGGATTATTCATCGCGACATTAAGCCTGAAAACATCATGCTGGCCAAGACAGGCGAGGTGAAAGTCGCGGACTTCGGTTTGGCTCGTATCGCGGCGGAAGAGCAATCGGTTCGTTTGACTCAGGTCGGGGTCACATTGGGAACGCCGCTCTATATGAGTCCCGAACAGGTCGAGGGGCGTGTGGTTGACCCACGCAGCGATCTCTATTCTTTTGGTGTGACTAGCTACGAAATGTTGGCGGGGCGCCCGCCGTTTGAAGGGGATTCGCCCCTGAGCGTGGCAGTACAGCATGTGCGGGCCGAGCCGGCGCGGCTGGAAGCGATCCGTCCCGATTTGCCGGAGGGCCTTTGCCGTATTGTTCACCGGCTGTTGGCTAAGTCGCCAGCCGATCGATATGCGACGGCTCCCGAGACGATGCGTGCGCTGCGCGCGGTGCATGTTGAGGGACTTGAGCAGTGGTCGGGAGCGACCGAAGAATGGGATACTCCCGAACTGTTGGCGTTGTCCGATGCGCGCTCCGAAGCGACCATGCAGCTTGCGACGGTGATGAAGTCGCAAGCACGCGTAATGAGCAAGCGGTCCCGGTCTTGGCGTTGGGGGCTGTTGGTGGTTGCGGGAATGTTCGTTGGGGCCTTCGCGGCGTGGTCGCTTCGTCCGCCTGATTTGCTGGCGATCAGTTCACCGACGGTCGAGCTGAAGGCTTCGGCCATGGAGCAGTTCTGGTATGCGTTCAAGGTCAATACGGAAGAAGCGTGGCTGGCCGTTGAACGCAATTTTCCCCAGGCCGATCCGGAGAACCGCGTGTACGCACTCAAAGCCAAGCTGCGATTGGCCGAGTTGTATCGAGAGAATGACCAGCCGTTGCGGGCAATGGACCTGTACATCGAACTGGCAAGTGTCGTAGACGAAGAGCCCCAGTTGGCGGCTGGCGGCCTGATTGGGCAAGTGAACTTGCTGACGCAGCAGCGGCAGCGCGAACGGGTCAATATCAAGTTGGCCGAAGCCGTGCCGCTGATCGAGAAGTTCACGCCCGAGCAGCAACGCGATCAATGGGCGTTGCTGGACCCTGCGGTCTTGCCGATGGTAGACCCGCAGATACGAGCGCGGATACAACAGATGATGCCCGGTCGTGAAGACGGTGCTGGCTGAGCTGAAGGGCCGGCCGCGAACAGCTGCTACGTCTTAGACTGGCTGACCCGAATAGGCGTCCAAAGTCTCAAGTTACTTGTCCAGCGTAACCGCGCCCATTGCGACTATCTCTTGAACCCCGCCCGGGCTGCTAATAAGTCGGCCTTCGCTGGTGGAGTTGTTGATCCCGTCTTTGTTCTGCGCGTAGAGGGCCGATGAGGTGCCGCGCGCAAGCAGCCGAGGGCAGCAATGCCACGGGCAAGAAGGACACGGACCGTTCTGTTCTTTTTTGCCCATCATTTTCTTTGCCCTCCAAGGAGCACCACCAGACGCGTCGTCCATGAGCGCAACGGGAGAGAAGGGCAAAGAAGATTACGGGCAAAAAACAGCGCTCGGTGGAACGTCTTCCGATCAGGTGGCCGTTTGCCATGCTTCGAGCAAATCGAGCGAAAACTCGGGCCGAAAAGCGTCACGTCCGCGATGAACCGTTACCGGCTGTTGAGCAGCCGGCGCCCCCTCGTGCCCAATCGACAGAGGGTATTCTGCAACAGCGGTTCGCCCAGGGAGGCCGACTCCCTGGTGTTCCCAAACGGCGTCAAGCCTGCAGGTTAGCCAAATTGCCAGACACCTAATCCGGGACAAACTCGGTCAGATAAGTCGGGACCTAGAAGCCCTCTGCCGGGCTTGTCCCGGTAGGAGGCACGACTGGTCAGCTACCAGCGACGCGCCCTTGACCTTTCGTCGGTCGAACGTGAGGTGTTCCATTAATCGTCGTTTCGCGGCTGTTCAATGCTGCACTCGTTTGAGTGTCTTGCCGATGGCGTTTGGAAATGCCGTGTCACGAAACACTCGGCCAAGAAATGCTCGTGGGGTGAATCGCCCGCATTGGCAACTCACCCCACTTAAGCTTAGCGTTTGGGTCTATAAAGCCGGACGCGATCAGTTGCAACCGGAATCGCAACCCGTGTCACAACTGCTGTTGCAGCTATGGCGGGCGCGAAGTCGCTTGAGCAGGCCACCACCACGCTTGTGGCCACAGCTGCTTCCACAACCGGTGTCACAGCAGGTGGGAGCTGGCACGGTGATCGTCTTTTCGATCATCTTGCAAACGCGTACGTCGACTTCCTTTTGGACCTGGGTCGGCACACATACGGTGTAAGTGACTTCCTTTTCGTAAGGAACTCGCTTGCAGACCGTTACCTGGCGGGTCTTGGTGATCGTCTTGGGTACGCAGACGGTGTACTGGACTTCCTTGGTGCACTGTTCGGGGACCATCTTGCAGACGTCGTAGGTCCGGGTGCGGGTTTCGCACTTGTACTTGCAAACGCGAACGGTGCGAGTCTTGGTGATCGTTTGGTATTCACAAACCTTGACCTGACAGGTGCGGGTCTCGGGCTTGCAAACGGTTACGCAATACTCGTAAGGCACTTCTTCGGTTACCGTGCGGCAGACCGTGTAAGGAACTTCCTTGGTGACGACGTTGGGGCACCAGACCTTCTTGCAGACGGTCTTAGTGGGCGCACATTCGTTGCAGCCACCGCAATCGGGTGTGCCACAGTCACTCGTGCCACAGCCACCACAGCTGCTGCTGCCACAGCTACCGCAGGCGCTGTGACGTCGGAACAGTCGGCAGCGACCGAGCAGACCGGTGCGAGCCGGTGCGCAGGGGACTTCAACCATTTCGGTTTCCCAGTGGCCCTGATCGCAAGTGACGGTACGCATTTTCGTCTCTTTGACGAGCTTGCAGACTTTGCGAACGCCTTGACGTGTTTCTTTGGTGGGAACCATCACGGTGTAGGTCTTGTCTACTGTCTTGTAGACTGGAACGCGGCACGTGTAGGTTTGCTCGACGTCCTCGTAGACCGGTACGCGAACTTGGTACTCACAGGTCTTCGTTTCGCGAACGGGCTTGCAGACCGTGTAGGTGACCGTCTTGGTTCGCGTTTCGGGAACCATGATGGTGCATTGAGTCGTAACATCTTTGGTCTCGTTGACCGTCTTGTAGCATGTCACGGTTTTGGTGCGTTGCTCACGCACGTATTCGGTGCATGTGACCGTCCGTTTTTCAGTGACCCAGGTCGGGACACAAACGGTCTTTTCGACACATACCGGCTGCGGTGCGCAGTTGGTCTCTACTGCGGTTTCGCTGCAGGCGTCATCCGCCCGGGCGGCGGTTGCCATCAGCAAGATGGCGAAAAAGGTCAAGCAGGAGCGGCGAACAGGCATTGAACCCTTCCTTTCGTGGAACTTCATGAATTTGAACCAAACAAAATAGAATGAAAACTAACCCAGCAAGATCTAATCTGAACTCAATTACCGCGCCGTTGCTCCGGATGCCGGTGGTCCTCGTGACTGCAGCTCACTCTGTTGAATTGAAAAAGCCCACCGCAGCGAAGGCGAAGCATTTGAGGTTGTTTCCGAGAGATTCCAGGGAGTAAACGTGCCGATTGAATAACGTCAAGGTAAGCCCGAGAATTCATGGGCTATTTAACCTATAACTCCGCAATGCCAATGTCAACCCGCCAAACTATGCAATCGGCTAATTTGGCCTCGATTTGTTGTTTGTCGCAGTTGCTGTAGTTTAACGCAAGTGGGCGTCGTCGTTTCGACGTTTTCTTGGGCCCAAACGGAGCGACTCGACGGCGGAGACTCCCGCGTGGCTAGCAGCGCGCGGCGGCGGCGTACGGCGGCTCGATCGGCGGGCCATTCGGGCAACACACGGAGCGTTTCACCGGGATGACGGCTGGCATTCAAGCGCGCAGCGCCGTGGCGGTTGTTGGCTGCAGGCGTCGGCCCAGTGTGGTATGGCCAAGTGGTTGAACCGACGGTTTGGGGGAGCGCTGGTCCGCTGTTTAGGCGGACGTTGCGGAGTCGACTGGATAACCGTCTCGGCCCAGCCTGTCGTGGTCTGGCTGGACGTCGCACGCCATTCGCAGATCTTTGCCGCTTGATGCCGGGGCGCCGCTTGTTGTCGAGCCGACTGATAGCTACAATCACCTGCTTGAGAATCAGACATGCCCCCTTCGTCTAGTGGCCCAGGACATCGGATTCTCAGTCCGAAGACAGGGGTTCGACTCCCCTAGGGGGTACTCGGCCTGATCGCACGGCATCGCAGCTTGTTGCACAGGCACGCAATCAGCCTGGTTTTTCCGGGCTCTTTTCGTTTCTTGCGAGTCCGTGCCATCGGGTGCGGCAGCCTGCTGCTGCGCATTCTGCTGAACCTTCAGCGGCCTTGGCGAAGTGGTCGTCGGTCACCTGCAAATAGTGCTTGGCCGCGATGGTCTGGCTGTTGCCGATCCACTGGCCGGTAGCAAAACGTGCAGATGGGTTTAACCGCAATCCCAGAGGAGCGTGCTGAAAAAGCGGGTGTGAATGCCGGACGTCGTGTGCTGGGACAATATGCTTGCATGACGCACTGTCGGTGCAGTGAACTTTTTCAGGATGCTCTGCCGGGATGCGCGCTGGAAGGAGGCGTTTGCATGATTCGTCCCCGCTCGCCAACGGTACCGGCCTGCCCCGGTGGCCACGTCGTTGTACCTGGGACCTCACAAGGCGTGGCGCAGAAGCGTGTCTTTGGATGCGGATACGCCTCAACTCGCCGACCTTCAGCGCGCATGCCGCCGCCGCTGATGGGAGCGTAAGGAAGCCGCCACACTGCCCCGAACCGTACCGCGATGCCACACGCGCTCGACGCACTGCGGCACTGCGTGATCCGTGCGGCGGCTAGTTGGTAACACCTGCCGAAGGGCAACGTACCTTGCAATGGGAAACGCGTCCGATCATGCAGTGGCACTTACCACGCCGCGCGCTTCGGCTCGGCGGGCCGATACAACCTTCTTCATGTCTCATCGCGCCATCTTCAGGTATCCGAACGATTCTGGGACGTGGAAATCGGGTTCTTCCGTTTGAGGGTCGACCCAGCTGATCCACTCTTCGCTCCCTTGTCCTTCCCGCTGTCCTTCCTGCGCGTGTCGGAACTCGGCGCGATAGATGCCAAACTTGATGGCATTATGGGAACTCGGTGGCGGAAAGCCGAGTGATTGGAGTGCCGCCCAGGGGATCCGCCCCGCAACCGTGTAGCCGCCGGGTACGAGTGTGCCGACTGCGTTCAGTTCGGGAAAACTCCAGGAGAAATCGAATTCGCGGTGGTACGAAGCGCGGTAGTCGAGGACGCGGCCTAGCGGATCGATTTCCAAGCAATAGTACTCTGCCAGACGCTCGTCTCGTGCGAAAAACAGTTCCACGCGGTCCTCGACTATCACATCCATTTTCGTGCGAAATCGCTCGGCCAGAACAACGTCGTCGTCCGTGACTCGAAACGAGAAATAGAGGGCGTCGGTATCATACACGGCGCGAAACTCGGTGTCCGGTGGAGAGCGTTGTTCCCATGGAAACGTAAACGCGGTTTCCAGATTGGCATGCTCCCATGCCGGTTCAGTCAACATGCCGTCAGGAGTGATATTGGCACGCGGTACGTAGCGTGCCTCGTACGTCTTGGAGGTGATCATACACGGAGCTCCTATTGCCCCCATGGGCGAATCAAGCAGACTGAGCTGCGCGCTTCACTCCATTTCGTGGAGCGCTCTCGCACGAGAGCATTATCGACGTCGACATCGGTTCATGCAATCGGCAAAATACTCCAGCGTTGGCGCCACGCCACTTTGGGGTGGGTGGCACTGGCTGAATGAGCGAAAACCAGTGTGATCATTCCGCGTTGTGTGCAAGTGTGAACTTACTTGAACCTCGCGAATGGAGCCAGTGTTGTTTCCGTTCCCTTTCATCTTGGTGCGAGATGGAACGTTCCTGGGAGCTGCGCACTGGCTCCGTTCGCGAATGCTGTTTCTTGATGATGGTTGGATTCCTGGCGCTCACTCAGCCAGTGCCACCCGACACCACTGCCACCCGACACGGGTGCCGCACGTCAGTTAGGGCGGTGACGAAACGAAAGGTTGCTGCGCGCAGTGAGCATTCGTATACTGAGGGATGCTTGTTGAGCACTTGGCGGCGCGCACCATCAGGCAGGTGCTTGCACTCTTGAATGAGGCCGCTTGTGCCGACGGAAGTGACGACGCGTGCGCCGCCATCTATAAGCCAACCCCATGCGACATGCGAGAGAACCATGACACACCGCAAGACCTCACGACGTGAATTTCTGAGCCGTTCGACCACGACCGCGGCCGCAATTGGTTTGGGTATGGCCACGGCATCCTCTGCAGCGGTGGGTGCCAACGGGAAGCTTCGCTTGGGGTTCATCGGTGTTGGCAACCGCGGGTCGCAGTTGCTGCGCAGTTTCATGAAGCACGACGATGTGCAAGTCGCTGCACTCTGCGATGTATACGATCCGTATCTTGCGCGCGACCGAGGTGCTGTGGACGCGCAGCTGCTCAAGGCACTGGGATCGCGGATTCCGAAGATGGGAGAAGATCTTGGCAGTGGTGTCGCTCGATACACCGATTTTCGCCGTTTGCTGGACCAGAAAGACCTTGATGCCGTAGTGATTGCGACGCCTGATCATTGGCACGCGATCCAGGCGATCGCCGCGATGAATGCGGGCAAGGATGTGTATGTGGAAAAGCCCCTTTCCATCACGATCCATGAAGGCCGCATGATGGTCAAGGCGGCACAGCGAACGGGACGTATCGTGCAAGTGGGACTCCACCGACGCTCGTCGAAGCTGTACGAAAACGTGCATCAACTGGTGCAAGCGGGCAAGATCGGCAAGGTCACGGTCGCACGCGCGTTTCGTATCAGCAATATGTACCCGGACGGTATTGGACACGAAGCAGCGCGCCGACCGGTCGCTGGCTTTGATTGGGACATGTGGCTTGGCCCCCGCGCGAAGATCGACTACCGAACCGATATCACTCCGTACAAGTTCCGTTGGTGGAAGTCGTATTCGTCGCAGATGGGGAACTGGGGAGTCCACTATTGTGATGGTATTCGGTGGATCCTGGGCGACGAAGCTCCGGTTGCCGTCTCGGCGCTCGGTGGACGATTTGCGCTGGAGGATGACCGGACTATTCCCGACACGATGCAAGCGACGTTTGAGTTGCCTTCCAAGGCACTGCTGGTGTTCGGCCAGTACGAGGCGTGTGGTGGTGCAGCCATGGTCGATGGGGAAATCGAGTTGCGCGGGACGCAGGCCAATCTTTACATCGAGCCCGAGGCGGGTGGGTACGGCATCGTGCCAAGCAGGCCAGGGCAGTTTCAGACCAAGAAATCGGCTTGCAAGGCGGAAGTCGTGAAACGCATCGACGGCGATCTTACCGATCAGCACACACGCAACTTTGTTGACGGTGTCAAGGCACGTCAGCAGTGCCATTGCGATCTCGAAACGGGCCATCGCTCGACCACCTTTGCGCATTTGGCGAACATCGCCTTGGCCACTCGGTCGATGCTCGAATGGGACGCGCGCGCCGAGCGGGTGACCAATAACGAACAGGCCAACGAACTATTGCATTACGAGTACCGTGCACCCTGGTCGTTGGGCTGAGCTGATCGGTTTGCCTGCACTCGCCTCTTGAGGTTGCAGGACGCGGCATCGTGTTCTTGAGGCGAGCTTGGCACACCCTACGGTTGTTCACAGCGACCGAGTTCGCGTAGTAGCTCGAAGGAGTAGATTCCCGAGTCGTGGCCATCGCTGAAGACCACGGTGTAGGCGTAATTGCCGATCGGCTTCATGGCCACGACGCGCAGTGGTTGTGCCTCTGCCGCCGAGAGGATGTTTAGCTGTAACCCCGCATCCGCTTTCTTGGCTTCGCCCTGTCGTTTTTCACGACAGGTCGCACACGGACAACCGTCGCGCAATTCGTCAAATCGGTAGCGCCGAATCTGCCCATCACTCCAGTCGATCTGAATTTCATCGGGTTCAATGATCTTCAGGTTCGTCGGATACAAAGACATTGCATTACCATCGAGAGTTGGAGAAAACGCGTAGTTGCAGATTACTTCGTGGCTGTGGCTTGACTCTCACGAGGTTTGGCCATCACGAACCGGCGCTCGTATAGCGTCTCGCTGAAGTGCAACCGCCATGCGCACAGCAACCCGCCACAGTCTACGGGCGGGCTGCCATCGGTTCATGCTGCAGACCCGGGTTCATGCTGCAGACCTGGATCCGTTTTGCGCCGTTACGATCCCATCAAATGGTTCAGCACGGCCATTTCCAGTTCCTCGTAGTCGCGATCCTTGATGCACTGTTGCTCCACGCTTTGCGGGAACGTACGTACCTTTTCGACCAGTCGCAGGAAGATCGCCTTGCTGTTGGCCAAGTGCTTTTCGGCAACGTCGGCCTTCTGCGTGCGCATCGCCTTGACGTCCAATCCGACGAACTGTCCAGTGCTGGCGTAGTCGGCCAATTCTAACATCCGAACTTGATTGTACGCACTGCGCAGATCCGCCGCGCCAAACGACTTGTCCTGGTCAAACTTCAATCCGTTCTGATCGTTCAGATGGACGCTCCACAACTTGCCGATTGCCAACGCAAAGCCCATTTCGTCGGCCGCATCGAGACCTGCCAGGCGGGCATGACCCGTCTCGATCAACCCGCCGACGCGATCGGGCGCGACGGTCTGGTGGGCGATCGCCAACGCATGCCCGATGGTCGGCACGTAAGCCTGGTCCATCGGTTCGTTCGGTTTTGGCTCGATCGCCAACTTGATTTCCGGGTTGTGTTCCAGCAGGGCGTTGAGTGCTTCGATTTGCCATTGATAAGCTTGGATCGCGTTCTTCGATTCGCGGATATAGGTTCCTTCCCGCGCCAGCCAAAGCACCATCAGCTTGGTGTCCATCGCCGCAGCGATGTCGATGGCGCGCTTCGTTCGATCAATTGCCCACTGCCGAACCTCGGGCGAGTTCGCGGTATAGCCACCGTCGACGCCGCGTGGATCCTCCCACAACCGCGGCGCAACAAACTCGGCAACCAACCCCTGATCGTCAAATACCTTCTTCAGTTCTTTGGCCTCTTTTTCCAGTTCCGCGGCCGACTTGTTGTCGACGTCCGGAACCGCATCGTCGTCATGCAACTGCACTCCCTCGAAGCCTAAATTCTTGTACGACGCCAACTTCTTGCCGAACTCAATCGATGGTCGTACGGTCGGCCCAAACGGGTCCGCGCCTTCACTGATATTCCACGGTCCGAAAGAAAAGCGATATTCCTTGGTCATGTCTGTTACTCCTTGAGTCTCGAGTTTCTAGTCTTGAGTTTTGCTTGTTGGGGCATCGCGTATTGGCACTTGTCAATCGTCATTGATCGGCCACTGTTTTGCAGCTATATGGCGTTGTTCCGTTAAGGCCTACACCCCCCCAGGCCTGCCAACTGAGCGGTCTCGGCATAGTCACGTAGTCCGGCGCTGGCGCCCAGTCCGGTTACACAGCAAGCGCCGGTGGCGGCGGCCAAACGTCCGGCATCTTTGTCCGATCGATTGTGCAGCAAACCGGCCAGCAGGCCGGCATAAAAGCAATCGCCAGCCCCGGTCGTATCGACGACCGGTCCCGGCGCCGGCACCGGCTCGATCTTCATATACTCACCTGACGCCCGGCTGAGCATCGCGCCCTCCACGCCCAGTTTCACGCCGAGCAAGCCTGGCGCGCCACAGGCGCGGAATCGGTCAATGATCGCCTCGGGTTGCGTTTCCCCGGTCTGATGCGTCGCCTCGGCCAAGCTCGGCACAAAAACGTCCAAGTGGGGCAGCAGATCTTCCAGGGGTTGCATGCTCCCGCCATCCCCGGCGGCATCCAAGGCCGTTTGGCAGCCGGTTTTCCGAATCGCTGCCAGAACTTCGGCGAGATCGCATTCCAGGTTCGGCATCAGCGAATAGTAGCCGATCAGCGTCATGCGACTCTGTGCGAACAGGTCCAAATTCTCCAGGAACAAAGATTTGGTCATTTGCTTTGGAGCACCGACACAATGCGCGAAACTGCGCTCACCCGTCGGGTCGATCAGCACGGCGGTGGTGCTGGTGGCACCACCGTCGAGTGTCAACAGGCGTTGTGTGTCGAGCCCGTTCTGTTGGTACCGGGCGCGGATTACGGCGGCCCATTCGTCGTCGCCGACCAGGGAAAACGCGGCCACGCGCATTCCAAGCCGAGCGAGCGCGATGCCCGAATTTGAAACAATGCCGCCCGTGGTCACTTCAATCGGATCAACCTGCACCAGTTTGCCGCCCCCAATGGGTTGGTCGAGCGGTACCGGTCGAACCAACATGTCAACCACGCACGAGCCGCACAAGACGCAGTCAAAGGTCTTCTGGTCTGTCACCTATTTCCGTCCCTTCCGCTCACCAAAAGTGTGGTTTTGCCGCTCCTTCGAGCTTCAAAACTTGATGTTGTTCCCCAAAATATCGGTTCGGAGAAGTCGTTTCAGGAAAATGGGTTGTCCAAATCGACGTTTTCAATAGGCTGTCTACCGCCACGCAGACGGCGTCGCCACGGTCGCGCCAACCAACGGCCACACCCGGCGAGCATGCTGTATCATGCGGATTCTGCATGTGATCCTGCACCTGGCGGAGTCGGTATCTTACCGAGCCGTGCCACGTCGCGCCAGGCCAGCATGACACTCGGATGATACTCAATCTGCAGCTCTGTTTCTATCCGCCCCACGTGACCGGAATTTGAGCTATAATTGTGCGTATCCTACCGATTGTGCGACACTTTACTACGCGCTGAAGACGCCACGCAAACTCATGCAGAAATCACTTGACCGAAAGATCTCGCGCATTCTTGCGGACCCGAATTGCGGCGATTTCATCCTCGCAGACGCCAAAGATGCCGATATGGCGTTTGGGCTCTCGGCACCTGGCCAAAGCCCGGAGCATCACAGCGGAGAAGCGCGTTTTCGCACGCTTGACGAGTACCGACAGCTGATTCGCGACATCGTCGAGCAAGGGCTTATCGATATTTCCTTGATGAGTGCCAGCTCCAACGAGATCCTGACGATGCAAGAGCGGTTGTTTGACCGCAGCGCGGTGACTCCGGCGATTCGCGCCAACGACACGACCGACATCTGGTTGGCCGCCGGCACCGGCCGTTATGCAACCGAACCATCGCGGCCATTTCGGTCGGCCACGATCGATCATGCCATGTGCGGCAAGAGCCAATGCGATCCCGGCGAGCGTCATTTGGGCGCGGACTTGGGACTCTACTCGATCACGCTCAACAACGACGTCCAGCTGGATCACGAGACGCTGAGCCATTACAAAGCGTTCCGGGAAGAAGCCGAGCCGAAGGGATTTCGCCACTTCCTGGAAGTGTTCGCGCCCAATGCCTGCGGCCAACTCTGTCCCAAGGACATTGCACGTTTTGTGAACGATAGTATCGTGCGCACGTTGGCCGGCGTCACCGGGCGTGGGCGGCCGGTGTTCTTGAAAATTCCTTACTTTGGCCCCGCTGCCATCGAGTCGCTCGCCGCTTACGACCGTAGTTTGATCGTTGGCATCTTGGGCGGATCGGCCGGCACCACCTTCGACGCATTCCACATGCTGTGGGAAGCAAAGAAATACGGTGCGCGTGTAGCGCTCTACGGACGAAAAATCAACAACGCTGAACACCAATTGACATTCGTCAGGTACCTGCGCGCCTTAGCGGACGATCAGATCGAACCGCAGGAAGCGGTGCGTGCCTACCACGGTGACCTGCAAGAGCTCAAGATTCGACCTCACCGCAGCCTGGAAGACGACTTGCTATCCACGGCGACAGTGCAAAGCTATGGCGGTTCCGCGGACCGCGTGCCGGCGCCCGGCAAGGCGGCCGGTCAAGTAGCTGGCAAGCCAACGGGAACAGCCGCAGGCAAACGACCAGCCGTGCCGGACGAACCTGACTTCAGCCAAATGACGCAGGCCGAGAAGGTTCAGTGGAACCTGGCCAAGTGGCGACGGATACTCGACTGAACCGGCACGCCTGTGCTACGTCTTAGACTGGCTGATCTGAATAGGCGTCCAATGTCTCAAGTTACTTGTCCAGCTCTACCTCTCCGTTGCGACTATCTCTTGAGCCCCACCTGGGCTGCGAATGGTGGGAGGTCACAACGAGGCTCTCCGCCGGGCTTGTCCCGGCCGGGAGCACGACTGGTCAGCTACAGCAACGCGCCCTTCGTCTTTCGTTGGGCGAACGGAAGGTTTTCTATCAGCCGTCGCTTAGCTGAGGCCGAATCAAGGCGCGGTTGGCTTCAACATTGGCCGCCCGTCTTTCAACCGAGACGCCACTTGAAGCTGGGGTAATGGTTCCCCGGTCGGCGTGACGAGTCAATTGTGGCTTGCAACGCGTGAACGGTTTCGGTTCTTTTTTTTGCCCATCATTTTTTTGCCCTCCAAGGAGCACCACCAGAACGTCGTCCATGAGCGCAACGAGACAGAAGGGCAAAGAAGATTACGGGCAAGAAACAGCGCTCGGTGGAACGTCTTCCGATCAGGTGGCCGCTCGCCACGGAACCCGGACGCCACCTGAAGCTGGGCAATGGTTCTGCGGTCAGCGTGACGAGTCGGTTGTGGCTTGAACCGCGTGAACGATTGCCGCTGGGCAGGCTATTGCGCAACCGTTTGCTTTCCGCTTGCGATCAATCGTGGTCGCGTGTCTGCTTTGCGAACGCCTGAAAGCACTCAATTATGCGCGCTTCGTCGGACGCGTCGAGCACTTGCAGTCGCGTCCGCGCGACAACCTGTTTGCCGGCCGGTAGATCGCGACCGAACAGCGACAGGTAGACGGAGAAATGGCCCTCCGTTTCGTACGGCATCGCGATGGCAAAGCAATCTTCTTGGCGCGCCATTACCAACAGGGTGGTCTTACCATCGCGCTCGCGCCGCACCGCCAACGGTCGCTCGAGCCGCGGCATGATTTTCCATTGGACGGGGTGTGGCAGTAGTTTCCAGCGACCGTCTTGTATCAGCTTGACCGCCGCCGCGTCCCGAGGGAACATCAGCCAATCGCCGAGCGATTTCTTGGCTGCCATAAAACCGGGCGCGCGAACGTCGCCCGGCAACGCATGCACATTGGTCTGGCAGCTGGAAAAGCTCGGATCGAAGTAAGAGGCCAGGAATACTTCAAAACCATGCAGCGTTCGCTGGGGAAGCACTTGGATCTCCAGGTCCAACGTTGTCGGCCCATGCCAGCGATAGATGCCACGTAACATGAAAGGTCGCGACGCGTCAGCCGGGCACTCAATGACCACTGCGCCATCTTCCAGCCGCTTGACTTGGCTGGGCCATCCCCATCCTGCGTCGCCATAACGAATGCCGTCCGAAAAGACTCGATAAACGTTCATCAGACCGTGCCGGCCAGACAACGACGTGCCGGCAGGCATCTTTTCTAGATTGAACAAGCCAAATGCCAGCTCTTTGGTCCGCAGCTGCCCATGAAGTTGGCCCGTGTCGAACGAAAAGGTTTTGTTCTCGGCTAGCTGGAATGTCAATCGTGTGGGCGCTTGGGCTGCAGCATCGAAGGTGATGGTGGCAGCGGCCGTGACAATCAGGAACGTCCGAAACAGCAGCCTCCCTTGACGGTTGTGGCAACGGTCCGTAACGAATCGATGTGGCGTATTGTGTTTGTTCATACTGTGCTTGTATCCCATTGGCCGACCGGTTCAAGATTAAGAGTACGACTAAGATGAAGGAAAACCGTGTACGGTTACTTCTTCCTCTTCCATTGTTGATTGACACTCGGGTGCTGCGCGCCGACTCGATCTTGCCACGCGTGCAACTTTGCGCGCAAACGCTGTGCCAGATCGGGTTGTGTGGCTGCCAGGTTGCTCTGTTCGCCGGGATCGGTTGCCAGGATAAAGACGAGGTTCCAACTCTTGTTGGTTGCCGTGCCCCCCAACGCCGCCTGACTGACAGACACAACACTTGCGATCCCCATCAACAGTAGCCGTGTTAAACGCTTCATCGTCGCACGCTCCTCAAGTGGACCTTGATCTTCGGACTCGCCATCGCCCGCCCGCTGGCACGGCTTGGCGCTGTTTGCCCTTCAGCCTGCTCTATCCAAGAGCTCAGTTTACCGAAAATTAGTCCTCTCCGCTTGCTTGCTGGTCTGTCTGCCACCGCGGGCAATCACCGTGCGACGTACGCATTCACGTTCCTAGTCTGCCGCAAGACAATCTGCTCGGTTTAAGTTTTTTTTCATTTTTTTCATTTTCCGTGAGGGGAAACGGCATCGTTTGGTGATTGACTTATTGGGAGATCACTCATGGACGACGGGGCTGGAACAGACGGGCCGGAACCATTGTGACCAGCGATGAGTCAACCCTGCGTGCGGGTTGAGGGTTTCGCGTTGCCGATCCCCGGGGCAGGTCGGAGCAGTATGCTCAGGCCTGCCTCGGGACGCGATGCGCTGGCGAGTCGAGAGTCGAGAGCCCAGAGTCGAGAGCCCAGAGTCGAGAGCCCAGAGTCGAGAGTCGAGAGTCGAGAGTCGAGAGTCCAGAGTCGAGAGGCCAGAGTCGAGAGTCGAGAGTCGAGAGTCCAGAGTCGAGAGTCGAGAGTCGAGAGTCGAGAGTCGAGAGCCCAGAGTCGAGAGCCCAGAGTCGAGAGTCGAGAGTCGAGAGGCCAGAGTCGAGAGGCCAGAGTCGAGAGTCGAGAGTCGAGAGCCCAGAGTCGAGAGCCCAGAGTCGA
>JAJRVM010000010.1 GCA_024277285.1 Planctomycetota bacterium
CTGGACTCTCGTCTCCCAGCTCTGGACTCTCGTCTCCCAGCTCTGGACTCTCGTCTCCCAGCTCTGGACTCTCGTCTCCCAGCTCTGGACTCTCGTCTCCCAGCTCTGGACTCTCGTCTCCCAGCTCTGGACTCTCGCCTCCCAGCTCTGGACTCTCGTCTCCCAGCTCTGGACTCTGGCCTCCCGGCGCTGGGCTCTGGCCTCCCAGCTCTGGGCTCTCACCGCCAGCCAGTTCTTGATCTTCACCTTCTTCCGGCGGCACACGAACGATGGCGGCCAGCAGGTCATCGGCGCCCAGACGCATGATACGAACGCCCTGTGTATTGCGGCCGATCGTGCTAATCTCGCGTACCGCGATACGTTGCAGCTTGCCGCGTGCGGTCATCATCAACAGTTCGTCGTCGTCGTACACACGCGCGACACCGATCACACGACCGTTACGTTGGGTTGCTTTAATATCGCGCAGCCCTTTGCCACCGCGCCGTTGAGTACGATAGCGGGCTGCGGAGGCAGAATCATCCTCGGCACTCTCGGCACTCTCGTCACCTTCCGCGCGTCCGCCGAAGGGAGTTCGTTTACCATAGCCATGTTCACAAACGGTCAGCAGAGTGGCATTGGGATCTGCGACAACCATGCCTACCAGCTCGTCGCCACTTTGCAAACTGATTCCCTTTACACCCGACGTGTTACGGCCCATGGACCGAGCATCCGACTCTTTGAATCGAATCGCCATACCGGTGGCGGTCGCCAACACCACTTCGTCACCAGGCTTGGTAACCACGACGTCGACCAGCTCGTCATCTTCCCGCAGTTTGATGGCGATGATCCCACCTCGTTTCGGCCGACTGTACGCTTCGAGGGCCGTTTTCTTGACCAACCCCTTGCGCGTCGCCATCATCATGAAGTGTCCCGGCAAGTTAAAGTCGCGAACCGCCCGGCAATCGGTGATTTTCTCGCCGCTTTCCAAGTTCAGCAGATTCACGATCGCACGGCCCCGACTCTCGCGGCCCAGTTCAGGCAACTCGTAAACCTTCTGCCAATAGACTTTTCCCTTGCTGGTAAAGAACAGCAGATAGGCATGCGTACTGGCCAAGAACAAGTGCTCAATCGGGTCCTCCTCTTCGGTCGTGGCTCCTTTGAGCCCCATGCCACCACGTCGTTGAGCGCGATAGACACTGGCAGGCGTCCGTTTGATATAACCGCGATGGCTGATGGAAACGACCATCGTTTCTTCGCGAATCAGGTCTTCCAGGTCAATGTTTCCAAGCTCTTCACCACTGATTTCCGTGCGTCGATCACGGCCGAATCGGCGGCGAATCTCACGCAGGTCGTCTTTGACGATGGCCCGGATGTTCTGTTCATCCGACAGCAGTTCGAGATGCCCGATGATCTCGGCGAGCAGCTTACCGTGCTCGTCCGACAACCGTTCCTGTTCCAGGTTGACCAACTGGCCGAGCGTCATGCGAAGAATTGCGTCGGCCTGGACGGCCGTCAGCGTATAGCTTTCGGCCTCGCCTCGTTCGTCCTGAAAGATCGCGAATCCGCGTTCCCCCAATGCGCGCTGCATCATCGCCGCGGGACACTCAACCCCCATCAATCCCAGCTTCGCTTCCGCTTGCGTCCGCGAACTTCGTATAACACGGATGATCTCATCAATATCGGCCAGGGCCAGCAGCAAGCCTTCGACGGTATGCTTGCGCCGACGTGCTTTGGCCAGCAAGAACTGGGTACGTCGGCGAATCACGATGATTCGGTGCCGAATGAACTCTTCGAGCATCTGCTTGAAGTTCAACTCGCGCGGCTTACCATCCACCAACGCCAGGAAAATCAGCGAGAACGTGTCTTGCAGAGGCGAAAACTGGTACAGCTGGTTCAAGACCACTTCGGGATCGGCGTCCCGCTTGATCTCGATCGCCAGTCGCACCGGCTCTTTCAAATCACTCTCGTCGCGGATGTCCGAAATCCCCTTGATCCGCCCCTGTTGGACCAGGCCGGCAATTCGCTCAATGACGCGATCTCGTGATTGCTGGTAAGGAATCTCGCTGACCACAATCCGGCTTCGCCCGCGCGTTCGTTCCTCGATCGTCGCGCGCGCACGGACCACAACCGTACTGCGTCCAGTAAAGTACCCGCGTCGAATGCCACTGCGGCCACAGATCACACCACCGGTCGGGAAGTCGGGACCTTCGACAATGGTCATCAGTTCCTCAATCGAAACGCTCGGCTCCTCGATCACGCGCATCAGCGCATCACAAATCTCGCGAAGATTGTGTGGTGGGATGCTGGTCGCCATGCCGACCGCGATCCCTTGAGCACCATTGACCAGTAGGTTGGGGAACTTCGACGGCAGCACCGTCGGCTCGGTCCGTCGCTCGTCATAGGTCGGCGTGTAATCGACCGTATCGAGCTTGAGGTCGTCCAACAACAAGGCCGCCACAGGCGACAACCGCGCCTCGGTATACCGCATTGCCGCCGGAGGCAGTCCGGCAATCGAGCCGAAATTCCCCTGTTTGTCGACCAGCACGTGAGCCATATTCCACTCTTGGGCCATCCGGACCAACGTGGGATAGATAACGCTCTCACCATGCGGATGGTAGTTGCCGCTCGTGTCGCCCGAGATCTTCGCGCACTTGACTCGATTGGAGCCGGGCCCCAAGTTCAGATCGTTCATCGCCACCAGAATCCGCCGTTGAGACGGCTTGAGCCCATCGCGCACATCGGGCAACGCACGACTGACGATCACGCTCATCGCGTACGTCAGATAGCTCTCCTTTAACTCGTCTTCAATCGGCTGGTCGATAAACCGAGTACCATCAGGTCCACCAGGTCCACCAGGTCCATCACCGTTTCCGCTGTCGTCACCACCCTCCTGGTTGGCCGAATCATCGGCTCCAGTGGGGTCGTCGGCCGGGGCAGCATCGTCGGGCGGGAGTTCGTCGGAGGGCAACGAGATATCCTTTCAAGCAAGACTCTCAGGCAAGCCGTCAACTGCGTGGGCCTCAACATCCGCGACCAAACCGGTCCGGGAGAAGCACCACGGGACAGCGAAAATCGAAGCCGGAAGTATACCATTTCCAGCCTCTCGCCACAACTGCAACCGTCGCCGCAAAGCCTTGCTATAAAGCAATTTGCACGAGACCTGAGTGGCCGCCGCCGCATTCACGCTGTTTTCGAATTGCGCCCCGCTGGTCGCGTCCCAAAACGGCGCAGGGCGATCCCCAAAAGGCCGCCGCACAGGAGCGTTTTCTCTGGCCGTATCTGTTTAGCCGATTGCAGCGTTTGACTAAGTCAGGGACCCCTACGGGCTTGCCCCGTAGGTGAACGAGTTTTGCCAGCTAAGGATCCCCATTAACTCCCCCCTCGCCCCACCGCACAAGGAGGTGGGGGTCGATCCACAGCCAACCAAACCTCAATGCACGTTCAACTTCATTTGGGTAAACTGTTACCTCTTGCCCCTAATGTTCTTTTGCCCTCTCCTCCCGCCGCGCAGTCGCTGGCGTTCTGGTTGCTCTCCTTCAAGGGCTAAGAAGATGACGGTCAAGAACAATGTGGTGCGATGCGTTTTGGCTTCGATTTGGGCAGAGCAATACCACATTCTCAACAGCTCAGGGCAGGCCCGGCGAATGCCGGTCCAAAAGAAAAACGCCCCACCTGCATTTCGCAGGTGGGGCGCGATGTTATTCTTGGTTATGTCTGCTCGATTCGAGCGTTCGCGCGGTCAGCTCCACAATTGTGGCGAGCCTGGCTTGAGCTGCGGCTGAGGCAACTCGGGGCCCTCGGTCTGGTAGATGTACGACGTCGCCGCACCACCCGTTTCCGCCTTCCACCATTTGTAGGAACCCCATCGCCGTAGCTCCAGATAAAGAAGCAGACAAGCGATAGTGACGGCACAAAACGCGACAATCAACATCACCGTATAGACGTTCAACTGTTGCTTTTGAACGACCTGGTGTTCTTCGAGATTAGTTGAATTTGGTTGCGACACGGTCACCCTTCCTAATTGTGCCTCTCTTGAAGTCCGGAATGATCTCCGCAACCGCTCGGTCAGGAGATGTCTTCAACACGGTCACTTTGCCCAAATAGGCACCTGCACGATAAACATCCAATTGGTGGCCCGACAGAATTCCATCGTCCGCACCAATCGAGATTTCGATCAGGTTCTTTTCGCCAACCGCAACCACCTCGCCCTTGACGGGCGGTGGAATCCGATCAACGTCGGTACGGACGAACCCATCTTCGCCAAGATCCACGCGTACCCCAACCTTCTCCATCGCATTTCGCATCGCCGCAACTTGATCGATCAACGGCTTCTGGCGATTCTCCAAATTCGCCTTGACCCGGCGCATCTGGTTGACTTCGTCGGTCAACTTCACCACCGACAGGAACTTGGCGTCGGCATCTTTCTGCGCGGCCTGAACTTCGTCTCGCAGTGCCTTTACTTCTGCCGTGATACTCGTCAGCTCGCTCTGCGCGGTGACCAATGCACCCGCCGTGGTACCCTCGGTTGCCGTCAATTTGGATAACTCCTGCTGAACCCGCTCCAACTCGTCGGATCGCGCCTTGAGCTTCGTCTCAAGTGCCGCCAAAGCATGGCGACGCGCCACTTGCTCTAAGGAAATCGCCGCCAACAAATCGGCTTGACGCTCCTTGAGCTGACGGTTGACCTCCTTTTGCCTCTCCAGCTGTTGTTGGAGCCCCGGTTCTTCACCCGGTGTGGTGTTGGAAACCAACTTGCGCCAATTCACGTGAGTGGCGTAAACCGAGATCGCCAAACCCAAGAATAGCACACTCATCATTACGATGAGCCCGGTAAAAATCTTGCCCAGCAGCGTCATGGCATGTTTTTCCTTACGTCAATCTGACCTGCCACGAATGTGGCCTGCGAGCGATGGTGCAGTAACTGCCCACCCGATGTGGAACTTCAAAGCGTGAAACTCAGGCCGTACGAGCTCAAACAGCGACAGTGAAAGGACATATAACGACGGCCAGTGCAATTAGTATAATTTCGCCGTTTCACCGCTGTCAACGAACTATATATAAAATTGGCGACCTAAGAAGACTAGGCAAATACCGCCAAGGCTGCCTATAAGTCGGTTAATTCCTAGGCAACAAGCACTTACAGCACGCGAAACCGGCTGGATCGCGAGCAAATCCGCCTAAGAATAAGTCACCAAAAGATTTGCGACCGTTTGCGATCGTATCGATTGATCGTTTTGTCAGGCCGACCTGCCCCACCGCGCCAAAGAGAAAACAATGGCACTCAAGCAGAACAAGGTACAGAGCAGCGCGGGCAGATCGCCCCAATACAGATACCAGCTTGAGCGGCCGTCCGGCACGACTTCGGCCAGCAGTGTGCCCGTATCGCGACGTGGCCCTTTCGCCAAGACCGCACCATTGCCATCAATCCAGGCCGAAAAACCGGTATTGGCCGCGATCAACAGGGGCCGGCGCAGTTCCACCGCGCGCATCCGAGTGCAGTCAAGCTGCAGATCGAGAATGCTGGATCCCCAAAACCAGCCGTCGTTGGTCAAGTTGACCAACACATCAGGCGCCGTGCCACGACGCGTCAACTCGGCAACCTGCCAGCGCATCAGATGTGGCATCGTACTCTCGAAACAAACGCTCGGCGATAACGTCAAGCCGTTAAGCTCCCATGCCACCGGCTCACGCCCCGGTGTCAGTCCGCTCGGCAAGGGGAAGAACTTGTAGAGCGCCGGGACAACTCCCCCAAACGGCACATACTCGCCAAAAATCACTGGATGCATTTTGTAGTAGCGGCCCACGATCGTCGCTTGCGAGTCCGCCAACTCTGCTGCATTGTAACGCCGCGTCGAATAGTCACCCAACTGCCACACGGCAACCCCAAAAATCCAACTGGTCGGGCGCCGCTCGCTACCCGCGTCCTCCGTCGGCGTGGCGACCGGTTCGTTAATGCGTCGCACTTCGTTCCGCACAAGCTGCTGATGGACACGTCGAAAATCGTCGATTCTCTGTCGATCCAAAGGCGGCTCGATCCTGGGTGTCGCACCTTCGTCTATCAGCACGTCAGGCAAAGGCAGCATCGTCTCCGGCCAAACGACCAAATCCAATGGCGGGTATTGTTTGACGGCGTGATCCGTTAGCTCCAGGTACTGCTCGAACGTCTTCCAGGAGCGATCGGCAGCGCCATCAAACACCGTGTCAATCGCCCCCTGGATCAGCGCAACACGCAGTGGCGCACGTGTATTCTCCGGCAGCGGCTGGTTGAGCCGATACTGGCCGTAACCCCAGGTCAACGCGACCGACGCCACCAACGGCAATGCCGGCCACCACACCCAACGGCGACGTTCGAGCGGCATCATACTCACGGCACAAGAGGCCGCAAACATGATCACCAAGCTGACCGTGTACGGCCCGAACAGATCGGCCACTTGAATCAGCGCCAACCGTTTCACTTGCGTTTGCCCGAGCAACGCGATTGAAAAACCCAATGGCCCATACGCGCGGGCCACTTCCCAACCAACCCACGCTATCGGTGCGGCGATGAGCATGGGCAGACGCCACCGATGGCAAGCAACTCGAGCGACCGCAATAGACAATGGCAAATAGATCGCCAGGTAACCTGACAGCGCCACCAGACCGAAGTAGTTCGCCCAATGGGCCAAGCGGATGCCTTGTAACGTCAAGACCCAAAAAAGGAACGATGCGAAGTAAACTCCCCAGTAAGGTCGGCCGCCTGGGAGTTTTCCCATTCGGACCAAGACCAGCCAACTGATCGGCGCACACCATCCCAACGGCCACCAACCCAGTGGCGGTAAGGCCGCCCACAGCAACACCCCACCCAACAGCGCTAACCAAAAGGGCAGCCAACGCCGCGTAGCGGCGTCTTGCGGCAACGATTCACCATCCCGCGCGGCCGGTGAGTCGTGGGCGGCTGGCGGCCGCCGGCTTTGCTGCAGCAGTCTGGCACGATCCGATCGTCTCTTGGCCATATCAACGCATCCGTGAATTCTTGGTGACTGACTCGCGAGTGCCTAATTCTGGGCTGACTTAATTTTGAGCTGACTCAACGTAGCCGCTCACGGAAATGAAGCCGCCAACAACGCATCGAGGGAAAGGAACCGCTGCTGAACACCGATCTGCGTTCATCACGAAAAACACTCCGCAAGCCCACTCTCCCACTCTCCCACTCTCCCACTCTCCCACTCTGGACTCCCCACTCTGAACTCTGAACTCTGAACTCTCAACTCTGAACTCTCAACTCTCAACTCTGAACTCTCAACTCTCAACTCTGAACTCTCAACTCTGGACTCTCAACTCTGGACTCTCAACTCTCAAGAACTTCCACCTGGACCGCTTCGCCCGCCGTGAATTGGCGTTTGCCTGGCGGAAAGAAGACCAGGGCATTGGCTTGGGCAATAGCCCGTTGATCGGCCGAACCTTGCCAAGGGATTGGCGTCACTTCGCCACGCCCACCACACCACTCGACCCGAGCCGGGTGGTAGGTTGGCCGATCGCTCTGGTGCTGGTGCGTCACCGCCATCCGCCCATCTTGGAGTGGAACAACCGCCGGCTCATGTCCACACAGCGTGCGCAGCACTGGCGCGACAAACAGCTGGAAACAGACCAGACTGCCAACCGGATTCCCCGGCAAGCCAAACACCAGGCAGCGGTGGTTACCGTCACGATATTGCCCGAACCACATTGGTTTTCCCGGCCGGAGATGCACTTTGTGGAAAACCTGCTCCACCCCACGTTGCTGCAACACCTGGGGCACCAGATCACGAACTCCCGCCGAGACTCCCCCGGACAACACCAGCAGATCGTGTTGCAAACCGTCATCGATGGCTTGCCCCAACGCGTCCAATTGGTCACGCACGATTCCCAAGTTAGTTACTTTCGCATGCAGCGATTCGGCCAGCGCACAGAGCAGTGGGCCATTGCTGTTGCGAATCGCCCCGACTCCGGGCATGTGCCGCGCGTCGATCAGTTCGTCGCCAGTCGACAATACCGCGACGCGCGCTGGCTCGATCACCGATACGTCACTACATCCCACCTCGGCCAACAACCCAACATCGACGGCGCGAACAACATGTCCCCTCGGCAATACGACGGTACCACGGGTCATGGCGGCACCACGTCGCATCACATTCTGCCCCGCCACAACTTGCTCGGCGTCGATCCGAATCCCCTCTTTGATCGACAACGCATCGTCACTCGTCTGTTCGACCATTACGACCGCGTCCGCCCCCTCGGGTATCGGTGCTCCCGTCATCACTTGCACCGCAGTCCCCGGCCGCACGGCAACACTCGGGACCATCCCCGCAGTCACTCGCGCGATCACTTCCAACTCCGTTCCGCCTCTGATTTGGTCACCATCGCACACCGCAAACCCATCCACCAGAGATTTATCGAAAGGTGGCGAATCGATGTCACTGACAACGTTTTCAGCCAACACCAAACCTGGCGAACGAAGCAGCGGTCGGCGCACAAGTGATTTCGTCCATGCCCACTGCAAGACACTCGAACGAGCTTCAGCGATACTGATCATGGTGCCTTGTTTTGCTCAAGAAATCTCGACAACAACTGATGGCCACACTCGGTCAAGAAACTCTCCGGATGAAACTGCCATCCTTCGACGGGAAACCGCTTGTGACGCACCGCCATAATCTCGCGCCCACCCGCTTGCGTGTTTGCCCATGCCGTCACGTCGAAATCCTGACTGACCGTTCCAGGCTTGATAACCAGACTGTGATAGCGCGTCGCGATGAACGGGTTCTGCAACCCGGCAAACAGCCCCTTGTCATCGTGATAGATGGAATCGGTCTTGCCATGCATCAAGTCGGCAGCGCGAACGATCTCGCCGCCGGTCGCCTGGCCAATCGACTGGTGCCCCAGGCAAACTCCCAGAATCGGCAGCTTGCCCAAAAAATACCGCACGCATTGCACCGAAATCCCTGCCTCGCTGGGTGTACAAGGCCCTGGAGAAACAATGAGATGGCTTGGCCGCTTCGCTTCAATCTCGGCCAACGTGATACAGTCGTTCCGGTGTACCTGAATGTCCAGCGCCGCGTCAATCTCGCCAAGCCGCTGCACAAGATTGTAGGTGAAGGAATCGTAGTTATCGATGATCAGAATCATCAGTAAGCCTGCCGTGGTTATAGCCCTAAATTCCATGGGCCTGCCGCATCGAAATAAGCCGCCAAGAAGACCCATCTTAACGGCCTTTTCACGTTGTCGACAGGGCCCAACATCGTGCTCAGCGGTGGAGCAGAACAACTGACGGGACTGCGCCACTTAGCCGCCCAACGGCCGCCGATCAATCACGAATGACGAAATACCCAATGACCAAGAAAAGGCGAAGTCCGAAGCACGAATGCCATTCAGAACGCGACCCTGTACAGGTCGTCCGATGGAAGAGCATTCGTCATTCATCAGTCGAAGGCCAAATTCTCCATTGATTACGTCGCTTTGCAGAGACCGAATGACGACGCGGTTTGCTCCAATACCGGCCGCTCGTCTTTCAAGCTGGACGCCACTTGCAGCTGGGCAATCGTTGCTCGGTCGCCGTGGCGAGTCCGTTTTGACTTGAACGGCATGAACCGTTACGCGAAAAGAGCTCGATACAACGCACGAACCGGCGGTGGATCGGACGATAACAGAAAGTGTCTGCTAGCTTTTGATGGCACGGTTTTCACTCGCGTTGATCCTCGTGAGAGGGGACGCGGGGAGGCGCGATACGCAAGCAGAACGCGGCTAAAATCGAATGACACGACCGATTCGGACCGGCTCGGCCACCGAGATCCAAGACGCCACACCACTCGCTTTGAAAGAACCAAAAGACCGTGAGTGCGTATGATTGAACATGCGTATTTGCGGGATCCACCACGGGCGCCACAAGCCCACGAACAAAAACATACCGTGAGTAGACTGATGCGAAAACCACGACAGCACCAGATTGTTCTGGGAGCAACGCTGCTGCTCGCTTCGCTGAGTACTTCGGCACATTGCAGCGAACCGGCGGCCGTCTTGGCGGTCAGCGAGTCGTTTCAGAAACTCGTTACCACCCTAGTGCGTGAGGCGATTCCTCATAACTACCAGAACGAGAAGAAATGGGGAAAGACCAAGGAGGTGGTGCGCGGCCTGTATATTAAGCGCGAGGGACTGCGGCTCAAGACGCATCGTACGCGTAAGTTGGTAAACCACGGCACTTGGACACGGTACCGCATCGACCTGCTCGACCCGATCCAGCAGTTTCAAGTGCGACTGGAAAACGTCCGCATGCTGCCAAACGACCGGATGGCATTCGATATCATCTGCGACGTGAAAGTGCACACCTTCGGTCGGCTCGCACAATGGCAACAAGGCGTCCAGTTGGTCAGTCTCAGCGCCGATGCGGATGCCGACCTGCGGCTGACCCTGCAGTGTGACTTGGCCGCACGCATCAATACCTCTCAGGCCATTCCCGACCTGGAACTCGATCCCGTTGTTCGCAACGCAGAACTCTACGTCAAGGAATTTCGGTTGAACCGGATCAGCCAGCTTCATGGACCTCTGGTCAAGAAACTGAGCGCCAGCGTGCGCGAGGTACTTGAGGATGAGATCGCCAAGCGGCGACCCAAACTGGTCGTCAAAATCAACCGGCAAATCGACAAGAATCGGGACCACCTGCGGCTGAGCATCTCGGAACTCCTGTCAGCCAGCGGAAAAGGACAGGAGGTTCAAGAGTAGCCTGCAGTGTCGCCAACAAACCGTCGCAGACAAACCGAGTTGGTTGCAGACAAACCGAATTGCGCGCTATTGGCTGAGAGAGTCCGTTTTCTTGCCGATGACGCTTGCAAATCGTTCTTCGGGCAGCACCATCGAAGTGAGCCGCAATCCGAATTTATCGCCGACCTTGACCGTTTCCCCTTGGGCCACGCGGTGCCCACCCACTTCCAGACTGAGCATTTCGTCGCACATCTTCTCGAATTGCAATATCGAACCGGGCACCAACTCCATGATGTTGCTAATGGGCCGTTTGTCGCTGGCCAGCGTGACCGTCACCGGCACACTGATCTTCAGGAGACTGCGCGAATAGGCCGGCAAACAATCAAAGGCAAGCGTCTCGGCCGAATCGCTTGACGGGATGGGAGCGGTTGGCTTGTTCATCGAGATCTACCAGACAAGAAATTGGGTGCGACGGGAAACCACTCGATACACGCAACCTCTATCGTCACCCCAAGCCGGCAGACTTTAGCTAAACCAAACAACCGCTACGACCCGAGCCGGCCGCAACCTACGACACCGCCAACATGCGTTGCAACGCAATCAACGACCATTCGCCGGTCTGCGCATCGACCTCGATCGTGTTAACCGGGGTCCCTGCGGCTAGGTTTTCGAGGCACCAGCAAAGGTGTGCGAGATCGATTCGATACATCGTGGCACACATGCAAATAACGGGCGACAGAAAGTGAATTTCCAAATCCGGAAACTCATCCTTAAGCCGTTGGACGAGATGCAGTTCCGTGCCGATCGCCCATTTGGACCCAGCCGGCGCGTTCTGGATCGTCGTAATGATCTTCCCGGTCGACCCGGAAACATCGGCCAGATCGTTTACTTCCTGAGGGCATTCCGGATGGACCAGAATGTTGATCTCAGGCACGCGCTGACGAAACTGATGCACATGCTCCGCGCGAAAAACTTGGTGCACGCTGCAATGCCCCTTCCATAAGACAACCTTACTGTTGGCAATCGTCGCTTCGTCAAGACCACCAAGTTCGTCGGCGTACGGATCCCAGACCGGCATCTGCTGGTTGGTTATGCCCATCCGCAACGACGTATTGCGACCCAAATGCTGATCAGGAAAGAACAGCACACGACTCCTGCGCGCAAAGGCCCATTGGAGCACCTGCTCGGCATTGCTGGACGTGCAGATGATTCCACCATGCCGACCGCAAAACGCCTTCAGCGAAGCAGCCGAATTGATGTACGTCACCGGCGTCACGTCCTCCGTGTCAATGACCTCCCCCAACGCATCCCACGCTGCTTCGACTTGCTCGATGGCCGCCATGTCCGCCATGGAACACCCGGCGGCAAGATCGGGCAGAATCACTCGCACGCGCTGCCCATCTCGTTGCGCCACTTTCTCGGGACGATTGGCAAGAATATCGGCCGTCTCCGCCATGAAATGCACGCCGCAAAACACAATGATGCGGCAATCACTGTTCGACGCCGCCATCTTGCTCAGCTGATAGCTGTCGCCACGCAAATCGCTCAGCGCAATCACATCATCCTGCTGGTAATGGTGCCCCAAGATCAGTAGCTCCGAGCCAAATTGGGCGCGCACCGCATTGATTCGCTCGGTCAGCGTGGCGTTGTCGAGCGGTTTGTAGCTCGCCAGTTCGTATTTGGGTGCCGGCTGCGTCACTGTCGTCATGGAATCACTCTCGCTATTCTCGCGCCGTCGGTTGTTCGGTAAATCGCCACAGCTGAAAGCACACAATTCAGTCAGACCGGAATACGTTTCAAGTTGCTGGAGCCTGACGATAATTCGCCCAAGAGGAATCGCTCAAGAGGAATCGCTCAAGAGGAATCGCTCAAGAGGAATCGCTCAAGACACCCTGATTTCTGCACTAACGAAAGTGCTTTTCGCATGTCCTCCTGCAACCCGCTACGCATCCACACGACGGCAATACGCCACGATATCCGCCACTTCGGTCGGCAACGCGCCGGCGGCCACGTCGGTCTTGCCTGGCGATGACTGGGTTGGCGATGACTGGGCGTCATCTTGATCCGCGGGCGCCGACGATGATGCGGTGGCTCCCGGAGGCGTATTCGCGCGCGCAGCTGCCAAGATATCAGCGACGCTCATCGTCTTGGGATCCGCTTGTGCTGCTGGTTTGGAAGCGGCAGCGGACGGAGCGGGCGCTGGCGCAGCGTCATCTTGGTCTGCGGGCGCCGACGATGATGCGGTGGTCCCGGGAAGCGTATTCGCGCGCGCGGCAGCCAAGATATCAGCGACGCTCATCGTCTTGGGATCGGCTTGCGCCGCAGGTGTGGAAGCGGCAGCCGAAGGAGCGGGCGTGGCTGCGGACGATGCGGGTTCGGCGGGCTCTTTCGCTGTGGCTTCGCCGGCAGACGCATTACCACGCGCGGCCGCAAGGATGTCCGCCACACTCATCGCTTTGGGAGCCGCTTTCGCGGCAGGCTTCGCCGTATCGGCATTCCCCTTCTTGCCACGCCCCTTTTCCATCGCCGCCGTGACATCCCCGGACTCGCCGGCTGACTTCGGCTTCCGAGCTGCCGCAAGGATCTCGGCAACGCTCAACTGGTCAGGATCCGTCTTGGCCTCGGTGGCCGCTGCCGCGGAAGCCGGCTTGGCACGGGTCGTCGCCGGAACCTGCCCCCGCGCTGCCGCCATGATGTCCTCGACACTCATCCCTTGCTGACCCTTGCCAACAGAGGCTTTGGCTGCAACCGGTTTATCAGCAGGCGCGTCCTTGGCTGGCTTCTTGGCGGACTCTTTGGCCGGCGCGGCTGCTCCGGAGCGTGCAGCGGCAAGGATATCCGCGACCGATTCGCCACCTGCCGATGACGAAGCTTGCTTAGCTCCTGCTTGCTTAGCTCCTGGCTTCGGGGTTTCTGGCTTCGGGGTTTCTGGCTTCGGGGTTTCTGGCTTCGGGGCAGCATCCTTGGGTGGAGCCGGAGCCTTTTTGACGGCGGTTTTCTTAGCAGCCGGTACGGAGGGCTTTTCCGTTTCGATTGGCGGATCGATCACTTTCAAGAAATCGACATCAATATCGTACCACCCGATATTCTCGTTGCCGGTAAACTCGACCAGGGCCCGGCCACTCATGTTGACCGTTTTCACTGTCCCGGTAAGCCCCTTGAAGCGGTGCAGCTCGGGCGACTGATCGTCAACCGAAACGAATTTATCCGTATACTCTTGCTGCAACTTGTGAATATGTCCAAAGACCATGGCTTGGTGTTTCCCTCGAAGAACAAAACAATCGGCGCCCTGGGCCGCCGAACGCGGCCATCATGCGCAAGGCAACAATGCCAGAGTATCGGGCCGGGGCCCAAAACGGCCCTTCCGCAATTCTGCAAAAGTCGTGCGCGACGTCACACACGCGGCACAGAGTGCCGCATCACATTGCGATATTCTCGCGACCCACAACCGCGAAATCAAGGCCGCCGTGCCGTTTGCTGAAACTCGTAACACCATCGCTGTGTACGCACCGAGGGGGCGATGGCAGCCTGGACCATGACGCGATCACTGGTCGAAACGACGACCTCCGCCGACTCAATCTGGTCAATTCTCTGCGGAACCAGCTCATATTGATACGCTCCCGCCACAACCAGTAGCCCCCCCGACTCGCCCAACGGCCGAGGCATTAGCAGCCGGTAACAACTGCCAAGCTGCCCCAGACTGCAAGGCTGACTGCGACATGCGACGTCCATTCGCACCGTACGACGATCGGGAAATGCCTCAACTCCGACCGACCAGTGGTTCTTCCCGGCCATACCGATCAACAGCAACATCGCTCCACTCGGGTCACACTGCTGCAACACTGGGCTGGGAGGAAACGCCTGCGTCTCGTCCCCCTCGATCGATTCCAGCAATGGCCGAACCACACCACGTTCGAACGCCAGCAAGCGGTGCGCCCAGCGCGAGCCCGCTCGAAAAAACTCGACGCGCAATCCGTCCCCTTGCGAGTTGATGGCATCGATTGAATGCACGTCAATTTGACTCACAGCAACCTCGGGTTTTTGAACACCGGCGCGGGCTCCAGTCACAATCCAAGCTGGACGCTGCTGGAACATCGCCGTTCACAGATTGTCCACGTTCGGTAGCGGCACATGTGGCACTCTACGCAACAGTCCATACTGCGACAAACCGCTAGTGCACGCGCTGTCCTGGTTCGGATCCCTCTTCGACACTCAGCAGAAACACATCCTTGCCACCGGGTCCGGATGCCAGGACCATTCCTTCACTAACGCCGAACTTCATCTTGCGCGGCGCCAGATTGGCGGCCATCACCACCAAGCGGCCAACCAACTGGTCGGGCTCATACGCCTGCTTGATCCCGGCAAACACGGTGCGCGTTTCGTCACCTCCCAGACCAAGCGTCAACTTGAGCAGCTTACGTGCTTCGGGCACATCTTCGGCGGCCAGAACGCGCGCCACGCGAAGGTCTACTTTGACAAATTCGTCAATGGTACACTCGGCCGCTAGAGGCTCGTCGAGCAGCGTCGGACTTGCCGATGATGCTGGCGAATCTGCCTGCTCGTCTGCCGAGTGTTCTTTGCTTTCTTCAATCATTTTCATCACGTCCTTTTTGTCCACACGTTTCAACATATGCTTGAAGCGAGCGACCGGTGTCCCGGTCAGCGGCTCCTTGGCCTCGCCCCAATGCTCGATCGGCTTGCCCAGTAGCTGAGTGGTTTGGGCGGCTAACTTCGGTAGCACCGGCGCCAGATAGATGGCCAGTTGTCGGAACAGATTGAGCGCCACACTGCAGACGTCCTGCAACTCTTGCGTTTTCTCCGGATCCTTGGCCAACTTCCACGGCTCGGCCGCTTCCACGTAAGGATTGGCTTGATCCGCCAACTCCATGATCAATCGCATCGCCCGGCTGTATTCGCCCGCTTCGTAAGCGGCCGCGATCTCATCGCCTTGCTCGGCCGCGCGACGGAACAGGCCACCGTCCTCGGGATAGGATGCCGACAATCCCGTGACGTGCGCGAACTTCGCACATCGGCTGGCCAGGTTCACCACCTTGCCGACCAGATCGGCATTCGCTTTGGCAACGAACTCGTCCAAGTTCATATCGATATCGTCCAGCTTGGCTCCAAGCTTGGCCGCATAGTAGTAGCGTAAGTAGGCCGGATCCAAGTGCCGCGAATACGTTTCCGCCATCACGAACGTACCCTTGGATTTCGACATTTTCTCGCCTGCTACCGTCAGGAACCCATGGATACGAACGCGCGTCGGCAGCGAGAAACCAGCACTCTTGAGCATCCCTGGCCAGAAGAGCGTGTGGAAATAGGTAATGTCTTTGCCGATGAAATGATGTATCTCGACATCCTCACTCCGCCACCAATCGTCGAATTGCTCGCCATGCCGATCGCACCATTGTTGCGTCGATGCCATGTAGCCAATCGGAGCATCAAACCAGACGTACCAATAGTTTCCGGGACTGTCGGGAATCTCGAAGCCGAAATAGGGAGCGGGACGCGATACATCCCAGTCGCGCAACGGCTCGTTCAAAAAGTGCCCTTTTAAATAATTGGCTACTTCGGTCTGCAAATGGTCGCCCGACTGCGTCCACTCGGCCAGGAATTCGTGCAATTCTTCCAGTTTCACAAACAGATGGCGCGCACTGCGCAACTCCGGCGCAGCGCCCGAGAGCGTGCTGACCGGCTCGATGAGCTCGGTCGCTCGATAAGCGCATCCACACTTGTCACAGTTGTCGCCGTATTGGTCCGGCGATTGGCACTTCGGGCACTTCCCTTTGACAAAGCGATCGGCCAAAAACGTACCAGCCGCAGGATCAAATAGCTGGTCGACGTCCTTTTCGACAATCAGATCGCGCTCACGCATCGCCTGCCAAATCTCACCGCAAAACCGCCGGTTTTCCGGGCTATGCGTGCTACCGTAGTTGTCGAACTCGATGTCAAATGCCTGGAAATCGCGCACGTGCGCCTGCTGCATCTCGGCAATCATCTCCTCTTCGCTTCGCCCCTCTTGCCGAGCGCGAATCATAATGGCCGTTCCGTGCGTGTCGTCCGCACAGACGTAAATGCAGCGATGGCCACGCAGTTTCTGAAAACGCACCCAGATATCGGTCTGGATGTATTCCACCAGATGGCCAATGTGAATCGGACCGTTCGCGTAGGGCAACGCGGAGGTTACAAGCAGTTTTCGCTGAGACATGGTCACTTCCTCACTCGGCTCAAAAAAGCCACACGTCAGGCCCCACCCGATCCCCCCGTTTACCAGAGGTTTCGCCGGGCGCAGGCACAATCGCAACATTGTAGTACACGCAGACCGTTCGCGCGTAGTGGCGGCATTCCCCACCTCAGACACGGTCGCGCCTGGAATCGTTCGCCAACAGCTGCGGCCCGCGCGGGGGGACGAGGCAGGGCGGACCAGAAAGCCGATTTACTAGGCAGACCGAGACTGGCCTGGCTGTTGTTGATTTGTTTAGCAGATGCGGTTAACCGCAATCCCAGAGGAGTATCCTGAAAAAGCGGGGTTGAATACCGGACATCATGTATTGGAATAGTACGCTTGCATGGCGCAATGTGGGTGCAGGGGACTTTTTCAGGATGCTCTGGCGGGATGCGCGCTGAACGGTGGCGTTTGCATAACGCGCCCCCGCTTGCCAACGGCACCGGCCTGCCCCGGCGTGGCGCAGAAGCGTGTCTTTGGATGCGGATACGCCCCAACTCGCCGTCCTGCAGCGCGCACGCCGCCGCCGCTGACGGGAGCGTAAGGAAGCCGTCACACTGCCTCGAACCGTACCGCGATGCCACATGCAAGCTCGACACACCGCGGCTCTGGCGTAGCGGTTAAACGGCGAGGCACTCTCGAATGGCCGCCGCCTGCTCGGCCAGACGTCCAACGCCGCCGCCATATCCTCCCAGAGCATGTCCAACACCACCGGCGCCACGCCCATCTGGCAGCGGATCAGCGCGAGGTTCTCGGTTCTCACGCGATAGCTCCAAAATCCGTAGCGTCTTTTGTTGTGAAACCCACGCGGCAGCATGTGCTGCAGGAAACGCTCGCTCAGCCAGTGCCACTCGCCGCTCTATTGGCACTGGGGCTGCCCATCGGCAGTCGTTCTGAGGGGCAGATAGTGCTCGGCGATGGCGGCGATGGCAAAATTGGGAAAACTGCTCTTGTAAGATTTTCCAATCATCGCCAAAGTGTCGCAGCCTCAGACCCAGGCCAAAAAAACCCGGCGGGAACGACTCAGCAAGGATTGCAGTGATCGTTCCCTGGGCACGAATGCCCGCTGTACCCGGTCACTCGACGTAATCGCACATCGAATCCATGGAGGGAAACGATGGTGTCACTTCACGCTTTCGTGCTGGCCGCTGCGCTTACCGGAAGCAGCGACCTGATCCTGCTCGACTTTTCCGCCGACTGGTGCGTTCCGTGTCGCGGTATGGAGCCAACGCTCGAACGACTCGAAGAAGGCGGGTATCCCGTCCGTCGCATCAACATTGACCGAAGCCCTGACCTTGCCCGGCAGTTCGGCATCGGACCGATTCCCTGTTTCGTATTGATCCGAGATGGCCGGGAAGTCGAGCGCGTGGTTGGCGCCACAAGCTACGACCGACTCATTCAGATGTATCATCAGGCGGGCTACGCTGCCCCATCACCCGGCGGCGGTGCATCTCCCGCATACAGTAACATCCGGGGCCAATCGCCCGACCGCCAAGTGTTGCCCCCCATTCACCCCGCTCGGCCCCACACCGTTCCGCTCGCCAACCAGCCGCCTCGTGGCAACCCACCATTTGATAGCGTTCCCATGACCGGTGGCAGAACAACGGCGGCTCCTCCCGCAACAGTCCCTCCGGCAGCAACCGCTCGCACCGTTCCCCTGGCGGCCCAGAGCCCACCCACTGTGGCACATCAACTTGCCCTGCAAGCGACCGTGCGGCTGCAAGTGTCGGATCCAACCGGCCTGTCAAAGGGCACGGGCACAATTATTGATGTCCACGGCAATGAGGCACTGGTACTCACCTGCGGCCACATCTTCCGGGAATCCCAGGGTAAGGGACAAATCCTGGTCGAGTTATTCGCCGCCGGTACGCGCGGTCCAGTAACTGGTCATCTATTGGTTTACGAATGCGAACAGCGGGACTTCGCACTGGTTAGCATCCGTCCGGATGTCTCCGTGACTCCCATGAAGGTCGCAACTCCGACGTACCACCCCCGACCGGGCGAATCCATTTTCAGTGTCGGCTGTGACCATGGCGCAGACCCGACGGTGCGCGTTAGTACTATTTCGGCCGTCGATCGCTACGTTGGTCCGCCGAACATCGAGATTCAGGGACACCCGGTGGAAGGTCGCAGCGGTGGTGGACTTTTTACGACCGATGGCCGAATTATCGGGATATGCAATGCCGCTGATCTGCAAGAAGATCACGGCATCTACGCCGGACTGCCGACCATCCATTTGGCATTGGAGGGGATCGGGCTGCGCGAGATCTACCTCGCCGAAACCACTCGCCCCAATCCGGCAACGGGCGGGGGCGTCGTAGGGATACCACCGACGACCGATGCGTTAACTCAGATTGGCGGGCCAGTTGCGATTAGCCCGGCTGCCCAGCGGATACCAGCGTCCGCCCAAGGAGCATCAGCCCTTGGACAGAGCGAAATGATCTGCGTTGTACGGCAGCCTGACGGCACCAGTCGTGTGGTGGTGATCAAGCACCCCTCAACCGATTTGCTCCAACACCTGGCCGCCGAATCTCAACAGCAAGCTCGGCCCGCACAACCCGAGGGTTCAGCCCTGGCCAAGGGCCCGGCCACCGGCCACGTCGACATCGCGCATCGGTCGGCTCCCGCGCCCGCCTCCCCGCCCGTCGTCCGAGCACAGGGATTTTGAATACGACGCCTGCCTCCTGAATACGACGCCTGCCTCCGTTTCGACGCAATCGCCAATCCCCAAAGCGGCTAACATTGCCCAAAACGGAGGCAGGCGTCGTTCCTCACGCGGTGCGGGTCGTGACCTACATTTGTAGCGTCAATATCCACGTGCTCGGGCTCGCAGGGGGGCGACCAGACGATGTACAGCGCTACATTCGCGATGACCGTTATCATCGGCATTGCTATCATCAATCTGATGCTGGGCTTCGCCGCTGCGCTGTTGTTGGGACGTGGGCCCCAGCGGTGGTCGGACGTCGAGCGAGCAATCGTGCTGCAACCTATCGCGCTGGGCCATTTGCGCCCCGACGCTCGACCGACGGTCGAACGAGTCTACCTGAATTTGGCGCCATCACGAACAATAGAGGAACCGGAACCCGAACCGCGCGGAAGCGGTGCTCCCAATCTCCCCGCCGCCGCAACCAATGGACCGTCAGCGACGTCCGATACGCCGTCAGCGTCCAACGCTCCCAGCCCGCCCGAACCGACCGCGGGGAAAACGGCCAAGGTCGTCACGCGAGCAGGAAACGGTGTGGAACTGTTGGCGGCAACCGATACACCCCCCGAGCAGACGAACCCACCACTCTCGTCTTCGGCCCAAGAAACCGCACCGAAAGAGATCGTTCTCACGCTCAGCAACCCGGTCGTTGAAGCCGAGTCACAGTCGCCCGAAAAGACACTGAGCCACCAACTCGACACTTGGCGTCACAGCGACCTGAGTGACGAGGCACCGAGCATGTCTGGAATCAAGATCGATCTGAGCGATTGCGAACTGGACGATGCGACGAGCGATCGGTTGTTGGAGAAAGTGTTCGTTCGGATCAAGAGCCAGGTGCGCAAAGACCGCCGTGTCCTCAAAGTCGAAAAAGGGCAGTTCGCTTGGTTCTCGTGCGACGTGACGCCGGATGATGCACTGATGCCGATCGAACGCATCCGGCAGATACTCACGAAAACCCGATTCTTCCCCCTAGACAACCCGCTCCCTGTCGCGGTGGTGGCCAGCGTCGTCATCGGCCAACAGGAAGACGATGCCGAAGAACTGTTCAAGCGACTGCACATGGCGCTTCAACATGCGTCGGAAGACCAAGCACACGCGACCTACCTGGACACCGGCAATGGCCCCGAAAGTGTCGAGCCGTATGAGATCGAGGTGGAAGAAACCGAGTGCGAGTTGTAGAGTGCATCATTGGGCGGGGACAATCTCGAAGATTGCTTCCACCTCGACGGTCATGCCACCGGGCAAGGAGGCAGCCCCCACGGCACTGCGCACGCCCACTCCGTCGTCAGGGCCAAATACTTCCGCCAGCAACTCGCTGCAGCCGTTGATCACGGCAGGCTGCTGGTCAAATCCGGACACGGCGTTGACGAGTCCCATTACCTTGACGACGCGGCGAACTCGGTCCAGGCTGCCCAGCGCATTGCGCAACGTTGCTAACATCGCCAGGCCCGTTCGGCGCGCTGCCACGTAGCCGGCCTGTTGATCCACGTCCTTGCCAACACACCCGACCATCAATGAACCATCCTCAAGCAAGGGCCCGTGGCCGGAAAGGTAAGCCAGGTCGCCACCCATGACGATCGGCTTGTACAGACCCATCGGTTGTGGCGCCGGAGGCAATTCAAGTTCCAATGCCGCGAATCTTGCTTCATGACTCATGAGGTTTTCTCACTACAAGGTTTCATGACGAGTGGTTTCAGGTACCCGACCGTGGTGTCACAACGCGAAAGCCGGGATGACGTCAACTCGATATTCCGTAGTCGTGCGCAAGACATCCGCAGCAGATCCCAGCTCGCTCGTTTACTCAATTCAACGATAGCAAGTGGCACACGGTTGAGGAACCGCGAGGCGTCGCCGCCGCCGTGCGACACAACCCGGACAACCGCTACATGCGACACGCTCTCTACCGGCGCACACAGGGCCGGCGTACACGGTGCAACCGGTGTGGACGTCACGCGTTATACAACAGGGTTCAGCTGGGCAAAGTTGCAGTTTCACCGTTCGATGCGCCGATGAACCCGAACGGTGAAATTCAAATAGACGGCTTTTTGTGGCTCGACCGGTTCGAGCTACACACCACACAGGACATGCCAGTGTCCGCCAAAGCAGAAGCAGTAGAGTTTAGGGCAAGGCAACTAAAGCCAATGCAACATTGACCGGTTTAGCAGTGCCAAGGGGCACGCAACTGCCAGGAAACAGAATCGAGGCGGTCGCGGCGGTTAATGTAGACTGCCGCCTGCGATGGAGGACCGCTGAACGGTTGTTACGGACCTCACCTCAACCCGCTCCCAAATACCCAGCAGGTGATCAAGTGGACCTCTCCCTGAGTATCGTTCTGCCCGTGCACAATGCGCAAAATACGCTGGCCCGTGACATACATCGATTGCTCGAACTGCTGCCGGACATCACGTCGCGCTTCGAGATCCTGATTGTGGACGACGCCTCCACCGATCAAACCGAGGAGATTGCTCACGAGCTGGCACTGCAGTACCCGCAGTTGCGCGTCGCGCGGCAACAGTCGCGTCAGGGCCAGACGGCAGCCGTACAGACCGCAGTCACGCTTACCACCGGCGATGTGCTCTTTGTGCAGGAAGAGGGAACCGAGATTCATGAGGCGGAAATCCGCCGGTTATGGAAATTGCGGTACGACAAGCAACTGGTGATGGCGCGTGCGGAAATGCCCCGCAAGACGCTCAGCCCCCACCTATTGGATCGGCTGGCAAAATGGGGCGAACAGCTTCAAGACGCTCACGCACAACAAGGTGGTATCCAAATGATCCGCCGCACCGCCATGGAAGACCTCGACCGCAGCGGCTCCCGAAGCCAAGCCGTGCAGGTCACTCAGGTTGCCGAGCCACCGTCGCCGGGGCCGCAAATGTCTGGCCCAAAATCGCCAACGATCCTCGGGGCTGGGAACGTCCGTGACGCCGCCACTCGATAAGCGTCCCCCATGACCACTCGAGGGAACCGCGCCGCGAGGGGACCGCGCCGCGATAATCACTCATTCCCAGCCGGGAATACTCGACGTGCCAACTCGATGACTTCACCGCAGCGTTGCCGATAGGCAGCGTTGCAGATAGACGGGGTTGCAGATAGACGGGGTTGCAGATAGACGGCGCGGTGCATTCTTCCTCGCAGACGGTGTAAGCGTTTCACACGGCGGGGGCGTTTGGAATTCGGCCAGAGGGCGTTCACTCCATCCTCATCATTCGGCATTCACAGCTGCCACATTCTCAGCTGCCAACGCGCCCAACCCGTCAAATCCGAAAAAATCGCCATAATCCAGGAACTCTTGAGTCCTTCGGCGCGTCTAAGTGGCATATTTATTGCTGCGCGAACCGGAAGAGGCAAAGAAGAGGACAGGCATAATGGCAACGGTAGACTACTTAACGATGCCGACCGACGTAATTGCGGCCGGCCCCAACACTCGGGAAGCTGCCCCCCCCAAAGCAGGGCCACAAGAAACAACTTCCCCAAGAACAACATCCCGCAAACCCCAACAAGCGGCGTTCGAACCGAAAATGCAGATGCACCGCATTCGCACGGTACGGCTCCAGCAAGGTGCATCGCTCCGCAGCGTGGCGCGGCAAACGGGTGTGGATGTCCGACAGCTGCGACTTCAGGAACAGGAGTCGACAGACATTCGGTTGAGCGACCTCCACAAGTGGCAGAAATCGCTGGACGTGCCACTGTCGGAGCTCATCGTGGAACCCGATACCTCGCTCTCGCGGCCGGTCATGGAGCGGGCGCGCATGGTCCGGCTGATGAAGACCGCAGCTGCGATCCGCGAACGAACGGAGTCGGTGCGTATCGAGCGGATGGCCGAGATGCTGATCGAGCAGCTGACCGAAGTCATGCCCGAGTTGCGTGACGTGAATCCCTGGCACGAATTTGGTCAGCGACGCGGTCTCGACGAATACGGTAGCATTGTCGAACGTACGATCGCAGACGACATGCTGCCACGCGACTAATCGTCGGCTAAACAGATACGGCAGATCAAACGACGCGACGGGTGCTGCTGAGAATTGACGCGTGCTGCGCTCGAGCACGGGTAGACAGCTGCTTGGTCGCGACGTAATCCATCAAACGCTATTCTTTGCCCATAATCTTCTTTGCCCTTTTGCTGTCGCGTTCGTGGACGGCGTGTTGGTTGTCTTCCTTGGAAGGCAAGAGAAAATGGCGCGAAGGAGAAGAAGCGTGATGCCAGTGCCTCGCCTGCCCGCCGTATGCCAGAGCTCGACGGCCGCCGATTAATGACGAAATACCCAATGACCAAGCAATGCCGAAGCCCGAACACGGTTTGAAATAGTGACACATTATTCCGGCAGTTACGCGGAGTAGCAGGGGCAATTCCAAGTTTGAGACGAAGCCTAAGCCAACAACACCGCTTGATGCTTCTGGCCGCATGCGGCAACCACTTGGTCGCGAACCTCATCCGCCCGTTCGTTGGTTAACGTCCGTTCTGGCGACCGCAAGTTGATTGAGAAGAGCAAGCGTTTCTTGCCGATGCCATCTTTTTCGGTATCGCGGTAAACTTCCTGGAACTGGAGGTTCTCGAGCAACGGTCCAGCGGCCTGGCGAATCGTGTCCTCCAATTCAGCCCAGGCGACCTCTTCACCAACGATCAAATTCAGATCGCGCGCGATGGCCGGATAATCACTTAGCTTCCGCTGCTGGGGAACCAAGTTTGCCGCCGCCCCCAAGACTTCCAGATCCAGCTCCATGACGGTGGTAGCGGCCCGCAAGCCAAACTGCTTGAGCCCGCGCGGATTCAGCTGGCCCAGGAAGCCGAACAGCTGGCCGTCCAATTCGAGGTAAGCTTGTCGTGCGGAATCGAGCAATGGCAACTCCGAGGTGCGAACGCGTAGCGACGCGCGGACGTGCAGTATTTCCAGGCACGCTTGGGCGACCCCCTTGAGAAAATGAAAATCGCGCCCCGACGTGACGCTCAGCAGCAGCGGTTCTTTCGGCAAAGCGTCGACTTGCGGCAGGTAAACGCGCGCCGTCTCGAACAACTCGATCGAATCGTTCCCCATCGATTCATTGACGCGCCGTGCGTCCAACAAGCTGGGCACCAAACTCTGCCGCAGCCGATCGGCACCCTTGAGCATGGGAGTACTGCACCGCAATGGCTCGGCATCGCTCCACGGACGAAAGACCTGGCACCACTTCTCCGGCACGACGCTGACCGACATCGCCTCGTCCAATCCGGCCGCGACCAGTCCGGTACGAACCTTTTCCAGGACGCGATCCTCGTCCGTGCGGTGCGACGGAGCCATCGGCACACCCACATCTTCGGGAATCTTGTCGTAACCGTGAATTCGAGCAATCTCCTCGACCAGATCGATTTCGCGCGTCAGGTCGCGGCGCCATGTTGGAGGCGTCACTTCGACCAACTCCGGCGTGTGTCGCACCTCTTCATTCCCCAATGCGGCCAGAATGCGGCGCACCTCCTCCAAGGGAACTTCGATCCCCAGGATGCGCGGCAGCTGGCTCAGCCGGATAACGATGGGCGTACGCGGTTGACGCGAACGACCGACATCCAAGACGCCAGGTGCCACCTGACCACCGGCCAGTTTCTGGATCAACTCACAACAGCGACGACTGGCCCAATCGACTCCGATGGGATCCACACCCCGTTCAAATCGATACGACGATGGGCTGTGGAGACTCAGCTTACGCGCCGCGGTACGAATCGACAGCGGAGCGAACTCAGCCGATTCGATCAACAGATCGGTTGTATTGAGCTGCACCTCGGAATCGACTCCACCCATCACGCCGGCCAGCGCAACAGGGCGCCGCGCGTCGCCAATCACGCACATGCTTGAGTCAAGCACGTAGCTGCGGTGATCAATCGCTTCAAATGGTTCTTCCTTGTGTGCCTGACGCACGATAATCTCTGGGCCCTGCAACAGGTTCAAGTCAAACACATGCAGCGGCTGGCCGCTCTCCATCATGACATAGTTGCTGACGTCAACCACATTGTTGATCGCCGCCAGGCCCAACGTACGAAGTCGATCAACCAGCCAATCGGGGCTCGGCCCAACTTTCACGCCGCGGATCACGCGTGCCGTGTAGCGGTAACACAATTCAGGGCACTCGATCGTCACGTTGGTCAGTTTCGCGACGTCATCACCACTCGTTTCGAGTTGGGGGGCGGGCAGGCTAAGCGGCAAGTCCCAAAGCACTGCAACCTCGCGTGCCACGCCGATATGGCCCAGGCAATCAGGTCGGTTGCTGGTTACTTCCAGGTCGATTGCCAGATCGTCCGCGACACGTTCGGTCCCCTCGTGGTTCAGCCCCGCCATCGCCAGCCGGTTCTCCAACTCAGCGACGTCCATCTTCAGCGCCACATACTCACTTAACCAATTCCAGGAAACTATCATTGTACGGCTCGATCTCGTGTCTTGTCCAAATTGAAAACAGGCGGCTGCGCGGGCACTGTTGATACAGGCATTTCACTTAACGCGGTAGGACCGCAAGCCACAGTCGGTAACGCCCGTATTGGGTCGCCTCCGTTGCGGGCTCATCCAGCGTGCACGCACCGGGCGCACGTCACGAAGCAAGGCTCTAAAACTGGTGCAGGAACCGCACGTCGTTTTTGTAGAGGTAACGGATATCGGTAATGTTGTGGCGCCGCATGCACAGCCGTTCGATCCACAGTCCAAAAGCGAAGCCGGTCACTTGCTCTGGATCGTAGCCAACGGCTTGCAACACGTTCGGGTCAACCATTCCCGCGCCACCGAATTCGATCCACTTGTCGTTCCAACTAAAGTCGGCCTCGACACTCGGCTCGGTGAACGGAAAGAACGACGGCCGAAACCGAATATGCACTTCGCTGCCAAGATAGCTCGTGGCAAACATGCGCAACACGCTCTTTAAGTCCGCCATCGTGACTTGCGTGTCGATCAACAATCCTTCCATCTGATGGAACATCGGATAATGAGTTGGATCGGGCGTGTCGGGGCGATAGACGCGGCCAAGCGAGATAATGCGAATGGGCGGCGGCGTGTTTTCCATCACGCGGATCTGCACCGTACTGGTCTGGCTGCGCAACAATAACGCTCCACCTTCAATCCCCGTCACCGGCAAATAGAAATTGTCCAACGGATCGCGCGCCGGGTGTTCGAGCGGAATATTCAACGCCTCGAAATTGTGCCGTTCGTCTTCGATCTCAGGCCCATCGGCGACCGAGAAACCGAGCCGCCCCATGATGCCCTTTAGCTCTTCGATCGTCTGCGTGATCGGATGCAAATGGCCCCAGCGCAAGTGCTGGCCGGGCAAGGTGGCGTCAAACTGTTTGGCTTTCTTTGCCTGCCCCGACGGCGCGCCCGCCGACGCACCGGACCGTTGCTGTGCCGCCGCATAGGCTTGCTCAATCCGCGTCTTCACTTCGTTCAGCCGCTTACCCGCCACTGGCCGATCGGCCGGTTCGACCGATCCCATGTTCTTCTGCACCGCCTTGAAACGCCCCTTCTTGGCGCCCAGATACTCGACCCGTGCCGCTTCCAATGCAGCCGCGTCACTCGCCGCATCAAAAGCAGCAGTTGCCGATGCCGCCAAATCGTCCAACTGCTTTACGAACTCAGCCAATGCCATGGGATCCACCACTCGTACAAGAGTATAAGACTATTAGCCGTTACGCGGTCACTCGCATTTTCGCGATCTTGATCGGTGTCCGACTTGTCGGCCGCAGCAAATAATCCGTTCCGTGGCCCACTGGGCTTGTTATTGAGTGAACGAACCTGAGCAGCTAAGCCTCGAATACCAGCGATCCCCCTCACGTAGACGAGGAACCGTTACGAAAAAAGAGGCAGGGCACCGAGTCGCACCTGCCTCTTTGTCAAGTTGGATATGCGACACACCACGTTTGAGTGCGTTGCTCGCGCCGCGCCAATTATGCTTGGATCGTGGCGGGTACGTCTTCGTCGCTTTTTTGTACGTCCTTGTTGGCAAGCGCCATTTTCACCTGCTCCACGACCTCGCCAAAACCGTTGGCGTCGTGGATGGCCATCTCCGACAATGACTTGCGATCCAGCTGAATATTCGCCAACTGCAAGCCGTGGATAAACTCGCTGTACCGCAACCCATGTTCGCGTGCCGCAGCGTTAATACGCGTAATCCAAAGCCGTCGAAACTCGCGCTTGCGAACTCGCCGGTCGCGAAACGCGTATGCGCCTGCTCGTACCAGCGTCTCCTTGGCCGTGCGCAACATGTTGCGCCGCCCACCGCGAAAACCCTTCGTTCGTCGGTAAATCCGGCGCTTCGCTCGTGTGCGCGCCG
The DNA here is from genome assembly GCA_024277285.1 of Planctomycetota bacterium. Next base: position 27,900 of record JAJRVM010000010.1, read on the forward strand.
ATCCTTTCGTCGTTCTCATCGTTCTTGTCCATTCATGTCTGGCGCGATCGGGCCTCTTCAACGAACTCGTGTCGAAGATGTTTGTCGTTGCCCACGCACTTGGTAATTAGCCACCCGGTCTGTAGTCGTCTGTCTGTAGTCGTCTGTCAAAATCAATCAACGAAGCATGTTCGTTTCGCGCTGCCCGCCCTGACACAACTCGAAACTCACACACGCTGCCTGTTGCTCGTTCGTGAGGTACGTCCCTGAGTCGCGTTTGTGCCTGAAACGATGCTCGCCCCAGTAGCACCATACGGCACTCGAAAAATGGCACAAACGTCTCGCTATGCCTGCAAGTTGCCTGCCGCGATGGTGACACGCGCTTCGCGCAAGCGAAAGTCCCGAGCATGCCCGATCCAAACATGCCCATTCGCCAACAACTCCACTCAATAGCTGTTGTGATTCAACGCAACTTGAATCGACTTTTCCACGCACGCGTCAACGGTCGCCGTGCCCCGCAGATTGCGTTTGCGCTTTTGGGACATCCGAGTCTGCAAATGACTCGTTCCCGCCTGACGATGTTTCGCCTTGCCGCTGGCCGACAGCCGAAAACGCTTCTTGGTCCCTTTGTGGGTCTTTTGCTTAGGCATGTGAGGATCAACCTGCTTGGTTAGAGTCTTATCGCTGTATCGCTGTGAGCAAACTAAGAACCGGTCCCGAGACCTGGTTAACGTGCAGCTGTCGGTATTGGGCAACGCTGCCGTAGTTGTGTGACAGGTTCTAAGTGCAAATAGCCAAACCCGGTCCCGTGGGCCGGGAAGCCGGTGTATGCGTGGAAACCTCGCATTCTAGGATCTATCGGCCATCTCGCAAAGGGCTCTTATGCCCAGTGTGTCGAGACTCGCCGAAAAAAGACGGTGACAACAACGTCGCACACCCGAACACCACCACATCGGGGGGTCACGCAAATCAAACCTTAAAGAACCAGACAGCCTGAATTTGTTGGAATTTGCTGCGGCCGTTCGGCTCGGTTTTCTTGTTCCGCATTCCGCACTCCCGATTCCGGCATTCCGCATCGTGGACTCGCTTTCCACCAGCCAATCTCAGACAGCCTGATTTCAACTCGTCTGGAAGTGACGCTTCCAACTCCCCCATCCCGGCTCCGTGAAGATCCCGTGTCCATCGGTGGCCCTCCCACCGAATCCAGACAGTTTGATTCTTCGGGTTCTTTGAGTCTTCGCTCCTGGCTCGGTGGCAATAGATGGCTTTCTGGGGACTTGAACCTGTTCGTGCTCGGGATGGAATCCCAAGCTACAAGCGAAACCAGGCTGTCTGATTACGGCGGCCCCATTTGGGGCTCCTTACCTGAAGCTCGGCCGTCATTCATGCTAGGCTCTGTCTTAAAATAGAAGCCTAGTACGCTGGCAGGATCGCGGCAAATAAGTCGCAACAACAGGCGCCGCGCCGCGAAACCAAGACCGTCGACATCAGCTACCGTGCAGAAACCACAATGGCCACGGATACACCACTACGGATTACGTATCTGACCGCAGGTGCCGCCGGCATGTACTGCGGCAGCTGCATGCATGACAACACGCTCGCCCGAGCTCTGGCCCAGCACGGCGTCGACATCCAGCTGGTCCCCATGTACACGCCGATTCGGACGGACGAGACGGATGTGACCGTCGACCAAGTATTCTTCGGCGGCGTGAACGTCTATCTGCAGCAGCGTTTCGGCTTGTTTCGCCACTTGCCGAGGATACTGGACCGAATTCTCGATTCTCCTGGTTTCCTGCGTTGGGCAACATCGCGAGGACTTGAAACCGACGCAGCCACTTTGGGCGACCTAGCCACGTCGATGCTGCGCGGATCGGCGGGTTTTCAGCGCAAGGAAGTCAAGCGATTATGCCAATGGCTCGGCCGATCCCCGAAGCCACAGTTGATCAACCTGAGCAATATCCTGGTCGCCGGCTGCGTTCCTGACTTGCGTGCCGCACTCCAAGTCCCCATCACGGTGACTTTGCAAGGTGACGACATATTTCTCGCACAATTGCCCGACCGGCACCGCGCCGAAGCACTGAAACAGATCGGTCGAATCGCGGAGCATGTGGACGCGTTGCTGGTGCACAGCGACTATTACGCCGATTTCATGGCGGATTTCCTCTCCATTGCACGGTCGAAGTTTCGCCGCGTGCCGCTGGGAATCGATGTTGCTGGGTACGTGATGCGCTATCACGCTGGGCCCGCTAAAACTCTATCGCCCGGCAAGTCGAGAGTCGACCAACTGCAAATTGGTTATTTGGCGCGACTGGCTCCGGAGAAGGGGCTCCACGTGCTGGTCGACGCGTTCCTGCTGCTGCACGAGATGATTGGGCAGCAGTACTCCCTTCGGCTGAAAATCGCCGGCTGGCTGGGCAAGCAGCATGCGGACTATGCGGCAACTCAGTTTGCCAAGCTGGACGCTGCTGGGCTGAGAAACTGCTACGAGTTCCTTGGCACGATCGATCGGCCTGAAAAGCTGCGTCTGCTGAGCCAGCTGGACCTATTCTCGGTCCCTGCCGTCTACCAAGACCCAAAAGGGCTCTACGTGCTGGAAGCCATGGCCGCAGGCGTACCGGTGGTACTTCCACGCCACGGCGCGTTTCCAGAACTGGTCCAGGCGACTGGCGGTGGCCAGCTCGTAACACCCGGCGACCCTGCGGCGCTGGCCGAAGGCCTCAGGCAATTGATCGACGACGACGCGCTTCGCAAACACCTGGCACAAGCGGGGCAAAAAGCGGTCCACGAGCGATTCAACGCCTCGACAATGGCCCGAGAAACGCTGGCCGTTTTCCAAGAAATTGTCCGCAACGCTCGACGCACCTGACGCCACGACAGCCCGGCGGCCGATGAGCGCCCGAGTCGGGGATCCCCCACTCCAGATGGTCCCGCGCCGCGAACGAGCAGTTGCAATTGCCTTGAAGCTGCCACAACTTTGGCGCCCCATAGCGCTGGCGCCCCGCAACTTTGGCTCCCTCAATTCCTTGGGAGCCGCCGTTACTTTGGAGCCCCACTGCTATTTGGGAGCCCCACTGCTATTTGGGAGCCACTGTGCTATTTGGGAGCCACTGTGCAGATCATGCGGCGACCGTGCTGTCGAGGAGAAAGCTCCAGCTTGCCGTATTCGGCCAGCTCCGCAATAACACTCTCCATCACGCGCCGGCCTTCTTCCACATGCGCCATCTCACGACCGCGAAAGATCACAGAAACCTGCACTTTGTCCTTGTGCTGCAAGAAGCCGATCGCTTTCTTCACCTTGAAACTGATGTCGTGCTCGCCCGTCTTCGGGCGCAGACGGATCTCTTTCGTCTTGGTGTGATGCGTATTCTGGCTAAGCTTCTTCTTCTTTTCGTACTTGTATTTGCCGTAATCCATGATCCGGCACACTGGCGGCCTCTCGTTTGGAGCCACTTCCACCAGGTCCAAACCAGCATCTTGTGCTTTTGCGATCGCCTCTTGAGTCGCAATGATGCCCAATTGTGCTCCGTCAGCAGCGATCACTCGTACGGGGGTCATGCGTATCTGTTCGTTGACCCGTGTCTGATTGCGGTCGATTGCGGTTACCCTTTCTTGCAATACCTTTTGAAACCCAAAACAGCCGTCCTGGCGTCACGCCAGCGACTCACCGTAACATACCCTACATATCGGCTAAACTGCTTCAGTAAAATAACTTACCAAATTCTCAGCGGAAAACCACCAAGGAACGGAGGAAAACCCAACTGCACCGCGATGGCGCACCGAGCCGTTGCGCAGTCCCTAAACTGAGAGTATTGACGAACTTGTGTCCGATCGTCAACTGGATTCTGCAGAATACGACCACACCCTGGGACGCATTGAGGCCAAACCGCCGGACCCGCCCTGCACGTAACACCACTCCATTGGGGTGGTAAATACGGGACAAGAACCGTCGCGGCGACCAATCGCACAAGGGCGGCAGGACAGGAGCTTCTCAGCCGCCTGCCCCCGCCGCTCCCCCTAATACTCGTTGCGCGTCCCACGCTCGCCCAGTCCCGCATCGCCACCAAACGTCTGCCTGACGGTCCGCGCGGCGACCTCTTCTTGCAGTTTGTCGATAGCGGCAGCCACGTCCATCGCTCCCAAATCGCCTTCGATACGATCGCGCACACTGACTTGGTTATGCTCCATTTCGCGGCCCCCCACAACGAACATATAGGGGATCAGTTCGAGCTGTGCGTCACGGATTTTCGCACCGATTTTTTCCGACCGATAGTCGCCACTCACGCGAAACCCGGCCGCCACCAACTGCTGCTCGACCTGCCGCCCATATTCCTCGAATTTCTGGCTCACCACCAAGACTCGAACCTGCTCGGGAGCCAACCACAACGGGAATGCACCCGCGAAATGCTCGATCAACACGCCCATGAAGCGTTCCAGCGAACCGAGCGGAGCGCGGTGGATCATCGCGGGGCGATGCGGAGTGTTATCCGCACCAACGTATTCCAGGTCGAATCGCTCTTCGCTTGGCAGATTGTAGTCCAACTGCACCGTGCCCAACTGCCACTCGCGGCCGATGCAATCCTTCACGACAAAATCGGCTTTGGGACCATAGAAGGCAGCTTCACCCAGCTCGACTTGTGCCTCGATTCCGAGGCTGTCACAGACTTCGATCAGCGCTTGCTGAGCTTGCTCCCAGTTCTCCGAGTCGCCGACGTATTTTTCGCTGGCTGGATCACGGAACCCCAAGCGAATGCGATAGTCTTCCAACCCGAGGCAATCGAGCACAAACTGCGTCATTTCAATGCAACCACGAAACTCATCGGCCACTTGTTCATGCGTGCAGAAGATGTGGGCATCATCCTGGGTAAACCCGCGCACGCGCGTCATCCCGGACAGTTCGCCTGACTGCTCGTACCGATAAACGGTTCCGAACTCGGCCAATCGCAGTGGTAGATCCCGATAGCTACGTGGCTTGGACTTGTAGATCATGATGTGATGCGGACAGTTCATCGGCTTAAGCAGATACTGTTCGTCATCTTCCATCACGATCGGCGCGAACATGCTGTCCATGTAATAGGGATAGTGCCCCGAGGTCTTATACAACTCAATCCGCCCAATATTGGGAGTATAGACGGGCAAGTAGCCGCGGCGCTGAAGCTCTTCCTTAATGAAATTCTCCAGCAACCCGCGAATGATCGCCCCTTTGGGCAGCCATAAGATCAAGCCCGATCCGACCAGCGGACTGATGGTGAACAGGTCCAGCCGTTTCCCCAGCACGCGATGGTCGCGCCGCTTCGCCTCTTCCACCATCTCCAAATGGGCCTTCAGGTCCTGTTTATTAAAGAACGCAGTCCCGTACAGCCGCTGCAACTGGGGGCGCGAAACATCCCCTTTCCAATAGGCGCCGGCAATCGATAGCAGCTTAAAAGCGCCGATCGCACGTGCGCGCGGAACGTGAGGCCCGCGACAGAGGTCCAAGAACTCGCCCTGACGGTAAAACGAAACCGTCTCGTGCTCTTCCAGGCCCTCCTCGATATGCTCGACCTTGTACTCCTGTTTCATATCGCGGCAGATCGCCAACGCCTTGTCTCGCGACTCCACGATCCGCTCGAAAGGCTCATTCTCCTTGACAATCTTCTTCATCTCCGCTTCGATCGCTGCAAAATCGTCTTCCGAAAGCGGTTTTTCGAGATCAAAGTCGTAGTAGAATCCTCCCTCGACCGTCGGGCCGAATGCTAGCTGCACCCCTTTGCGCAACCGCATAATCGCACGTGCCATCACATGCGCACACGAATGACGCAAGACGCCTAACGACTCGGGATCTTTTTTGGTGAGCAGCCGCAACGTGACTTCGCCAGTGGCGGGAAGCTGGTGGTCGAGACCGACAATTGTCCCGTCTACCTCTGCGGCCAAAGCGGCTTTGGCCAGCCCCGGTCCGATTTCCGCAGCAATATCGCCAGGAGTGACTGATTGTTCGTACTGCTTGATGGTTCCGTCGGGAAGAATGACTTTGAGCATGGGAATACATGAACCTCTGATAAGGTCTGCCCGCAGGAACGGCGTCGTTACAGAGGACCACCCGAAGATTTCCCACCGGCCAATAGCGCGTAAGCTACACGATGAACGACACTTCCGACAAGACTGGGTTCACGATTCCTCGAACGGTTGTCTTCTAAATCTGAGTGCGATGAACGAGTTTTCGGTAAGTACTGCGAAGTGATTTGTGCAAGAAACGAGCAAAGGAGCTGTCAAGATTCCTGACAACTATCAGTTCAATAACGTCCGCAAAATCTTTGTGCGTTCGCCGCATATCCCCTTCCCCGCACGCTATCTTGGCTTCAATCAACTTCGCTAGACTCAATACGGGCAGTCCTTCAATCGCCTCCAGCATATTCGCGTCAGCGGGATCTGGCAGGTAAACTTCCGAGTTCTTGCCGGCGCGGTCTCCCGCCATCAAGAACTGGACTGGGACGCCCGATTCCGCCATAAACTCACGGCGTCCTTCGTCCCATATCAAACCCGACTTCTCAAGCGTCGTTCGAGTCGTGTCACTATCTTGACGACGAATCAACAGATCGAGATCAATTGTGTTGCGTCGATATCCATGCAGGCAAACCGCGACGCCACCGCAGATAGCGTGGGCCACTCCCGCCGCAAGCAGAGCTTGATGGCAGCGTTCAGCCGTCTGCCATAGGCTGTCACTGCCCAACATCACATACGTCCTTCGTGCACTTGGCATCGTCCAGCTCCAAGACCATTTTCAACGCTTTCATTCTACCAAATCGCGTGCGAAACGTTAAACTGTAAGGATATTCATCCCGCCGGATCGACGTCGATTCGAGCAGCTATCCCACCTACTCCTGTTCCCGATCTCCCCCCGAAGGTACTCTCCATGACCAAACTGCAAGCCACGCGGCGTGATTTTCTACGTACTGGTGTCGGTATTGCCGCCACGGCCGTACCGTACACCTGGACTAGTTCCTATGCGAAGGCTCAGGACAAGAACGATCGGCCCAACCTGGCCTGTCTCGGCGTCGGTGGAATGGGCAGCGGAGATGGACGCAGTGCCTCGAGGTTCGCCAACGTGGTGGCCTGCGCCGACGTCGACAAGAGTCATGGCGAACGATTTGCAAGCTGGAAGAATCTGCAAGGCAAGTGCCGGGTTTACACGGACTATCGCAAAATATTGGACCGCGACGATATCGATGTGGTCACGATCGGCACGCCTGATCATTGGCACACCAAGATCGTCATCGATGCACTCCGAGCCGGCAAAGACGTGCAGTGCCAGAAACCACTCACGCTGACCATCGACGAAGGCAAGCAGATCTGCAAGGTCGTCAAGGAGAGTGGCAAGATCTTGCATATCGGCACACAGCAGCGCAGTGAAAACCAATCCAGATTCCTCAAAGCGGTTGTGCTGGCGCAGAGTGGCAAGTTGGGCGACAACCTCACCGCAACCTGTTCCATTGGTGGCGCGCCCGGCGGTGGTCCCTGGGAACCGACCGATCCGCCAGCGAGCCTCGACTGGGACTTCTGGCTCGGCCAAGCCCCATTGGTACCGTATGTAAAACAACGTTGTCATGGCTCATTCCGCTGGTGGCTCGAATACTCCGGTGGCAAGATGACCGACTGGGGTGCTCATCACATTGACATCGCTCAGTGGGGACTCGGCTACACCAAGAGCGGCCCCATTTCGGTTGAGGGGACTGCGACCTTCCCCGATGTCTATCCAGCTGATTTCGATCCGGTCAAGTTCTTCGCAGGCCAACAGAAACTGGCCAATGGATTCAACACACCGCTTAAATTCAAGATCAACCTGACCTACGCGAACGGCAACAAGATGATTGTGCAGGACGGACCTGACAACGGCGTCTGGTTCGAAGGCGACAAGGGCAAGATCTTCGTGAATCGTGGCCGTTTGACCGGCAAGCTCATCGAAGAAATCGATGCTTCGGAAACTGACAAGGCATGGCTCGACGAGCAGGTCATCAAGCTCTATGGCGGCACGCGACCAGGCGATCACATGCGGCACTTCTTCGAGTGCCTGCGCCAGCGCAAGTTTACGATCTCCGATCCGTTCACGCACCATCGCACAATGACTTCCTGCCACTTGTGCAATATCGCAATCCTGCTCAAACGCAAACTGCGTTGGGATCCGGACCAGGAAGACTTTGTCGATGACGCGCAGGCCAGCGCCCTGCTAAGCCGCCCACGGCGCGCACCCTATACGTTGGAGGTTTGAGCCACGGCAGCGCTCATTCCGTACGTCCTCCAACATCATTCCCCCCCAACAAAGCCCCAAAACGACGCCAACACGCAAACCCCAAGTTGAGCAGTGCGAAGCGTCAATCGAGCTACCAGTGGAAAGTGGGGAGACGGTTCGCACTGCGTGCAGTGAGCGACGGTGTAATGGTTGAGCGTTTGAAAGTGCTGCATCAGCTGGAATGGGAAATTCGTCCGAGCATGCAGTGGCACAAACATTCCGTACGTCCTCCAACATCATTCCCCCCAACAAAGCCCCAAAACGACGCCAACACGCAAACCTCAAGTTGAGCAGTGCGAAGCGTCAATCGAGCTACCAGTGGAAAGTCGTTAGCCGGTTCGCACTGCGTGCAGTGTGCGACGGTGTAATGGTTGAGCGTTTGGAAGTGCCAAATCGATCGGGATGGGGAATACGTTCGAGCATGCAGTGGCACATGCGACAACGCACACCTGGACCTGGTTTTTCTCAGAGAGGTAATCCAAAATCCCTCGAACAGCCTTCCGTTGCTGCCAGAGATTCGCTATTTTAGTAGTTTAAGTGCGGGCCGTTAGCTCAGTTGGTTTAGAGTGCTTGCTTGACATGCAAGAAGTCACTGGTTCAAGTCCAGTACGGCCCACTTCTTAAGTCATTTACCTACAATGACTTACACAGACCCGCTGACCATCACAGTGGTTCCAGCCCCTGGATAGCCGATTGGCGCGGAACTCTCTTGCGAAAACTGCCGGCACCGCCACACCCGGTTATGGGAGTTGCGGTATCAACAACCGCCGCGTCACAGCCGCTATTCGTTATTTCACGGCACGGAGTGCCGTGGCACACTGCGTCGCTAGTCGCTGCGGGAACGGTACCAGAGCGACTGCCAATATTTGCGATCCAGCACGTAGCCATCCGCCTGGGCGTCACGTGAACCATCGTCGGGCAAGATGCCAAAACGCTTCATTTCACGCAAGTACTGAGGCATCGGTCGAAAACCGGGCATGTCGAAGCGTTTGATCTGGTCAAGATTGTCTTTACCGGCCTGGATCATTGACAGCAGAACTTGATAGTCTGGGTCGCTGGAGCTGCGAAACACGGCGCGAGATTGCTTGCCAGACGCGCGACAGGTGCCCATGCCGCCCGCTTCCTTGGCAAGCGGCGCTAGCAGCATCAATGACTTCTCGGGATGCGTCAAGTTGAACACGATGTGTCGAGCAAACTTCAGGCGCGGATCGTCCAAACTGAAACGCCAGAACGACACATCTCGCTCGTCCGACAGCGCCAACGGCAACAGACGATCTCGTTGGTGACACGACGCGCAGCGTCGCTTGATCACAGCCGCTCCGGCCACCGTCGTCGGCCAGTCGAAGTCGGTATTGACCAACTGGTTCTGCACGTACCCCCCAATCGACCCGCAGCCCAACGCGGCGTAGGTGCCCGGATAAGGCGCACCAGCGTCGATCCACAGCCGCAAGGTTTTCTTCTGCTGCGCGTCCGCCACCACACCGTAGTGTGCGCCATCGATCATCTTGAAAATGCGGCTGGCCGACGACCCCAGCGTGCGTGGAGTCTGGTTGCTCTTGGGGTCGTTACGGTTGTCGGTAAACAGACGCTGAACCGTCATCGTGAAGTAGGCATGCGAGAACATCGGACCGTGGTCGCCCGACAGTATCACGCCACCGTCATTCGGACCACCGCGCCGCGTCGCTTCGTACCCATGACACTCGACGCACAGCTGATTCAAAATGGGTTGGATATCCCGTGGAAAATCAAACACATCGGGGCACCCGTCAATCGGAGTGATGCGACTGGGCGGCCGCTGAAGCGCCACCAGGTTGCCCGGTGGAATAAATGTTTCTGTTCGTTGTTCATGACACCCCACGCATCCAGTCACTTCACCCGGCTGCACGGTCACAAAGCTCTTCATGCGTTTGACCGCCATATCGTCTTCGTCCAACGCGATGAAGAACAGACTTCGCATCGCGGGCAACTCGATATAGGCGGAACCGTCCGCTTCGACCGGCACCGTCCCCAACACTCGCTCTAACGTGAACGAACCGCCATAGGTCAGCGGATCCATGCCACCCGTAAAATTGATCGGCTTGGGAAGCGATTCCATAACCAATAGTTTTTTGATCTCACCCCGCCGGATACCTTCCATGTTACGGCCCCGGTAAACATCCATCAGGGCCAGCGTACCGGTATCCTGGTCCGCATCGATGCGATCAGGAATCACGCGTTCGCGCGCGCGAACAACCAACGGACGCGGTTCATGGCACTCCAGTTTCGCTTTCACGTCCGGCTCTGATAGCTGGTAGATCGTCTGCGTTTCGCCACGGTCGTTCATCAACACGATCTCGGTTCCGCGCGCGGCCATAAAAGCGGTTTCCGAGAACGCCCACGGATCGCGACACCTGCGTTTTGCCGAAATCGTAACTGCTTGCGTCTTGTCGTCCGGCCCGCCTGCCGGATCCACGACGGTCAGGAAACCGTCGTGCTCGTTGGATCCATGCCCTGGCGAGAAGATCGCGACCACTTTCTTAGAGTGCGGAATTGGCTTGGCATCGATCATCACGACACCCGGATGCAGATTCCCGTAATAGACCATTTGGCCCGTGCCGTCGGGGTTCGTCGTCCACAGATGATGGTAGTGAACTTGTGACCGATCGATATACTCCCAACGCTGGTACAAGACACGTCCGTCGGGCAACACCCACGGTGTGTTTTCATGCTCCAAGTTGCTCGATATGGCACGGATATCTGAACCATCCGCGGCACAGCGGTACATCACCGCAACTTGGGTAACCCAACAATTGACCCAACGCTTACAGCGACTCGACACGAAGACGATGCTGCCATCGGGCAAATAACAGGGCTCGATATCGTCATATGCCCCGTCGGTCAATTGTCGCAACGCGGAACCATCGACGTTGACTTCATAGAGATGGTAGTGCTCGGTTCCACCCGGCCGATAGGAAAACAGGATCCTCCTGGCGTCGTAATCGACCACGGGGTCACGCACTCCGCCCTCTGGATCGTCGAGCAACGTCGTGAGCTTGCCGGTGCGCAAGTTCAATCGGCACAATTTCGCACCGTCACCGTACGTGATCATTTTGCCTGTTCGTTTGCCCGGCTCGAAGTAGGCATCACTGATCTCGCTCTGCGCGTAGTAGCCAAAGTTCGCGTACCAGTGACCATCTTTGCCACGCTGCCGCACGGCGAATACGATCTCCTCGACATCCGCCATCGGACCGGCCGAAAACGTTTTCAATAAATCGCCTTGGGCACGGTCGCACGGAGACGCGAGCGTTACAAGCATGAGCAGACAGGTGGAACAGATCCAAGTGAGCCGAACACTCGTACGACGAGACAGCATCAGCCGTTCTCCTTGGGAGGGATTCTTGCAGGGTGGGCTAAAGCAGGGGAGGAACTCTGTCGTTTAGTATAACATGGCCGCTCCGTATGACATCCGGTCCATGGTAACATTCGGCGCGGTTTTTGCAGAGCAGCATTCGCGACCAGGAATAGGCCCACAATGGGTATACCCCGGAGCGAACTACAACAGGTTCTGGTAGAATTAATGTAACAGTTTAGCCGAATGGAGTAATGTCGCTTTCCTGAGACTCCCATGGGCTTGTCCCATGGGTGAAAACGGCTGGTGAGCTACGCGATGCCAGCTACTCCCCCCCTTTCCTCCCCGCCGCCTTCGGCGGCGGGGAGGAAAGGGGGCCGTGGATATGGGGGGAGATGGGACGTCACGGGTAGCCTACCAATCATCTTCACCCACCGCACAAGGCGGTGGGGGTCGACCGATGGAAAATGAACTCGAGTGCACGTCCCA
>JAJRVM010000123.1 GCA_024277285.1 Planctomycetota bacterium
TGGGTGAAGAGGATTGGTAGGCTACCCGTGGCGTCCCATCCCCCACATACACGGCCCCACTTCCCTCCCCGCCGCCGAAGGCGGCGGGGAGGGAAGTGGGGGGAGTAGCTGGCATCGCGGGTAGCTCACCAGTCGTTTTCACCCATGGGACAAGCCCATGGGAGTCTTTTGAAAACGACATTACTTCATTCGGCTAAACTGTTACATTCCGATGAGCTCTCTTCCCCCATGCTGCCGTCGCGCTCACGGACGGCGTTCTGGTTGTTCTCCTTTGAGGGCAAAGAAAATCGTGGGCAAAGAAGAAATGTGCTGCCAGCTTTCTTGTCGATAGGATGCGAGGCCCCTCCAGCGCCAAACGCTTGCCTCCCTCGGCACGCGCGCGGAGCAAGAACGGGACCAACAGCGCAACGGTCGAGCGCCGCGTTGTTGTCGGCTCACGGGCCCGCGTGGCGACCAAGGCGCCGTTTGCTTGCCGAAATGCGAAAAATCGGGTAGCGTGCGAACAAAGATGCATTGCATGCTTGTTTTGCCATGTCATGGCCAGCGCGACAATCGCTTCCGTCCCGTCAATTTTAACTTCAACCTTGCGCCCTCGATCTTGAAGCCTCACCGATGAATGACTATCGAAACATGGATGTTTGTTGTGCCACCTGTGGTCACGTGCGAAGCGTAAGTTTGGGACAAATGGTCGAGCACTTGCGCGGTTTGGGGATGTTCAAACGCCAGAAAGAGCCCGATCCGCAGTTGGTGTGCGAACTGTACGCCAGCCAGATTCCGTTGTTGCGCTGCGGCGAGTGCGGCAGAATTGGTTTTGACGCGCACGCGGAAGAGGAGTTGGACGATGCCCAGTGGGGTGGATTGCGCGCTTGTGAGGTGTGTGGCCAGGCGATTGTGGCAGAGCGTTTGGAAGTGTTTCCCGACACACGGCGCTGTACCGGATGCCAGGGAGTGGCGGATCGTGGGGAGGATGCTGTGGACACCGAGTATTGTCCGCGCTGTGGCGCGATTATGGAAATGCGATTGCGCGGTGGCGCCGGGATCACTGGCTACGCGATGCGCTGCCGCGAGTGTGGGTTTGGAGCGTAGCAGATCGACGCGTCGTGGCTCGGCACTGAGCAGACGTGAAACTGGGCGTTCGTGAACAAAACGTGTTGCGACTTGGTTCCGTTTGCCGTTCACGAGAATGAGGCTACGAACGGTGCGTTCTGGGGTGTAACCGCTGATGAACGCTGACAGACGCTAATTGATAGGCCCTCCGCCGGGTATGCCTTGGCCTGGGGGCAAGACCGGGCAGATTACGCCGGCACGCCTCTGTTTCTTTCGTCAGTCGCCGCAACGAGTTGGTTGTGGCTGGAACGTGTGAGCGGTCATCTTAATCCGTTGTTCGGCGGTGGGGCGCCTGCTGGCGGGGGCGAACGACGCGGAGCGTCGTTCCACACTGCGTTTGTCGCAGTGTGGTGAAGTACTTTGCAATTCCCAACGGAATCATCCATAATCGAACCGTATCTACTCGCGTCAGGGGCGCGCAACACCATGTCGTTCGACATGCGGAACAGGAGTGCGAATCATGTGCAGAGTCCAGCAATGCAGAGTCTGGCAATACCGAGTCTGGCGATTGCTCGTTCTTGGTTTGATGGTGGCGTTGTTGGTCGAGTGCTACAGTGGCGTGGCGTTCGCTCAACAAGCAGCGCGAACGGACGATCCGTTTGCCCCGAAAGCAGCGGCTGTGGCGCCGCCGCTGCAAAGTGCCAAGCGGACGGCACCGGCGAAGACGCTTGAGGTTGGTGGGGCCTTGGACAAATTAGCGCCGGACCAATCGGCTGCCGCCAACGTTCCCAAGAAGATCCGTGTTCCCAAGAAAGTGGGGCAGGCGCAAGAGGCCGCCTTGCCCGCACAGGGACGATTGCCGGGCAAGGGCGCGGTTGCGTCGAGCATAGGCATTTCCGTGCAAGGAATGAACAGCCTTGCGAATGCCCGAATCCGCAAGGCATTGAGCAAGCCGATCGAAATTGCCTTTAATGATGCCCCGCTTGCCGACGTGATTGCGTATCTACGTGAAGTCTTCAATGTTGCGATCGTTATCGACAGACGAGCGTTGGACGACGTGGGGTTGGGTTCCGACACGCCGGTTACGGTCTCGCTCAAAGGCATCTCCTTGCGTTCGGCGTTGCGACTGATATTAGGTGAATTGGATTTGACCTACGTGGTGCGCGATGAAGTGCTAAAAATCACGACGCCCGAAGAGGCGGAGAATGAACTTGACACACGACTCTATGACGTGGCGGACCTGGCGTACGAGGGCAAACCGCCGGTGCTTGAACGCGAGTCAAAGAGTCGTTTTACCATGGTCCTTGACATGATTTCTTCCACGATTGCGCCCGACACGTGGGGCGAGGTCGGCGGGGCTGGCAGCATGACGCCCTATGACCCTTGGAGGATGGTTGCTATTTCCCAAACGGATGAAGTGCATGCTCAGATCGAGGCGTTACTAGCGACGATTCGACGCGGTCGAAAAGCTACGCCGAAAGCGGATAACAGTGTCGGGTTGCGCGCGGATGGCGAATTGGATTGGAAAGCGAGCGAGCGGATCCAACAGGCGCTGGGCGTCGAGGTGTCGCTGGATTTCGTCGATGCACCATTGTCTGAAGTGGCGGCGTTCATCGAGCAGCAATATCGCATTCCCGTCATAATCGATCGGCGCGCGCTGGACGATTGCGGTTTGGGAAGCGACACGCCGGTAACGATCTCGGTGAGCGGCGTGTCATTACGCTCTGGCTTGCGACTGTTGCTCAAGGAGCTGGACCTGACGTATACGATCGAAAACGAAGTGCTGAAGATCACGACGCCTGAGGCGGCGGAATACGAGTTGGAGATCCGCGTTTATCCGGTCCACGACTTCTTGGATAAGCAGCCTGGTACAATGCAGGCAAATCGATCGGCGGGCAATCTGCGCGCGTTGTCGAAACTGCTGACCAGCAGTATCGCTCCCGACTCGTGGGACATCGTGGGAGGTGCTGGTACGGCCGAAGTCGTGGTTCCCTGGGGGCTGTTGATCGTTTCCCAAGTTCATGAAGTGCATGTACAAACCGCAGGCTTGCTGGCAGCGGCACGACGTGTACGACAGCAAAAAGCTCCCGACGCGACGCCGAAGAAGGTGCGGAAAGTGGTGGCCAAACCTGCGAACCCGTTTGCGGTGGGTGAAGGGAGTGGTTTCGCTTCTTTTGGGAACGCCTCTCTTGGGAACGCCGTGCAACGGCCGGAACAAAGCACAATGGTGCTCAAGCCGTACGAGTTACGTAAAGGTGTGTCGGCCGAGGAAGTGATGGCATTGGTGAAGGGGACTGTGGAGCAGAGAAGCTGGCTGCCCCGTTCCCGCAGCGCTGCCGTATTTGCCGTCGGTCCAACCTTGTTTATTCGCCAGACCCGCGCCGCCCACACGGCGATTCAAGAGCTGCTCCAGAGTGCTGGGTTGCTGGGAGGCGGTGGATCCGGTGGAGGCGTGGGGCCGGGTGGTTGTTTCTAGTTATGGATCGAGAGTATCGTAGCTCGGGAATCTTTTCCGAGTGTGGATGACGTTAATCCCTCCAGGCGAATTTCTATTGCCGGTCGACTAAGAAGGGACGCGTTGCGCAATACGCTTGTCTTGGTGTTTTGGCAATAGCGGGCTTCTTGCCGACAGAACGCTTTCCATGCCGGGGATGGAATCCCCGGCTACACGTAGCTCGGGAATCTTTCCCGAGCATGGACGACGTTGCCCCTCGATGCAGATTTCTATTGCCGAGCGATTAAGCCGGGGACGCGTTGCTGAATACGTGTGTCTTGGTGTTTTGGCGATAGCGGGCTTCTTGCCGACAGAGCGTTTCCCATGCCGGGGATGGAATCCCCGGCTACACGTAGCTCGGGAATCTTTCCCGAGTGTGGATGACTTTCTTGCTTCGAAGGGCCGTCAAGCCGAAGGCGCGCGGAGGCTTGGGTTGTGGCTGCCAATATTCTGGCGTCCGTGGCGAATACTCATCAACGTGCACGCTGATAGTGCTTGATTGGCGAATAGTGCAATCGTGATTTGAGCGGTTCGACTTCGGCTAATCAAATTGGTATGCTCGCGCGCTGGTGCGGGACACCATCGCCGGAGGTTCTCTCCCGTCGGATTGCCGTTAACTCTTTTCTTTGCGAGGCCGTTGCTATGGCACCCGTTACTCCCTTCGACATGACCAGCCTGCTGGGAATGATATTCGTCGCGCTCTTTGGCACCGGCGCTGGAGTTCCGCT
Source organism: Planctomycetota bacterium (assembly GCA_024277285.1). Next base: position 4,270 of record JAJRVM010000123.1, read on the forward strand.
TGGGATCCCGCCGCAAGAGCCCGATCCGGTCATGGCCAATATCGCGCCCGAACAGTGTTTGTATTACGTCAGTTGGGTAGGGATGGCCAAGCCAGACCCAGAGAGTTCCAACCAGACCGAGCAATTGTTGGCGGAAAAGGAAGTGATCGCGTTTGTGGCCGACGTCGAGCGCGCGTTGAAAGCGGCCGCTGACAAGATGAGCGATCGATACAACGGTGACCACGCGACGCTGATCGCCGCAGTCCCGCTGTTAGCCAGAACGTTTATCACGCACCCGGTTACTTTTTTTGTCGAACGTGCTGAAAAAGTGGGACGCGGTGTGCGCGGCAAAGGTGCCTTGGTGGTCAAGCTGGGGGACGAGTCAAAGGATGTGGGCGACTTGGTCGATTTGTTTGTCACGACTATTCCGCCAAACATCGTCGAGAAGGTGTCGGTTCATGGCATCGAGTGTGTGCGTTTGAATTTGCAGCCGGGGATGCTACAGTTGACGATCGGCCGAAAAGACGATTATCTGATCGTTGCCATGGGCGAAGGTAGCTTTGAGGGTGTGTTGGCGCGAGCCACAACGCCACCGCCAAAATGGCTGACCGAAGGTGTCGAGTCGTTGGACGTGCCACGGTTGGCGACGTTTGCGTATGCGGATCTTGGCGCGATTGCCAAATTGTCTGGCCAATTCGGTGACGCCAACACTCGCAAAGTGCTAGAGGTCTTGGGAATATCGTCGTTGACGACTTTGACGAGTGTGAGTGGTTTGGATGAGACGGGGTTCGTCAGTCGCACACGAGCCGGTAGTGCTGATCCTGACAAGGGGCTTGGCATGCTGCTGACCGGCAAACCGCTCGTAGCCAAGGACCTGGCTGCTATCCCGGCCGACGCCACGATCGCAATCGCCGCGCGAGTTGACTTGCAGCATGTGGTGAGTAACGGCTTGACGCTGTTGCAGGACTTGGAGCCCGACACGGCGAACGAGATTCGGCGGAACTTGAATCAACTGAAGCAGCAAACGGAGATCGATTTTGAAGACGATCTGCTCGCCGCACTTGGCGACGTCTGGACCGTTCATGCGGCACCCAGTGGGGGCGGACTCGCGGCTGGCTGGACATTGGCAATCGATCTGAAGGACGTCCAGAAAATGCGGTTGGTCGAGCAACGTCTGCTCGCGTTTGCCAAAGCCATGTTTGCGCAAGGCGTGGGAGCGCCGCGGATTCGCAAATTCCAACATGCTGGACAAGTGGCTTACACGGTGGAGGTTCCCGAGGAAGCGTTCTTTATCGCACCGACGTGGTGCGTGACCGATTCGCACTTGGTGGTGACATTGTTGCCACAGGCGATGAAGTCGTACCTGAACCACGTCAAAGCCAAGGGGCGAAAAACGTTGGCGGAGCACCCGGCCGTGGCCACTCGATTGGCTGGTGACAATGCACCTAGTGCCATCGCCTTTCAAGATGTACGTGCGCAGTTCACCACGTTCTATCCGTTGGTGCAATACGGCATCCAGATGCTTGCTGGCCAGATGCGATTGTCCGGTTTCGACTTGGATTCAACCGCATTGCCATCGATTCCGGCCGTGGCGCCGCATCTGTTGCCCAAGATCGCAACGACCTGTAAGACCCGCGAAGGCTTTGAGATGTACACGCACACAACGCTGCCGGGTGCGAACATGGGCGCTGCGATGCCGGTGATCGTCGCCTTGGCATTGCCTGCAATCCAATCAGCGCGTTCGTCCGCGCGCCGCGCTCAGGCGTCGAACAACATGAAGCAGATTGGCCTGGCTATGCACAACTACCATGACGTTTTCAAAGCGTTGCCGGCAGCGTATAACACGGACGAGGATGGCAAGCGGTTGTTGAGCTGGCGCGTGCACATCTTGCCGTTTATCGAGCAGCAGGCTTTGTACGACCAGTTTCATCTGGGCGAACCATGGAGCAGCCGGCATAACCGCAAGCTGATTGCGCAGATGCCCGCGGTTTATCGATCCCCCAGAAGTCAGGCGGATCCTGGGAAAACGAACTACCTGGGAAACGCCACGGAAGGAGGCATCTTTGTCGCACCCAGTAAAAGTGGCAAAACGCCACGCGGCACACGGTTTCGCGACATACGTGACGGCACATCGAATACGATCATGGTGTTGGAAGTGAGCGATACGGCTGCGGTGATCTGGACCCGGCCGGACGACTTCGAAATGGCCCCGGACAACCCGCTGCGCGGTCTAGCCGGTGTATGGCCCGATGTCTTCATGGCCGGATTCTGTGATGGTTCGGTGCGTCCCATCAAATTCTTGATCGATCGCGACGCGCTCAAAGCACTTCTCACACGCGCCGGGGGGGAATTGATCGGAGATTTTTGACAAGACGCAGTGTTCCTCACACTCGGGAAAGATTTCCGAGCTACGTGTAGCCGGGGATTCCATCCCCGGCATGGAAAGCGTTCTATCGGCAAGAATCCCGCTATCGTCAAGACACCAAGACAAGCGTGTTCAGCAACGCGCCCCCGGCTTAATCGCTCGGCAATAGAAATGTGCTTGGAGCAGCAACGTTGCCCATGCTCGGGATGGAATCCCGAGCTACGTGTGACCACTTATTTCAATGCGGCTGTGAGCGCTTTATCAACATACGCATACTGGTACTCGAACCCGGACCGTGAAGCGATCTGGGGCACGGCGCGTTGCGAGGCTAGCACCACCTCGGCGAATTGACCCAGTACGATTCGCAGTACGAGTGCAGGGACGGGGAAGAACGTTGGCCGTCCGAGTACTTTCCCTAATGCCGCGGTGAATTCCGAATTGGTGACCGGGTTGGGCGCCATTGCGTTGACCGGACCGTGAATCGTTTCGTGATCGCGCAAGAACAGGATCAGCCGGACCAAGTCATCAAGGTGGATCCAGGGCATCCATTGGCGACCGTTTCCCAAGCGACCGCCCAAGCCCATATTGAATGGTTTGAGCATGGTGTTCAGCGCGCCACCGCCTGGGCCCAAGACCATGCCGATACGCGGCACCACGACACGGATGCCTGCTTCTGTGGCGGCCATCGCGGCCGACTCCCAGTTGCCGCACAAGTCGGCCAGGAAACCGCTGCCGACGGAGCTCGACTCGCTCAGCACTTCGTCGCCGCGCGAGCCATAGTAGCCGACCGCTGACGCCGATATGAGCAGTCGTGGGGGACGAGGAAGCTGTGCCAGGGCACGCACCAGGTTGGCCGTCCCGGTCACGCGGCTCGCATAGATCCGCTTCTTCTTGGCACGCGTCCAGCGACCGACGGCAACGCTTTCGCCTGCCAAGTGAATGACGACATCCACGTTGTCGAACGCCTGGTCCGGCGGTGGACCACTTTCCGGGGCCCAGTCGTAGGCGGTCAGGTCGTATGGATTCAATACGCCACGGCCTTTGGAGCCATGTCGACTCAAGACGACCGGCCGCTTCAAATGCGGCAGAAGATGACGACCTATGAAACCGGTCGCACCGGTAACGAGTGTTCGCATCGTAGTGCCCTCCCCGACAATCGGACCGGAAGTGCAACGAACGGATACAACTTGAACTGCCAGGCAAATTCAAACGGTACACGGTCTGCCCGTCGAAGTATGCTGCCATCTCATTTGGAACGGTCGCTGAGCAACGGTTCCATTGTACACGATTATTGAGTCGGCAACAGTTTAGCCGAATGAAGTAATGTCGCTTTCCAGAGACTCCCATGGGCTTGTCCCATGGGTGAAAACGGCTGGTGAGCTACCCGCGATGCCAGCTACTCCCCCCCTTTCCTCCCCGCCGCCTTCGGCGGCGGGGAGGAA
>JAJRVM010000124.1 GCA_024277285.1 Planctomycetota bacterium
AAGATCACTTTTTCAACGACGCGTTCGCGAAGAATTCCCGCGAACGCCAACGCTCAAGGTGTGCGCCATCGGCAAAACGCCGATTGACGTAACTCCTTACCCTGAAAGAAACAGTGCCATTCGAGGCAGGCGTCATTTCAAATGAGCTCCGCTTCCAGTTGCCGGCGCAGCCTCTGACGGGTCTCCGCATACTCGGACTTCGACGCGACATTGTCGATTTGACATGGATCGGTTCGCAGATCGTAGAGTTCCTCAACCGGGTGACGCGAGAAGGCGAGATCGGCAAACCTCTTCGTCTCCGGATCAGTCCGATGGAGTCTCAGAAATTGCTTCGACGGTGATGGATCAATATTGAAACTGAATACACCTTCTTCCGTTGGCCAGGGCTGCGCCGAAAAATCGTATCGCGGGTTATGCCCCTTGACTTCACCTGTCGGCCATTTGTCGGGACTGAAATTGCGGAGGTAAAGGAAGTCCCGCGTTCTTAGCGCTCGCGCTGGATACGCGTAGACGTGTCTCTCCATTCCAGTCAACGCGAAGGTCCGCGTCGGGTCGATCTGGCCGGATTCTGACGACTTCAGAATGAGCGTCACGGCGGATTCCGAATCGTCGATGATGAATCGGGAACCGTCGCTAGCGACAACTTCGTTTCGTGGATTGGCGAACTTTGCGGTGATTCGGCTCGAGGCCAATACGGTGTAAGGCTCGCCCGGTGTTGGCTTGAAACCGTCGGCGATAGCAATCCGAAGTACGCCGCCGAGTTTCGCTTCGGCGGCGCCCCTTATGGTCGGCATCGCAGACAGAGCCAGACCGAGAAAAAGGAAGTAGGATTTCATGATTAATCCTTTGGCAAAGTCTGTTATGGTATTGGGAAAGGAGAAGTTTCGGTTATTCCGCTTGCCATTGTTCGAACGAGTTCGTCGGATACTTGGAAGACTAGGCGGTTGCGCTGAGAACAAGAAGGAGGCAGGTATAACAAATGAATCGAGCGAACCTCATAGTGAACCCATCCTCCTCATGCAGGGAAAGGCGTCGTTTTTCTCGATATTTGTCAGTCTGTCGCGTGCGAAGGCGACGGTACGATTAAATAAACACCGGAGTTCGACATAGGTTTCCACATAGGTACGGTCTTCTTCGATCGTTCCAAAAGCTCGCCCGATCGCCCCATGTTCCGGGAAAGTCCGGTTGAGCGGGGGCAGAATCTTGACAAAAGGGCGCCTGACGCGTACGTTCGACACGGCTGGATTGAAATCGCTATCCGTTTCGGACGCTGACCATGCAGGCCGGGCTAGTCTGGCGGCGATGCAGCAAAAATTGCTGGCGGAAGCACCGCTAGCAGTCTGTCGAGAAAGTGCTCCGAGTGCGGCAGCGAGACTTGGTTTTCTTGACCGGCTACCGAGCAAGCAAAGGGGAGAGACCAAGAAATGACAGAAACTCTGCGGGACCCATCGGAACTCACCTACACGGTCGTGGGCGGAGGCAACGCGTCGCATGTGATGGTGGCGATGTTGAGCGCGGCAGGCGCCAAGGTAAGAGTGTGGGCATCGTTTCAGGACGAGGCCGTTCGATTCCAGGAGGGGATGGAGCGGAACGGCGGCGTTCAAGTGGCAGGCGTCGTCGAGATGAAAGGCACACCAGCGGACGTGACCAAGGACGCGGCGCGAGGCCTCGCGGATGCGGACGTAATTCTGATGGCGCTGCCTTCGTTCGCCGTGAACGAGCTGCTGCCGATTGTGTGCACACACTGTAAAGATGGCGCGCTGATCGGCTACATGCCTGGACAGGGAGGCGGCGACTGGCGCGCGAGCGTGCCAGGCACGCAAGTGTTCGACGCGATCCACAAGCGTAACGTGGTGCTGTTCGGAACAATTCCGATGCCGTTCAACTGCCGAATCGAAGAGTTCGGCGCGCGCGTGAACCTGTTGGCTCTCAAGCCGGCCATTCACCTTGCGACGTACCCTGCGGACATCGACACGCATCTCAGCCGCCACCTCTGCCGAGTGAACGAGTTCGTGTTGTGCGACAAAGCGGCTGCCGACATGTACCAGAGCTTCGTCAGCATCCACTTGTCCACGGGCAATGCAAATGTGCATCTGCCGCGGCTGTACGCGCTCTTCAGTGACTTCGAAGAGGGCCGCAGCTATGATAAGAACCCGCTCTTCTACGAGGATATGGACGAGTTCAGCGCGAGTTGCATCGAGCGCGTCAGCGCGGAGCGCATGGCGGTGGCGAAGGCGATCGACGCGGCCCACGACAAGTTCAAGGGTACGGCCGACGACGTTATCAGCACGATGGACGTCCTCCTGGAACTCTACGGAAACGTCTCCGGCGACACGTCGTCGATGCTGAGCATCTTCCGAACGAATCCCGGCTACAAGGGCCTCCACTGCCCCATGAACCAACTCCCGAACGGCAGGTGGGTTCCCGATTTCAAGAACCGGTACTTCCGCGAAGACTTGCCTCTGGGGCTGGTCAACTTCAAAGGCATCGCGCTGCTGGTTGGCGTCGACACGCCCTTTATCGACGAGATCATTGTATGGGCGCAGCGGCATCTCGACATGGAGCTCCTCGTCAAGGACGCAGACGGCAAGTACCAACTCGCCGGCAGCGACGTCAACACGTACACCTCAGCGCCGCAGTGTTTTGGTATCCACACCGTCGAAGACCTCGTTCAGCACACCTTCAAGCAGGTCTGACAGCCGGTCGAAAAAGACGGTCCGGTCCGAGGGAAGCCAACTACCTTGATCGTTCTCCAAGCCCGCCCGATCTCCCCATGACCTGCACCCGAAATGGCTGGAAGACGGTGCCTTGCTTTGACAACGGAGGAGCTGTCAGGTAGGTTCACTGGCTGGCTGCGGATTGGCAGCACTATCATTTGACTGGCCGGAGAAGAGACGCAATGTCGCAATTCGCTAATTATACCGTCGCGTCGGAAGACTACGACAAGACTCGCATCCCCGTTGGCGTGGATGCCCTTCTGAGCTGTCTTGCGCGGACCGACGTTCCGCTCAAAGTGCAGAGTGTGTTGGAAGCGGGCTGCGGAACGGGGAACTACTTACAAACACTGAGCCCCCACTTGGGAAGTCTTGTCGGTATCGACTTCAGCGAAGGCATGTTGGCGCAAGCGCGCGCGAAGCTTGGAGAGGACGTTGAGCTAACTTGCGGTAGCATCTTGGATCTGCCCTACGAAGATGAAAGATTTGACGGCATTACCTGTAATCAAGTGATTCATCATCTGGATGAAGGGCCGGGTAAGACAGATGATCCCGCAGCGTGTGAGCCGTGCAGCTTTCCCAATGTTACACGGTTTATTCACGAGGCATACCGAGTCCTTCGTCCCGGCGGAGCGTTGGTCATCAACACAGCGACACACCGTCAAATGCTTGACGGCTATTGGTGGGCCGAATTGATCCCGGTAGCTGCCGCACGTATGAATTGTCGAAACCCTGACCTCAATCAACTGAGGCAAATCTTCGCCGGGGCGGGGTTTGAGACCGAATCGGTTTCGGCGGTTTTGGATGGGATACTTCAAGGGCCATCGTACTTGGATCCTAAGGGCCCGCTTAGCGAAGCCTGGCGAGCCGGTGACTCGACTTGGTCATTGGCGTCCGACGCGGAACTCGCCAGTGCACGACGACGGGTCGAACAGATGAATTTGGAGGGCGGGATACAAGCTTATCTTGACGAGCGCGAAAAACTCCGGCTGAAACTTGGCCAATCAACGTTTGTCTGTGGCCGCAAATAGACTTGGTCATCACTCTTACCATCGCAACTCGAAATTCGTCACAGAGAGTAGTGCTTGAACGATGTCCGATCGAGACAGCTTCCTGACTCGATGGCTCACCGGGGCACCCGATTGGCTGTTCGCCTGTTACGCGATTGTCGCGTCGTTCTCGACCTACTTCTGTATGTACGCGTTTCGCAAGCCGTTTGCCGCGGCGACCTATGACGAACTTGGCACCTTCGTTGGGCTGGACCTGAAAACGGCGCTCGTCATTAGCCAGATTGTCGGCTACACGCTGTCCAAGGTAGTCGGCATGAAAGTCTGCTCAGAATTGCGCAGATCCAATCGGGCGTTGGCCTTGATCGTTCTCGTCATCTGGGCACAATCGGCCTTGGTTGTCTTCGCGATCGTTCCCTCAAATTGGAAAGTACTGGCGATCTTGCTGAACGGCTTTCCGCTGGGCATGATCTGGGGATTGGTTGTCCGATATTTGGAGGGAAGAAGGCACTCGGAAGTGGTGCTGGCGGGACTGAGTTGTTCGTTCATCGTATCGAGTGGCGTCGTGAAAGATGTTGGTCGGATGTGGATGGACGCGGGAGTGTCGGACGTCTGGATGCCGGCGGTCACGGGACTCTGTTTTCTGCCGTTGTATCTTGCATCCGTGTGGCTACTGAATCAGCTCCCGGAACCCTCGGTGGCCGATGTGGTTTCGCGGACTGAACGCCCCAGAATGACCGGTGCGGATCGCATGCGGTTCGTGGGGCAATTCTGGGCCGGTTTACTGCTCTTATTCACGGTCTATTTCTTCTTGACCGCCTATCGGGACTTTCGAGACAACTACGGGATCGAGATTTTTCAGGCACTCGGTTATGCCGATACACGAGCCGTTTTCATGCGCACCGAGTTTCCGGTTGCCCTTGGAGTAATATTGGCGCTTGCGGCATTGAACTTCTTCCGAAACCATCGTCACGGACTCGTCGGCGTTTATGCCGTGATGACGTGCGGTTTGATAATGATGGCCGGTGCCACGCTCATGCTTGACGCGGGCTTGCTTCGGGGAAGAGAGCTATGGTGGATGGTGTTGGTTGGGCTCGGCTCGTACCTTGCGTACGTACCCTTCGGGACGGCCCTTTTTGAGCGACTTATCGCCTCAACGCATTCTCGCGGAAACGCTGTGTTTGCGATCTACATAGCCGACTCGATTGGTTACACGGGTTCCATTGCGTTGCAGGTTTACAGAGACCTGTTTCAATCCGATATCAATCGATTCGAGTTCTTCCATGCCTTCACCTACGTGTTCTCGTTGTTGGGCGCTGGCCTACTCATAGCAAGTTGCATCTACTTTCTGCCGAAAACACATCGTTCGCCTGAGAGACCGCAGGCCAAAGCTCGCTCCGTATGAGCACGAACTCGCACCGTGTTCGCATTGGCGGTTGGTTCAGGATAACAGACGTTTTGGTCCGCTGCTCCGGACGAAAGAGTGTCGTTTCAGCTCGGTCGGCGGAACCAACACTCGGCAACGCTGGGCTGTCTCTGGGGCGCCCGAGAAATCGCGGATGGCCATCTGAATAGCAGGATGCTCGGCAACTTGCACGTTTGGTCTTGGGGCGGGCGTTTGGTCTTGGGGCGGGCGTTTGGTCTTGGGGCGGGCCAGGGGCAAAGTCCTTGCGGCCCACATTACACAGGCGTCTTCGGCAGGGACACGGGACAGTGGTTTTCCTCCGAACGCGACCGTAAATCGAGTCGCCGAAGTCCGCCGGCTGCCAGCAAGCCGAGCAGCGACAGCGCGATGAGTATCCAGTAGATTCGGTCATATCCGGCGAGTACATTGCCGCAGCTGCGAGCGTCGCTGATTAGCCAGCCCGTGAGAGGGGGCATGAAGATCTCCGGTGTAAAACCGACAAAACAAATGACTTCGACGGCAGTGCCGGTCAACTCACTGGGAGTATCAGATTCTTCAAGTAGCGCGAAGTAGATTCCCCGCAAAGCAAAGAAGGCGGCGCAACTGACTGCCATGTTTACGATCATCAGCGATACCAGAGAGCGACTCGGCGTCACGAGGAGAAACGTCACGTACGACGCAGACAAACGACGCCTGCCTCCGTTCTGAATGCCAAAATGGAAGCAGGCGTCGAAACTCTCAACCCGCATTGCTCACGGCTCCACAACCAGGATCGAATACAGTTTCAACTTTGGCAGCGTGACGGTCGCACAGCCGTCATCCCAGGTAACGGCAAGTTTTTTGCCTTCCGGCTGTTGAGTGATCGACTTCGGTGCCTTGGGCAGGCAAATCGCGACGGTTAGCGGACCGACCGGCGCGACCTCGGTGATTCCTCCGGCCGGCGGTTTGGCGTGAAGGCCTGAAGTGTTCACGAGATGGACCGTCAGCTTCTTGCTGAGTGTTCGCAGGCTGATGTCGACGTCGCGTGAACCAGCGATTTGAACGATCGGTTTGACAAGTGCCTGTTCGAGGGCGCTTGAGAGCGTGTCGTCGGCTGCGTTGATCGTAATGATTGAGGGAGTTCCGTTTTCGGCCGTCGCCCGTTCAATCTCGAAGAGTTTTGCGGGGCCTGGGCCGATCAGCAGGAGATGGCCGCCGGCTTTGGCATACGCGGCCAGTTCGTTGCGAAAGGCAGGTTCCAGGTATTCCCAACCCGGCACAATGATCACGGGCCAGTCCGACATCGCCCCCGTCAAGTGATGTTCACTGACAATCTGTACGCTGTACTGATTGTGAAGGATCTTCGTGAGTGCCTGGCGGAGGACCGTGACGCCAGAGCTGCCAGCCCAATGGAAGAGTCGCGGCGAAGCACGGTAATGCCCGGCCGTCGAGTAGAGCAGCGCGATCTGCGGTACGGCGACCGATCGATGGCAAAAGGCTTGCCGGTCGCGGCAGAACTGCGCGACTTCGGCCATCACGTCCATCTCAGATGGGTCGCGGAGCGCACCATCCCGAGCCTGCTTGAAGTAGGCCTGATAGCCTCCGCCCAGGGCAAGGACGACCGCCGCTTCCTGCATGAGTTGGACGGCCGGTTTTTGTTTCCGCGTGTTGCGACTGAACGACCAGGACATCAGGTCCCACGGCACCCCTTGATCTTCAAGACACCGTCCGGCGAACCGGGCTGAGTTGACGCTGTCATCTGGGGAAAAGTCGCCAGAGAGGCCTGCGACGTCCGCCGACACCGGCTCGGGCATATGATCGCTAAACGCCCAGTTACTGATGACCTGAAAATCCGGATGTGATTCTTTCAAAGCGTTTACGTAATGACGCAAGTAGCGACGGAAGCCCTCGCGGTGGAAGTCCATCCACTGGTTCCAGTACGGCTCTCCTGCTTTGCGTGGCGCTGACTCGGCACCCGTCTGCTTGCAGAACTTGCGGACGGCCACTTCGCCGTAATCGGGCGTGGTCCCCCAGCAATCACCATCGACCCAGACGCCGTCCACACCGTATTGGCCGGCCAATTCGCGGAGTTGGGGGATCAGCAGTTTGTCGACGTACGGTCCGAAGACGGAGGTCGCCTTGTCGTTGGGCTTGCCGTCAGCGTTGATTGCGGCCCATTTCGGATGAGTGGCGACGGCATGGTAGTCCCAGACGCCTGAGTAATGCATGAACAGAGCAACACCTCGCTCGCGTGTCACGTCGCGCCAAACACGTAGCGGGTCGCCGACGAATCCCGGTGCCGGGTTGCCCACCTTCGTCGGGTAGCTCGAGTAGCCGCGATGTCCTTTGCAATCGATCTGGATGTAGTCGGGCTTCACCTTGTCGATGACCAGTTCGACCATCTGCCGTGTCGTCCGCTCCCCAACACGGTCGCAATCATCACCCGCATGGAAGTCGAAATGGACGCCCAGGAAAGAGTCGGCTCTTCTCATCCGCTCCGGTTCCGCGGCTGCCAGGGCATCCCAGCACAGAAGACAGACTGCCACCGAGGCGAACAGTACCGACGGGAACGATTGCACCAAGGGGCGGTGACGAAGGGGACGCGGAAGGTTCATCTCGCAGATTCCTGTTTGTTGAGGCTGATTGGGACAATCTTGAAGCCGTTCGTGGCTGGCCAATAGAGAGTTTGATCCCTCGCCGCCTCTGACGCAATCATCGACGCCCCTTACCGCGACGTTTTTCACACATTTCTTCACGCCGTTGTTACGCAACCTGCAGTGTACCCAGGGTTCCGTTCGCCTTCGGCGAACTTCACCCCGGGCTGTGTTTGTTCCGCCCCACTTGGGGCTGGCGCGAGCCATGGGCAACACGGCGGTGCGACACGACGCCGTTGCAAGGAAGAACAATCGACCTGAAACGTCATCTCCAGCACTTCTTACAATCTCGACGGTTCTCCGATGCGCTCGGTCATATCCTATCGAACTTTCACGCCGCAATCAAAGCCATGTCCACAACCTACTCGATCATGACTCTGTCTTTTCTCTCCATCTTCTCGTGGAAAGGTCACATTAAGCCCGCCACCTCTGATGTCCCGATCATCAGTATGGACATGTATCCCACGCTGCTCGAAGTAATAGGCGAACTCCGCCTGGACTGCCAAAACGTAGGCCTTCGCTGGTGGAGTTGTTGATCCCGTCTTTGTTCTGCGCGTGGATGGCCGATGAGGTGCCGCGAGCAAGCAGCCGAGGGCAACAATGCCACGGGAAGAAGGACATTGACTGTTCTGTTCTTTTTTGCCCATCATTTTCTTTGCCCTCCAAGGAGCACCACCAGAACGTCGTCCATGAGCGCAACGGGAGAGAAGGGCACATTCCAACACAATGCCCGTTGCCTCGGAACAAAATACGTTCCGCACACGAATCGCAGTACGCCCCCACATCACCGGTTGTCAACGGCCAAAACAGCGCGTCCGTTACGGCAAACTACTGTTGCAAACGAATACGGCAATGGGCGTCCATCGGTGGCAAAGGACACTCGTGTCGCTCTCTAACGGTTGGGGATATCGCCATTCGTGGATGTCCGTACAATGTGGGTGTCCGTACAATGTGACCTCGACGAACAATCGCCAAACGCGACGATGTTCGTCGACAGGCACGCGACGTCAACACGTTTCGACAGGAGAACAACAATGAGAATAACCCACTGGCTCCAGTGTGCTCTGGCCGGACTGATTACGACGGGCCTTATGACCACCGTCGTGGCACAACCGCCCAAGATGAAAATGACGACCGATATCCCACCTGGAATCGCGACGCCGAACACCGTGAAGACGAGCATCGGAACACTGCACCTCTCCGACGGCGTGCCAAGCAAGGCAACAGCTCAAAAAGTCTACGATAATCTTGACTTCCAGCGGAGCGTACAAGCCTACCTGAACAGCATCCAGATCGCCTCGATGCAAGGCATGCGCAAGGGGATCCTTAACTTTGGTCCCGCCAACAAGACCGCGTTGCTGTTCGAAACCTTGATGGACTCCAAGGCGATTTGGTTGACGCCAAACACAACGTCGGTCTACATGACATCGTGGCTCGAAATCGATGACGAACCGATGGTCATCGAGACTCCGCCCAACGTGCTCGGCATCATCGATGATCACTGGTTTCACTACGTCACCGATTTCGGCAATGCGGGTCCGGACAAGGGCCAGGGCGGCAAGTTCCTCATCCTACCTCCCGGCTACAAAGGGGAAGTGCCGGAAGGCTATCACGTCGCCCGCACTCAAACTTATGGAAACTGGGTCATCTGGCGCGGGTTCCAGGAGAACGGCGATCCCGCCCCGGCCGTCGCGGCTACCAAGAAACTGTTCCGCATCTATCCACTCTCCCAAGAAGACAACCCGCCGAAGATGAATTTCATCAACGTGTCCGGGAAACTCAACTGCACAGTCCACCGAACTGATTACGAAATCTACAACGAGATCAACGAGGTCGTTCAGGCGGAGCCGAGTGAGGGGCAAGATCCGGAAGTCCTTGGACTATTGGCCTCCATCGGCATCAAGAAAGGGCAACCGTTCAATCCAGACTCGCGCATGAAGAAGATCCTCACCGATGCCGCCAATGTGGCTGCCGTGACCGTTCGCACTTTGACGGCGCGCCCTCGCGATGACATGTTCAACATCTACTCGGGCAAGCGAGTGTGGAGCACACCGTTCCCCGGCGGCAGCTACCAGTTCCTCGACCATGGTGCCACGGTACTCGATGCCCGTAGTTTCTTCCACTTCTATGCGACCGGAATCACTCCGGCAATGACGATGAGGATGGTGGGCAAGGGCTCACAATATGCTGTGGCTTATCTCGATTCCGAGGGCAATTCTTTCAATGGCAGCAAGACCTACAAGGTGCACCTGCCGCCGAACGTGCCAGCCAAGGATTTCTGGTCCTTCACGCTGTACGACAACCAAACTCGTTCCATGCTGCAAACCGATCAGCAATTCCCCGGACTTGATAACAACAAAAAGGGCCTGCAGCAGAACGCCGACGGATCGTACGACATTTACTTCGGTCCCAAACCACCGAAGGACAAGGAATCCAATTGGATCCAAACGGTACCCGGTAAGGGCTGGAACATGTTGCTGCGTCTTTATGGACCGTTGCAACCCTGGTTCAACAAGACCTGGCAACCGGGCGATCCCGAATTGATTGACTAACGTGGCCGGAGCTTCCAACACGTATCCGTTCACGAGTATTGCTTGAGAGATGCCGCCGTCTCCCCACTGAGCCTTCCTGCGGTCGGACCCTCACGCTATTCGATACACAGACGGAACATGGCTAAGTGCCACGAAGCCTATAGGCGCGATCCAACGACCCTCTAACCAACTCGCTATCCGACATACGGATCGATACGATATTGGCATGAAAAGCACCAGGCTCACGTTGTTCGATTTCTACCTCAGCACGAGTGACCGTTTCAGCAAGGACGATCGGGTCAAAAAAATCCAACTCAAGTTGTTGTGTGCATGGCTGAGGCATCGGAGTTCGGTTGCTCTTTGGCATTTCACTGCAGGCCTTCTGTCTCAGGCGGAACGGGAGATGACGGGCCAATCATTTCACTACAGTCATGAACCCAATAGATATCGACTTGCAGCGACAATCGTCGCGGCGGTTGCCTTAGAAGCAGGCATCGTACCACTCGCTTCCGCGCAGCAGAATCTACCCATTCCGAATACGTCTTGCGCCAACAAGATGGGAATCATCTTGAAAGATTCCAAACACCAGGAGTGGGTCGATTCGAACCAAGCCGCCAAAGCGCAACGTGCGGAACACTAAGTGCCAAGCTCACGGGGATGCCTCGAGTGACGGGAACGGCACGCCGCTGGCGACCAAGCGTATGCGAGTCTCGAAGCGGATGTCGAGGAAACGCAGCGTGGCTCGGCCGAGAGTCGAGCGAAAACCGTTTCCACTCACCGCGCCCCATCGACGTCAACCGCGAAGCGGCTAGTATGTTTGTCAACCCACAAGTCTTTGTCAGCCCACAAGTCGCTGAGCGATTATCATCTCGTGCCTTTGGGACGGATTTCCCTTTGGACCATTCCTGCGAGAAGTAACGGGGCGATAAGATTAAGTTTCTTTTCTGTTTGAATTTCACGTCATGCGAGGAGTTGAAGAAATGAAAAAAGGACACTCGTCCGCGGGCACATTCGCCCTACTGATGATGCTCTGCCTGAGCACTGCGGCGGTAACCGCCCAGGAACCGCAGGTCGACCGCACCGCACTTCCCATCAAAGGACCTTGGTATCCCCCCATTACGACGCTGGACGCGCGCGACGCCAAAGCACCGGCAGTATTTGAAGTAAAAGCGCCAAAGGACGCACCGAACGTGCTTGTCATCCTGCTGGATGATCTCGGCTTCGGCGGAACCAGTGCCACCGGCGGCGTGATTCAAACGCCGCACTTCGACAAGCTGGCGAAGAACGGCTTGCTGTATAACCAGTTCCACACCACAGCGCTCTGTTCGCCAACGCGGCAAGCTCTCATCACGGGCCGCAATCACCACTCCTGTAACCAAGCCAAGATCACGGAAGTCGCGACCTCATTCCCTGGCGCGACAGGCATGTTGCCTAACGACATCGCCACCATTGCCGAGACGCTGCGACTCAACGGCTACAGCACGGCCGCGTATGGCAAGCACCATGAAACCGCCGTCTGGGAAATCAGCCCCTCGGGGCCCTTCGCACGCTGGCCGAACTATATCGGATTCGATGAGTTCTACGGCTTCATGGGGGGCGAGACGAACCAGTGGGCTCCCGCGGTCTATCACAACCTGAACCGTGTTGAAACACCAGACGATCCCGACTATCACTTCATGAACGACATGGCGACGAAGTCGATCGAATGGATGCGGTTCCAACAATCGCTGACACCGGACAAGCCGTTCTTCGTCTACTTCGCTCCAGGTGCCGTCCACGCACCTCATCACGTGCCGCAATCGTATATCGACAAACAAAAAGGACGTTTCGACGACGGGTGGGACGTGATCCGCGAGCGGATCTTCGAGCAACAGAAGCAACTTGGCGTTATTCCCAAGAACACCAAACTAGCGAAGAAGCCGGACGACATCAAAGACTGGGCCGACCTCTCGGCCAAAGAGAAGAAACTGTTCGCTCGGCAGGCGGAAGTCTTCGCCGCTTTCCTTGACATGACGGACCATGAAACGGGACGAGTCATCCAGGCGATTGAAGATATGGGCGAACTGGACAACACGCTGATCTTCTATATCGCGGGAGACAACGGTACCAGCGCCGAAGGCGGGATGGAGGGGCTTTACAATGAGATGACGTACTTTAACTCGGAACCGATGGGATCAGACATCGACTTCATGTTGAAGTACTACGACAACTGGGGCGACCCCACCACATATCCGCACATGGCCGCTGGTTGGGCAGTCTGCTTCGACTCGCCGTTCACTTGGACCAAGCAAGTAGCCTCGAACTATGGCGGCACGCGGAATGCGATGGTCATTCACTGGCCAGACCGAATCAAGGCGAAGGGCGAGATCCGCAGCCAATGGCACCACGTCATCGACGTTGTGCCAACGATTCTTGAAGCCGCCGGACTGCCGCAACCACGGATTGTCAACGGCGTGCCACAGCGGCCGATCGAGGGAACGAGCATGGTCTACACCTGGGACTATCCAAAGTCTCCGGGTCGTCACCGGATTCAGTACTTCGAGATGTTCGGCAACCGCGGCCTCTACTTCGATGGCTGGTTCGCCGGCACGTTGCACATGAAGCCGTGGGCCGGTCCCGAAAACCGCTTCCCCGACGACACATGGGAATTGTATCATGTCGCCCAGGATTTCAGCATGTCCACGAACCTCGCGAAGCAATACCCTGACATGCTGGCCAAGATGCAGCAGGCATTTCTCGGCGAGGCGGTTAAGTACAAAGTACTGCCGCTGGACGACCGACGACAAGAACTATTCAATCCGAAAATCGCAGGTCGGCCCGATCTGATGTTTGGACGCAAGAGCTTGACGTTATATGAGGGCATGGACGGACTACTGGAAAATGATTTCATTAACGTCAAGAACACTTCGTTTGAGATCGTTGCCGAAATCGAAACGGGAGACAAACCGGCCAGCGGTGTTATCGTGGCCCAAGGCGGCCGGTTCGGCGGCTGGGCCCTGCACGTGAAAGACGGCATCCCGAAATACACGTATAACTATCTTGGCCTCAAACGCTCGGTCGCCACGGGTAATTCCAAACTGCCCAGTGGCAAGTCGACGGTGAGGATGAATTTCGCCTACGACGGAGGCAAGAAACCCGGTGCCGGTGGAACGGCGACCCTGTACATCAACGGCAAATCCGTCGCCTCGACGAAAATCCCAAAGACGGAGTTCGCTGTCTTCTCGGCGGACGAGACGGCTGGCGTCGGCGTCGATATGGAAACGACCGTTTCTGAAGAGTACGACCGCGCGAGCAGCAAGTTTACTGGCAAGATCAACAAGGTGACCATCACACTGAAATGATGGCGATAACGACGGATATGGAATCATGTGGCGGGGGCATCTAGCCCCCGCCCACGTCACGAACCATGTCATGAACCAACGAAACCTGGCCGCCCTCACGGGGAGGGCACCCCTTCTATCACACGGGAGAAACGAACGATGTTTGAAATCATCAAGCAAAGTGTCTTTACGAGTATCGGTTTGGCGAGCCTGACCAAGGACAAGATTGCCGAGCTCGTAACAGAAGTCACCAAACAGGCCGATTTGACCGAACAGCAGGCCAAGGAGTTTCAGGAAGAAGTGGACCGCCGTAGCGACGAAGCACGCCGCGATCTGTCGGCACTCGTCGATCAACAAATCGACCGGGCCATGATCCAGCTTGGATTGATCAAGGCCGAATCGCGCAAGGTCGCCGATACGGCCGGTGACGCACTTCGCAGTTTTGTTGACCAGCGCGTTGACGAAGCCTTACAGAGGATCGGCGTGGCGCGGACAGAAGATGTCAATTCGCTCACGCAACGGCTGGAACTGTTGGAGAAAAAGGTAGCCAGCTGAACTACGCTTGATCACGGACCTCGGGCAACGCCGAAGCGCGAATGACTTTAGCAACAGCCGAACCGGCGCAACTGGCGTAGAGACTCTGTTCAGCCGGCTGAAGCGACTTTGCTTTAGGTAGACGCCCATGAGTGAATTAGACGGGTGAGCTACAGGCAAAGCCATTGCGTCTCCCTGGCTTGGTCAAAGAGTCGAATAATGGGAAGACTGGGCCTGCCAGGTACTTGCTGGATTATTGCGCCAGAATCGACGAGATGCCTGCAAGATAAGCCCCGACAGGGGCGCGAGCCCAATTCGACAGCGCCACTTTGCGTTCGCAGCTTTTCGTAAGTAACGAATTACCAATGACGAATGCGGAAAGAAGCCGAAATGACGAAGGTCAAAAGCCACCCCTTCGGACGCGATTGTACGGGGCGGCATTCTAGACCGTGTTCGGACTTCGGCATTCATTCGTCATTGGATATTTCGTCATTCGTCATTAGCCAGCTTCCGATGCGGCGGCTAAGTGGCGCTGTCCAACTAAGGTGGAGCCAGGTCGCCGACTTGCGAGCAGACCGCGGTTTGCCACACGATCTAGAGAGAAACACATGGACTTCCTCAACTTGAACCAGCATCGTGAAGAAGGCAAGCGTCTGGTAGAGATCACCCGGATCCTGACTCGTTATGGTCTTGCCAATTGGCTAGGCAAAATTCCGCTGCAATCGGTGCGCGATCTGTTGGCGACACACGAAACGCAAGCGATCGCGGACATGCCCGTTGCCGAGCGACTGCGACTGGCTTTGACGGAGATGGGAACGACCTTTATCAAGCTCGGGCAAGTCCTCAGCACGCGCGCGGATTTGGTCGGACCAGATGTCGCGGCGGAGTTGTGTAAGCTTCAGGCCGACACACCTGCCGATCCGCCCGAGGTTGCTCGACAGATTATCGAAGAAGAGCTTGGGCAAGCACCGGAGGAGCTCTTTACGGAGTTTGAAGCGACCGCATTCTCGTCCGCATCGATTGGGCAGGTACACCGCGCGAGGCTGACCGACGGCCAACAGGTCGTCTTGAAAGTTCAGCATGCGGGAATTCAAGAGAAGGTTCGAATCGACCTGGATTTGTTGGAGAAGCTGGCCAAGCTTCTTCAGGAGTATGTGCCAGAGGCGCGGAACTACCAACCGGTGGCGACAACACGCGAGTTTCGCCGCACGCTTCTGAGGGAACTGGATTTCACGTGCGAGCGAAGCAATATGGAGCGATTCGCGCACAACTTTGCGAAAGACTCAACGGTTCATATCCCAACGGCCTACAAGGATCGTAGCAGCAAACGCGTGCTGACCATGGAACTGCTCGATGGCATTCCTGGTTCAAACCCCGAAAAGCTTGCCGAAGCGGGCGTCGACTTGAGCGAGTTGGCTAGGAATGCGGCCAATGTTTTTCTGAACATGATTTTTCGAGACGGTTTCTATCACGCCGATCCGCACCCGGGCAATTTCTTTGTTCTCGATGGTGGTGTCGTGGGATTGCTCGATTGCGGCATGGTCGGGCAGATTGATGATACGACGCGAGAGTTATTCGAAGATCTGCTCTTGATGTTAACGCAGCACGACGCGGAAGGACTTTCGGAAACGCTGCTGCGGGCCGGGTCCGCGCCGGCCGACGTGGATCGCGTCGCCTTCCGCGCCGATGTAAGTGACCTGCTCGTGCAGTATGGATCACAGTCGATCGAAGACTTCGACCTCGGTGGGGCACTCGATCAGCTCTTTGAAATAGTTCGGCGGCACGGCGTCATCATGCCGTCGGCCGCATCCCTGCTGCTGAAGACGCTGGTCATGCTAGAAGGTACGGCACGTCTGCTCAGCCCAACATTTAGCCTGAATGAGGTCATCGCACCTTTCAAGGATCAGTTGATTCGTTCGCGACTGGACCCGAAACGCTGGCTGCGCCGACTCAGACAATCGATGCGCGATGTCGATCGTCTGGTGCGAAACGGGCCACGCAACGTGGCCGATATCCTCGATCGTGCGCAATCGGGCAAGCTGCAATTGAAGCACGAGGTCAACCACTTGGAGTTGGTCGCCAATCGATTGGTCGGTGGGATGCTGATCGCTTCGCTATTCATGGGGTCGGTGATGCTGCTGAGCCACAAAGTCCCACCACTGGCATTCGGCGGATCGATCCTGGGCGGCCTCGGCTTTCTGGTCGCTGTCGGCTTCGGCGCCCGTCTATTGTGGCGCATCAGGAAAGACTTGCGGTAAGGTAACGGTTTAGCCATCTGAAGTGGGACGTGCACTCGAGTTCATTTTCCATCGGTCGACCCCCACCGCCTTGTGCGGTGGATGAAGATGATTGGTACGCTACCCGTGACGTCCCATCTCCCCCCCATATCCACGGCCCCCTTTCCTCCCCGCCGCCGAAGGCGGCGGGGAGGAAAGGGGGGGAGTAGCTGGCATC
>JAJRVM010000125.1 GCA_024277285.1 Planctomycetota bacterium
CCCAAGACAGAATCCCCCAAGACTGGTCCGCCAGAAAAGGCTGAGCCCGAAAAGGGTGAGGCTGGCGACAAGTAGCTTTGGGCCGTTGGTGGTGGGGCGGTTCAGCTGTAATTGTACGACGCTACCATTGTACTGTGCCGTCACTGCACCGTGTCATGGTGCCGCGTTGACAGGCGGGACAAGACGGCGGATACGTTTTACCTGCAGTGGACCGTCGGGTAGGTTGCCGGTTGCAATCGAGCCGATTGTGCGTTGGGATCCATCTTGTAAGACACGTTCTCAGCGTCCTCGTCTCGTACTTAGTATCGGTCAAGCGATAAGTGGCCGTTTCCGGCCTTTGGCCAGGGGCGGCTACGTTGGCATTTCACGTGTTGTTTCGTAGCTGCTATTGTTCCAGTCCCGCAGAGACGACCCTAAACAAGCCCAGGGTTACGAAGAGTTTCACAGTTAAACCCCGAAGGGGTGGCCCTAAGAAGGCTAGGGACGCCCCGTTGGGGCTTCCAGGGCGTGTGGGAAGACGCCCCAGGGTTACTCCCATGCTCGCAATACTCGCATTGTCTTCACCCTGGGCTCGTATTGGGCTGTGCTTTCGGCACGAAAGAGACCGAGCCAAAGCTGAGCCTTCGTGAACGTTTACGATTTCGTTATTCGTGTGAGGCGGCCTATGTCAGCTGGCGAGTCGATTGAGTTGGACGTGTCCGACGCGGACCAGGGGGTTCGCCTGGACGCTTTTCTGGCTGCACATTGTCCCACCCACAGCCGCGTTCAATTGCGTCGCGCCATCACGGCTGGCGGCGTGTTGGTAGATGGTCAACGCACCAAACCGGCCTATCGGTTGAACGCTGGACAGCACGTTGTTTTGATCTTGCCTGACCTGCCCCGCGCGGCACCGGCGGCCGAGCCGATCGCGCTGAACGTGTTGTTCGAGGACGACTCGCTCGTTGCCATTAACAAGCCACCCGGGATGGTGGTTCATCCCAGCAAGGGGCATGGTGGCGGCACGTTGGCCAACGCACTTGCACACCATTTTGCGACGCTCAGCAGCGTTGGCGGTGATTGCCGGCCGGGCATCGTACACCGCTTGGATCGCGACACTTCCGGCGTGATCATTGTGGCCAAAACGGATGCCGCGCATATGGCGTTGGCCGCGCAGTGGGAAAACCGCACGATCGAAAAAGAGTACCTGGCGATCGTGGCGAGTGTGCCCGACCGCGACCGTGATCGGATCGAGCGGCCGATTGGTATGCATCCCTACCAACGCGAGAAAATGGCGATCCGAGCCGATCACAGCACTTCGCGCGCGGCATCGACCTTCTACGAAGTGGTTCAGCGTTTTGCCGGTTTTGCCAAACTCAAACTGCTACCCAAGACGGGCCGGACGCACCAAATACGCGTTCACCTTGCGCACATCGGTTGCCCGGTCCTCTGCGACAGGCTTTACGGTGGCCGTGCCACCATCACGCGTGGCGAGATCCAATCGAATGACGACGCGACGGTGCTACTGAATCGTCAGGCTCTGCACGCGCGCCGCTTGACACTCGCCCACCCGGTCAGTGGTGAGCGACTGGAGATCGAAGCCCCAATCCCCGCCGACATCCAACGTACACTCGACGAACTCAGTCAATGGCGCGGTGCGTAGGGTGCGAACGGTTGCATCGTTTGTTACGACTTGGCGACGAACTTGACCAGGTCGTCCGTGCCCAGCGGACGAGTGCCGACAAACGACTCGCCAGCGGTAAAGCCAGCGGCGGATCCGGCGAGCATGGCGGCGCCACGGATCCGGTCAAAGACGTACTCCTTTGCCGGCGGAAACTGAGTCTGGTAGCAACGAATCGCGGCCAGCTTGGTGTCGAGTGTGTCACCGATGTCGACCGTGAAGTGGCTGTGGTAGCCATCCATCGCGGCCGGTTCAAACGCCAGGCGAAAGTACAGCTGCGTGGTGATGGTGTGAACCGGTAGGCCGTCGAAATATTCGTCCCACTTGGTCAAACGTGAATAGAAAACGGCCGCGTCGGTGATCTGTACCGCCTGCCAGTGATCGGGCGACGCCATGGGCGTCTTGCCTCCAAACCCGATCACAATATCAGGACGATACTTGCGAAACTCGGTGGCCAACGCCACACGCGCCTCGAACGAATCGAATAGCCGGCGGTTGGGCAACTCAAGCGTTACGCGCAGCGCAACGTCCAACGTTTCCGCCGCCTTCTGCGCTTCGGCCAATCGTACGTCAGGACTGGGCGAACCAGGCGTTGGCTCGCCGTCGGTCAGATCGACGATCCCAACCTGATAGCCCTGCGCGGCCAGCTTGGCAAGCGTTCCGCCACACGCGATCTCAACGTCGTCAGGATGTGCACCGACGGCAATCACATCGAGTTTCCGAGATTGGTGCTGCTGAGCCATAAGATTACCGTCGTCCTGGTTCGTGAAACGCGTACCGATGTGTGTCTTGATATACGATCATCTTGCCAGCGTAAAGCCACAGCGGCCAAGACGACGTCAAGAAATGGGGTGGGCCGAGCAAGATCGGCCAAGAAACGCGATGGGTCCGACTTTTTTTGGCCGGACCCATCGTACTTCGATCAAACGGAGGTTGTCGCGCTACGCCTGGAACGAACTGCCGCAACCGCATGTCTTCACGGCGTTCGGATTTTCAAACGTGAAACCACGCTTCTCCAGGCCGTCATACCAATCGATTGTTGCGCCATCGAGGTATAACGAACTTTTCTTGTCGACCACAACGTCAACACCGTGCATATTGTACTTGCTGTCCTTAGCACCATCGTACGTCTTGTCGAATCCCATCGTGTAACTGAACCCGCTGCAGCCCCCACCCGTCACGCCGATCCGCAGAAATTGCTCCTCTTCAAGCTTCTGCTCGTCACGTACTCGCTGGATCTCGGTGGCTGCCTTTTCCGTCAAAATAATCGCCATCTATTTTGTCTCCGATGTTTGCAATAAGAGCTGATCAATATGCACAGGTTATTTTTAACAGTCAACTATGTCTAAAATATCCGATGTCGGGGGATCTTTGAACCGCTGTTGTCGACTTTTTGCCAAAAACCTCGGAAAAACGAGCCAATACACCCCCTTGTGGAGCTGTTTTGTTGTACCCCGAGTTGGGTGTAGCACGTCTATTTCTGGTTCGACCGGCGAATGCCTCGTTTCGGTAAACGGATTCACCACCGGTGGCTAATTGGCTGTTATGAGGTCAATCGGCGGAGCCGGGTGACGGCATGGGCAATGGTCTCGACCGCGAAGTCGATTTCTTCGGTCGTGTTGAAGCGTCCAACGCCGAAGCGGAGGCTGCAACGTACTGCGTCCGCGTTCAAGCCAAGTGCGCGCAGCACGTGACTTGGCTCGGGATTGGCGGAAGTACAAGCGCTGCCGCTTGACATAGCTACATCCCGTGCGCCCATCATCAGCGCTTCCCCGTCGACGTCCGCGAAGCAACAGTTGAGGTTTCCGGCCAGTCGCAGGCTGGGATCGTGAAGTTCCGGGCCATTGAGTGTGACATCGGGAATTGTTTCGGTCAACGCGTCGAACAGCCGGTTACGCAATTCGCTCAGGCGACGAGTAGCCTCGGGCAATCCCGCGCTGGCGATCTCCACGGCTGTCGCCATGCCGACGATTCCCGGAACGTTAACGGTACCGCTGCGGTAGCCATGTTCTTGACCGCCGCCAGTGATTTGGCTGACCAGCCGAACCGGCCCGCCGCGGCGGCGAACGAAAAGAGCGCCAACACCTTTGGGGCCATAGATCTTGTGTGCCGAGAAGCTCATTAGGTCGACGCCCAACTGCTGGACATCGACTGCGATCTTGCCGACTGCTTGCGATGCGTCGGTATGCAGCAGCACGCCTCGATCGCGACATATTTCCGCAATCTGGGCGATCGGCTGGATTACGCCGATTTCATTGTTTGCCAGCATTACCGTGACGAGCATCGTGTCGTCGCGGATGGCGTGGGCCACTTCATCGACAGCGACTTGGCCGGCGTCGCGTTGCCCCTGAGGCGCGACCGGCAACCGAGTGACTTCGAAACCGTCCCGGGCAATGCGCCCTAGCGGGTCGAGAATCGCCTTGTGTTCCGTGCAAACACTTACAACATGTCTCTTGTGATTGCGGCGTCGCTCGGCCAAGCCACGAATCGCCAGGTTATTGCTCTCCGTGGCACCACTGGTGAAGACGATTTCGTTGGCGTGAGCGTTGATCGTGGTGGCAATGGTCAGCCGAGCCTTATCGATCGCCTTCTTTGCTTCCCAGCCAAACACGTGGTTGGTGCTGCCCGCATTACCGTAATCGGAACTAAAGTAGGGCAACATGGCATCGAGAACACGTGGGTCGACACGGGTTGTCGCCTGGTTATCGAGATAGACGGGAGATTGCATGTCCAAAGGACTTTCCAGAGTATTTCCAATTTCATGTAATTGGAATGTCCACTCAAAGACCTACTTGTTGTCGCCGAAGAGTGCTTCGAGGCATATGCGCGACCAGCTTTCAAAGCCGTCGAGGTGGGCCAGCAGTTCCGATACCGGATGAAAGCCCGCGTCGATGATTTCGGTTTCGCGCGGTTTGACGGCCGGCGTTTCGACATCAAAGACGTGCACGACGCCCAGGTGCACCTTGCCCACTTCCGTTTCATCATCATTGATCAAACCAACGCAACGATCGGTGTAGGTCGTGTCGATGATTACTTCCTCCGCCAACTCGCGTTGCATACCTTCCGAGTAGGGCGCGTCATTGACGGCATCGTCCGAGGAAATGTGACCGCCGATGCCGACACTCTGTTTACTGTGCAACCGCTGTTCACCTTGGCCGGTACCGCGCGTGTAGCGGAACACGGATATCTGCCCCGCCGTGTCGCGATGTCGAAAAATGACATACGGGATTAGCTGCTTGAAGCTGGGGTCCTGCTCCATCTTGTCGCGTGGACGATAGCTCGTGTTTTGCGGATCGAGCAGCGTATCCAAATAGCCCTCGGCACCTGCGGAAAAACCTTGGAAGTAGCCAAGTTGATGCAGCAGCTCGGTAGGGACGACCAGTACTTGTTCGATGGGAATTCCCGACATCCGTCTTTCTTTCCTTCTTGTTATGAATCAGTCACCAAATCGGGTTAGCTCGCGAAGCCGTTCGGTACCAGCTGCGTCAGCCGGTCGTCTTAGGGTAGGTTCTCAGGACGTGTCATGAGACGCTTGCTGGCGGCTTGCATCACACGATCAACATGGCATCCCCGTAGCTGAAGAACCGATAATGGTCGTCGACCGCAGTTTCGTACGCACGTTTCAACAGAGCATCGCCGCCGAAACACCTGACCAGTACCAACAGTGTGCTGCGCGGCAGGTGAAAGTTGGTCAGTAGCGCGTCGACGCCGTGAAAGGAGAAAGGGGGACGGATGAATAGATCGGTTTCGCCTTGCCATGGACG
>JAJRVM010000126.1 GCA_024277285.1 Planctomycetota bacterium
ACGATCTTGATGCGATATGCCGCGACCTGATGGGACGTCAGGAACGTAGTGATCGTCGTCTGGTAAGGCGACAGCCAAAACGCCCAGCGGTCCAGCCACGAAGCGTGCTCGACGCGACAGAACCAAACGATGCACCCGAGCTGGATTAGTGCCGCGCGTTCGCTTCGCTCATCAACGCTTGCTCCCCGCCGGGTGATCGCAATCGTTCGCTGTCAAATCACGCGGTCATTCCTATGCCCAAACCGGCCATTGAAACCGTAAGGCAACACATCGCGTGGTCGTACGCAAACCTCGCTCGTACACATGCTGCCCTCGATGCCGGTGCAACGAAGTATTCGCGCACACATCACATGGTACGCTCAAGGCTTTTCAAGGGCCTGTCGTCAGGCACAATGCAAATGCGGACGCTTTACGACGATGAAAAGGTGAAACTCAGCTATCCGCAAGCGTGCTGCTACTGTGGAACAACAATCGCGCTAAGCATCGATCATTTGATTCCGAAGATAAAGGGCGGAGACGACTACTCCGACAACCTCGTTTGGGCTTGCAAATCATGTAATAGCTCAAAGCGGGACCGCGATCTACTTGCGTGGTGCGAAGTTAAGAACTCCTTTCCATCCGTTTTGCTACTGCGTCGGTACATGAAGCTCGTCGCCCGCTACTGTGAAGCGCATGGACTGCTTGACACTCCGTTGGCGGATGTCACTTGTCGTAGCCTGCCGTTCGAACTGGAATTGCTGCCGTATACTTTCCCAGACTTGAATTCAGTGGTACTCTGGGTTCCAGCACGACAGCCGGAATGTTCGAAGTCAACTGGTGATCCATGACAGCGAACCAGACGATGAACCCGAGCGGGAATGGCGGTCGGGGCTTGGGATGAAGTCAATGTCACTCGGCGCCATTCCCGCCGGGTTATCGCAAACGTTCGTCGCCAAGCTGTGCGTCGTCCGAACTTGATCTCCAACCGCTACCGGGATCGCCGACAGCGGAGTATGATGCTGATGCACAGATCGCAAGGACGAACTCGATGAAGAACAACCCACTTCCGCGGCTCGATGACAACCCGGAGATACGCGAACGTCTGCTGTCTTTTTGCCGCTTGGAGCCCGGAGAGATCTGGGAGGATCCCGAAGGCAGGCACCGCATTGGCTGCCAAGACGCGGCAGATTGTCAGCAGATGTTGGAACTTGTTGGCGACGCGAAGCCGACACTCGCAATTCACGATCCACCGTACAATCTTGTCGCGTTTGACCTTCGATCGATTGACGAGTTCATCGAATGGTGCCGAAAGTGGATTCGTAATACCACGTTGGTCACCGCACCGGATGCGTCTCTCTACGTATGGCTGGGTGCAGACCAAACGGACGGTTTTCAGCCACTACCCGATTTCATGGTGATGATGCGAGATGAACCGTACAAAGCTCGCAGTTTCATCACGATGCGCAATCAACGCGGTTACGGAACGCAAAAAAACTGGATGGCCGTTCGTCAAGAGTTGCTTTATTACACGAAAGGCAGTCCGGTATTCAACGTCGATGCCGAGTATACGGACATCCCCAAGATACTGCGGGGCTACTACAAAGAGGTCAATGGCCGAAAAACCGAGAATCTCGAACGAAGCAAGTCGGACAACATTCGTGCGGGCAACGTATGGGTCGACATCCAGCAGGTGTTCTACCGTATGGACGAGAATGTATCCGGGTGTTACGCCCAGAAGCCTCTCAAATGCATCGAGCGAATTATCGCCGCGAGTTCGCAACCCAATGACGTCGTGATTGATTTCTTCGCGCACTCCGGTGCCACGCTGATCGCTTCGGAAAAACTCGGCCGCCGCTGTATCACCACGGACATTGATCCGATTTACGCCGAAATTTGTATACGACGACTTGAACGGTATCGAAAGAGCGGGCACGAAGGATGGCAAAACGGCCACCCATTTGAAGAGGAAGTGCCATCGTTCACCGATGCGACAGACGATGCACCGTCCGATGACACAGCCGCGACTCCCCAGAAACTCCTATTCTGATTCAATGGCTGCGGCCGCCCCATGGAACATCTTCAAGATCAGCTCGACCAGCTTCTGTCACAAATACCGGATGCAGACGCAATCCGGGCTCGGCTCGACAATCTCGTCTCCGTCTATCCGTTTAATGAATACGAATACATCATCTCCCATTTGCTGGCAGCCGATGTTTTGACGCTGGACGCCTATTACGAATTGCGTGACGAGTACCTGGCACGCAACATGTTCCTCTACATCTTCGAGATCAGCGCACCGCGGACGTTCGGTGAATCATGGGCTCAGGGCCACCTGAAGGAACTGGTGCCAGACCTCCAAAAGCCGTCCAAAAAACGGGATCCGGATTACTCTGGACAATATGACTTTTCATTGGGCGAAATCAAGATCGAGGTAAAGGCGTCTCGCGCCGTTGACGCAGACGTAAATGCGCCACTTTACGTCAAGGCGCTTGCGTCCGACTCAAAGAAGCTGTTTTGGATGAACTTTCAACAGATCAAACCCGGCTGTTGCGACGTTTTCGTATGGGTGGCTGTGTGGCGTGATACGATCAAATACTGGGTCCAATCCTCACACGAGGTCGAGAACAATCCGCACTACTCAAAAGGGCAACATCGCGGCAATGTCGGCGAAGGGCAGTTGCACCTGCGACAAGATAACATTCGCGACTTCGATAAGTTCCAAGTCAGATCGGACGGCTTACGTCAAGCAATTGTCGATGCGGCTGCCCGCGAACTCTCACAACGGGCCGGAGACACTTGAACGATATGACGGGAAAGGCGACGAACAAGACGGTGCACCGGAGCCGCCGACAGCCCGTGTTCTGTAATTCGAGGTTTCTGACGGCGGCTCGGTGACCTTAAGCGTTAGGTGACAACCAAATGATCAAACATAAGGAGCAGGATTTTGGCATTCTTAAACGATGAACAGCTTGAACAAATGGGTTTCAAGTCTTTAGGAGCTAATGTTTGCATTAGCGACAAGGCATCCATCTATAATCCGGATCAAATTCAGATAGGAAATAATTCTCGTATAGATGATTTTTGCGTTATTTCTGGAAAAGTAACTATCGGAAGAAACGTGCATATTGCAGCGGTCTGGGTTGTCTAGACCAAAAATCGGTTTGAATAAGGTGTAACTCTCCTAGGTTCTTCCCGCGGGTGGGTGCCTGCGGAGTGGAGGCGAGCGGAGCGAGCCGAAGCGGAGCAGGCACCCACCCGCGACGCGA
>JAJRVM010000127.1 GCA_024277285.1 Planctomycetota bacterium
CGAACCGTCATCCACGACGGCTGGCCCAATCCGCGCCGCCGCCCGCCGCCCCGCGCCGTCACAAAAACAGCCTTCATGGTACGCTTGTTTTGGGCCTAGTCGCGACCCGTGGATCAAGAGATCATAGCGTGTATGACCGCCGCAAGTTCTTGTGCAGCCGTGCGGCTATGGTGATACTCGTTCGCAATGTCGCTCGACGACTTTCCAATTCGGGATCAAAACAGCGAGCTTGCTGAACAGGCTGAGGCCGCGTTCGAACACTCCGTTGTCGTGTCACGACAATTCGTAGTCCAGCAGCGGGATCGGCATGACTACGGGACGGACTTTCAGCTCGAGGCCAAACACTCCGGCAGCATGACCAATTTCCGGGTACACGTGCAGCTGAAGGGAACCGACAAAGCGGCAAACAAGGACGGCTCGATCAGCGTTTGTGTTGCCCGCACCAACCTGGACTACATGCTGTCACAGCCGAACTCGATCTATGTATGCTACTACGCTCCCACGCAAGCGATACTTGTTCGCTCCGCCGAAAACGTATTCCGGGATGCTGAGCATGAGTGCGAAGGATGGCGGAGCCAGGGTAGCCTTACAATCCGCTTCCGTGCTCCGTTTAACGCAGCGTTTCAATCGGCACTTCGTGCGAGGACGGTCGCAGCGTCGTCTGTACACAGGGATGATCGGTTGAACTGGGTTGTGACATCGCCGGACGCGTTTTCAGAGGAGGTTGCAACAAACGTCCCCACCATCGAAATTCCCGACTTACCTGACGACGCCTTTGACGCGCTAAATTCACTTTATCAGCGCGGTAAGGACGAGGTGATCTCCAAGGCGTTCGAGCAGTTTTCAGCGTGCTTCGGACCCGACGATCCCAGACTGATCTACGCATATCTCTCGGAAATCAATCTGGCGATGCGGCACAAGCGATTCAATTGCGAGCGAGTAAACGCGGCAATCGACTTCATCAAGAGGTCACAACCGGATGACGGCGCAGACGCCCTGTACTGCCGTGCGAACGGCCACAGCGCGCTGCGCCAGACCGAAGAAGCCAAGCGGCTCTACCGAGAGTCAATTCGCAAGGTCGCCGGCGAAAACCCCGATTTGGCGGCGCAGTGCTGGAAAAACTTGGGTACCGAGCTTGAGAGGGATGGAGATCACGGCGAGGCCCGACAGTGCTACGAGCGAGCCATTGCGCTGTCCCCGGATTTGATGGAAGCCCACATGGCATTGGCAATGTTTCACCGGGCTGCCGGTGATTTGGAGGCGGCACTGCAACACTTCGATCGCGTCGTCTGGGCGGTTAACGAAGTCGCTCCCACACTCGCAGCACGAGGACATCGGTTGGAGGTCTACTTTCGCCTTGGATTGGCCGACAAGGCATTTGACGATATCGCAGCGCTTCTGCCGCATGCCGACCAACATCGCTGGATTCTCGAATGGTGTGCTCGGCTGGTCTACAACCATGCAAGAATTAACGACTCGTCCGTTTTGAGGGCGATTCGGTTTTGGGACTCATTTCTTCGCGTGCGGCCCAAGGATCGGCGTGCTCAAAAGGAGCGTCTGCTTTGCTTTGCCTTTGGCAAGATGCACGGGCAGGTCATGGCAATTGACTATGGGCAATACGTCGGTGACGTTTCTTCCTATCTTGCGATTGATTCCACCGACGCCGCCCACCTTTGGGATCGCGTTGGGCATTGGGCTCAGTTGGATGGGGATTGGAAGCAGGCCGAGCATCAATTCCGTAAGGCGTATTCGTTGGAGCCTGACAGGTACGGATACTGTCTAGGCACAGCGCTGAACGCTCTCACTCGCTTCGAGGAAGCGCTGCCAATCCTCTTGCAGCAGGCAACGACCCACCAGCCCGATTCCCTGAGTTGGTTCCAGGTAGCGATTGCCCAAGAAGGCATCGGGGACATCACGGGCTGCAAGGAGTCGTACCAACAGGCGCTCAGCCTTAACCCCGATTACGAACTCGCGATGTTCAACCTTGGCGGTATCTACTGGAATCATGGCCCGTGGGAGCACGCGCTTCGGACTTGGACTGATGCGATTGAGCGATTCCCGAATCACGAGTTGGCCGCAAAACTACGAAGGGACTTCCCGGGGTTCTTTGACGACGGGAATTGAAACCAAGGACTCTGTTCCCCCGACTACGTCGAGAGTGCGCAGAGCATCGGACCGTTACGGTGCCCATTCCATATACGAAACAATCTGCCTTCAACTCGTCCTTTCCGGTTGCGAACCATCACCCACCGATGCACTTCGTTGATTCGTGCGTTTTGTGTGGCGCAAGCAACGACTCCGTGTCGCCACGAAACGCCAATCGTCTTCCACACCAAAATCGCTGAGTCATCTAACTCACAGTTTCAAAACGGGATTTCATGCGCATTTGCGGTGTGCTTTCACGGTGAAACCGTAATTCGCATCCATGCGCGCATGGATTGTTGTTCGCCTGATTTTGCTGTCAGACATCTCCCCTAAGCGGTGCTTAGGAATGGTTTCACCGTGAAAGCAAATCAGACGGCAAGCTGTCCATCATGCCGGCATGCTTTCTGTCTGTCCGTCCAGCCGTCTGGCATGATTGCATACCTGCATGAAAGCCGGACGCACGGACGGCATGACTGCATGCAATCTTTCCATCAAGCATGCAAGCCGTCATGCAGGAATGAATGCAGGCTTGACGTCATGACAGCCAGTCCGCATGAAATATCGCTTGCAAGCTGTCTTGCAATCGTGCTACTGCTTGTCACCATGATTATCGCCGTGGCAAACAGCAAGGGCGGCGTCGGCAAATCAACGCTCGCCGTTCACCTGGCCGCGTGGCTCGACAAGCAGGGCCACCGCGTCACGCTCGCCGATTGCGATACGCAGCAATCCTCGTCCCAGTGGATTCGTGAGGCCGCACCGCAGGTGAAGGCGCTCTGCCTGCGCGACCCGGACGCCATCATCAACGACCTGCCGACGCTGGCGGAGGAAACCGATTTCGTCATCGCCGACGGCCCCGGCAGCCTGGCCGAGACCAGCCGGGCGCTGTTGCTCGTGGCCGATCAGGCGATCGTACCCTGCAAAGCGAGCATGTTGGAAATCCGCGCGCTCGATGCGGCCACCAAGGTGCTGCGCCAAGCCCAGAAAATCCGGTCCGGCATGCCGAAAGCGAAGATCGTGTTGAGCATGGTCGGCAAGAACTACCGGCTCACTCAGGACATGCGTGAAGCGGCGGCTCTTCTCAAGCTCCCCATCACGCCGACCTACATGACGTTGCGTCAGATTTACGCCGACTCGCCAGGGCAGGCGGCGGTTGTTTGGAACATGGGTTCGCGCGCCCGCCAGGCTGCAACGGAAGTGGACCGCCTGTTCCGGGAATTGATACCCGAGGCCGCACGGCGGCCCGTTAAATCGGTGTCGCGTCGTCGGCGGCGCATGGCAACGTAGAGGAGGGGCAGCATGGTCGAACGACGTTCACTCACCCAGGGCCTGAAGGCGACGCCGGAGGTCGATGCGAACGTGATCGAAGATTTCGTGTACGCGGGCAGGCACGGCAACAGTGCCCGGCCCGCCGCGACGCCTCAAGCCGTCGCGCCACAATCTTCCGTCCCTGGTCGCGTGCCGATCAGCACGCGCATTCGCGACGATTACGCGAAGGCGTTGAAACGGGCGTCACTCGAACGACAGTTGAACGGTACCAAACCCGACACGCTTCAGGGCATTCTGGAGGAAGCCATCGGGCCGTGGCTCAAGGCCAACGGATATCTCGAATGAGCGACCTGTTCGATATTGACAATCTGCCGCTGGTTCCCAAATCGGGACTTACGCCGACGGAAGTCAAGCTGATCGCCACCGGCACGGAGATCA
>JAJRVM010000128.1 GCA_024277285.1 Planctomycetota bacterium
CCTCCCCGCCGCCGAAGGCGGCGGGGAGGAAAGGGGGGGAGTAGCTGGCATCGCGGGTAGCTCACCAGCCGTTTTCACCCATGGGACAAGCCCATGGGAGTCTCTGGAAAGCGACATTACTTCATTCGGCTAAACTGTTACCACTTGGGAATGGCCGTTCGCCACGGAGGCTTCCGCGCCCGCGCCAAGTACGGCTTCCTCAGGTACCGCCGCCGCCTCCTTCGCGGGCTAATTTGCGGAAATACTCCTCAATGACTTCACGATAATGAGCCGGCAGGTCTTTACCAATCTGCTGCAATGCTTCTTGGCGTTCCTTGGGCGGGAGGTTTCCCCAGCCGGTCTTGTTGCCAATCGACTTGGGATCGACCTTGCCAGGCCCCTTGCCGCCCATCGATCGGCTATCGGTGGCGGGGGTGCTAGGTGCCAGGTTGGCGGAGCTGGAGGCCGACTGTTGCTGCTCTTCCAGTTTCTTAATCAGTTTGTCCAGTTTGGCAATGACCTCGTCCTCCTGGTTGCGCACGCGTTTGCCGGCTCGCTTGAGTTCGAGTCGGCGCTGGATCTCATTCATCAGCCGCGAGATTTCGTCGAGCGAGTCGGTTTTCAGCGGTTTGATATCGGCTTGGATCAATCGTGCAACGGTCGCGTAACGGCGCGGGATCTGTTCTTCGTTTTCCAGCAACTTGGCGACGATCGGCAGGCACTGTTTCTTGTCCGGCATGCGATGGTGGCCGGTGGCTTGGTAGAAGAGCAACGCGGCAGGATCGACGACATCGTCAGGGGCCAGTTTGTCGAGCACGACGATCGATTCGTCATAATACTGATGTTGTGCCAGCCATTGGCCCCAAAGGAGCCGCAAGTTGTGACGCATCAGTGGCCGCTGTTTCATGTCATTCAAGATGCCAAACTTGGGCAGCGATACCGGCATCTGTTGCGTTTGGCAGAATTCGACCACCTCGCGCGCCTTTTCGTTGACCAATGCGAAGGTCGTGACCAGCTGCTGGAGCAGTTCGGAAGGTGTTTGCGGACCACTCTCGGCTGGCCATAACGCTTTGATCTTGGCCTGTGTCAACGGAGCGAGTGTTTTCGTTTTGAGGAGCTCGTCGAGCTGCGATTGCACTTGCGCTGGCGTCGGAACGGACCACGTCGCGCGCTGGGCCAATTCATCGTCGGCCAGTGCCGGACGAGTTGCGAAGAGCAAACAGATCACGACGAGCCGACTCAGCCAAGTGTAACGGAAAGGCGCGAACATGCCGCTTGCCCGTCGCTTGCGCGATTGCGACGCGATGTCAAAGTGCAACGCACGCCGTGGAGCGTATTCTGTTCGTAGTGGTTGGGTTCGCATCGGGAACGCCTTCGAGCTTGAGAACTACATGGCAGTGGGTTGCGGTAACGAACCAGGAAACCGGCTGGTAATGCGTGGTTTCATGATGTCGATTCGATAATTTGTTATTGGCTCATGCAGCTGACGGATAAACAGACGCGGTTGTTGTAAAGTGTAACAACACGACCGGTGACGCCACGCTGTTTTCAAACAGGTTGGCTGACCAAACCGAGGGCGTTCGCGGTGTTACGCAGCTTTTTGTTAGATCTACTTGTTTTTTCCGAGTGCAATATCGCGGGTAATCTGTTGGATACGCGACTGCAATTCGCTCAATTTGCCAATCGCGCGGCGTAAGTCATCTTCCGTTGCCTGGCCGACCGGATCGTCTGGATCGTCCAGCAAACGCGCGTACCGTTTCGTTCGTGAATTGACGCGGATTTGGAGTGAACGAATCATTTTCAGCTCGGCCAAGACGTCGACCAGCGGCGGGTCGCCGCCAGCGCCAGGTTGTCCCGGTTGCTGCGGTTTACCGTCTTCCATGTCTTGTTGTGCCTTTTGCAACGCCTCGATCAATTCTTCGAGCGTCGCAATGATCTCTTCTTCGAGGCCGCGCGTGATCTCGGCGACTTTCACTTGATCCAATCGAGCGGCGACTTCTTCCATGTCGTCGCGCATCTGCTCGACGACTTCGGGAAAGGCGATCGAGGACCCTTCCTCTAACAGCAGGGTCAATGCCCGGTCGGCCGCACCGGCGATTTTGCGTTGGTCGAACGCGATCTTGCTGGCGCGAATGTCAATTGTGCGTCCGCGTTTGTCGGCTGGAATTTTTCCGATGCGGAGCGTCCCTTCGTAGACCTTCAATTCCATCTCGAGCATCTTGCGAAATCGTCCTTCCAGCAATGCGAGAACGCGTTCCATCTCCTCCTCGCGCAATTGCCGGAGTATTTCCTCGAGCTCCGCAATCGCTTCCTGCAACTTCTCCAACGCTTCGTTCTGCTTCTCAATCGACTCGGAACGCTTTGCTTCCTCGAGCTTCTGTTGCGCTTCACGCATCTTCTGCTCAGCTTCACGCACACGCTTTTTCGCCGGATTGTCGTCCTGCTGTTGCTGTTTTGAATCCTGCTGTTGACTCTGCTTGCCTTCGCTCTGTTGTTGTTGCTGCGCGTTCCCTTTTTGGGGCTTGCCCGACTTGCTGTCTTTGGGTTGCTGGTCGCTCTTTTGCCCCTCGGAAGGTTCGCCTTCCTGGCCTTGCGGGTCGCCCTGCTTCGAGTCGCTCTTTTGGGAATCCGTTTTGGGCGATTTTTTGGATTGCTTCTTTTGACCGCCGTCTTTCTTATCACCGTCCTTTTTGCCGGGCGATTCCTTCTTGTCCTTGCCTTGCTTTTGTTCGCCGGTCTTGGCATCACCCTCTTTGGCTTTTTTGTCAGCGTCCTTCTTCTTCGCATCCGCCCCATCTTGCTGGCTGTCGCCCTGTTTGCTCTTGCCCTGCTGAGGCTTGCCGTCGCTGCCGGCCTTGCCTTGCTGTGACTGCGCGTCGTCCTGCTCAAGCTGCTCGGCCAGATCACCGGTGCGATCGGCCACTTTCTGCTGGTCCTTGGCCAACTCGCGCGGGTCGCTCGCCCCTTCGGTACGGCCACGCACACTCCGTTGAATCCGCTCGAGCCGCTTGAGCTCCTTGAGGTACTCTTTGTACTTCTGCGTTTCGCTATTGAGTCGGTCGGAGCGATCTTCGCTCAAGAGCAGCTGCAAGAGGTCCTTCAAGTCCTTATGTGCGGTCTGCTGGCCGTCAATCGCGCGCTTGTACTTCCGATCGCTAAGCAATTTGGCGATCCCGCTCAACTGGGAGTAGGTGAGCCGATCTTTCGATTGTTTGTACGCTTGCCGGAGTAGCGCGGCGCGGCGCGGATTCGAGGCAGCCTCGAAATCGGCCATCTTGAAAATCAGGTTTTCGAGTCGGCGGTACTTGTCTGCCAGCTGACTCTGATGACCGGACAGGCTGGCCGTGGTGACCCCTTTGCCTGCTGGGGCTGTTTTCGACTGGGCTGTTTTCGACTGGGCAGAGTCGGCCGGAGTTTGGTTTTCGGCTGGCTTCGTCTTTTCCGCTTGGGGCGCGGGCGAGGCGGTCGGTGGTTGTGCCGCGAGCGGAGTCAGAACGCCCAGTAGGATGCAACCGGTCAGCAGCGTCCCATAGCGAGATTGTGACTTCAACATGATCACCTCCAAGTGTATACGTGCTGCGCTCGAGAACAGCTGAACGGCTGCCTGGTCGCTAGGCAATTCACGAAACGTGTTTCGTTGCCCATAATCTTCTTTGTTTTTTCGTAACAGTTTAGCCCAGTGCAGCGTTTGACTAAGTCAGGGACCCCTACGGGCTTGTCCCGTAGGTGAACGAGTTTTGCCAGCTAAGACGCCGATCCCAATAACTCCCCTCTCCCCCACTCCCTCTCTCCCCCTCCTCCACCGCCGCTACCCAAGAAACACTGCTACCAGCGTTTCTTCTGCCCGCAGTATGCTTGAGCTCGTCTGCAAGCTGCTTGCCAGCGGGGCCACATCGACCAATCGCTCGCGGAACAACACCGGGATAAACGGACCCATCTCTGATTAGCAAGGTTCTAGCGGCCCAGGTCGCATGTTATTTGAGCAAATCGAGTGCCCCCTTCTTTTGTTCCTGTTTGGACTTATCGATCAGTTCTTGTTGGTCTTCGATCAGCGAGCGGACGATATTCATCAGTTCGCTATACGTTTCGAGTTCTAATATCTTTTGTAACACCTTGTCCAATTCCAGCAAAATGGTATCGGCCTGGTCGACCGCCAGATCGACCGCATTGTCGCTGGCGGTGGGGTCTTGCAGTTTTTGCTCGACATCCTGCAATTGCTGTGTGAGCTGCGGAAACATCGACTCGCCAATCAGACGCAACGGGTCGGCAATTTGTTCCTTGATCCGCTTTTGGCGGTCTTTTGAATCGACGCGATTATTGATCAGTTCCGCACGGATATCGGCAAACGAGGCGGCGACTCCGAGCACTTCCTGGGCCGATTTGTCGCACTGGACACGTGCGCGTTGCGAACGGAGCAAGCGGAGTGTTTCGGCACGTTGGGCGGTGGCATTGCCCGGACCGTCGGTATTGCTCCCCGTGTTGGGGGCCTTCGCGTCCGTGTCGGTGTCTGGTTCTTTGTTCTTGCGCTGGTCTTCCGGGGCACTGCCTCGATCGTCGCGGGTCGGTCGTTTCATGCGGCTGACCGAGTCGCGCATTTCACTCAATTCGTCGATGATCTGTTCCAGCCGCCGGCGTAGTCCCAGCTCTTTGCGTTCGAGCATGGCGATCAGCTCTTCAGGGGTAATCACGTCGAGCTGATAGCGATCACCGCTGCCGATGTTCGGTTCCGTGCGAAGGTCGCATTTATCGGCGGCCATTACGGTCACGGATAGTTTGTCTTTTGGCTTCAGTTCAGCGCCATTTCGGACGGCGCGTTCAGCTCGGAAATCGAGTTTTGCATCGACGGCGCCGAGTTGGCCCAGCGGGAACGGGAATTCACGTGGTGCGCTGGCGTTAATCACTACTTCAAACCAGCTTCTGTCGACATCGTAGTCATCGCTGATTTCCCCTTGGGCGGGAATGACGACATCGGGCGTCACTGCCGAGCCGATGCCACTGAGCGTCGTCTTGACCACGGGCGGCTGGTCCTCGAGGCCGGCGATGTAGAGTCGGATGGGCGGGTCGCTGACGACGCCGTCGGTATCGTGCAACTTGATTTCCAGTGATAGGTTGTCTTGCAACTGGTCGACGACAAACTGGAACTGTCGCAGATCAGTGCCCTGTTGTGGGATGTCAAGTGTTGTCGTTGTATCGGCCGTAACGTCACGGATTTCGACTTGAGTCAGGTCCTTATTGGTGCGCGAACGGAGCGTAATGTGCGTACCTCTGGGCAACTGCGTGCCGCTGGCCAATTCGAGTGTGCGCGGTAGCCAGAGCGAGAGTTGTTCATTGACCATATAGGCGGGAAAAACGCAGTCAAGCTGAGTCGCAACGATCACCGGGCTGGGGACGACTGTCAATCGATAGTTGCGGACGCGGTGGTCCAAGCCGCGCACATCGAACGTGATGGTCGACAGGATTCCATGGAACGGCTTGCTGTCGCATACGAACGTTTGGAAGCCGTCGCGAATGCGACCGAGTTTGCGCAACATCGCTTTGCCACGATCACCCTCTTCGGTTCGGTAATAGGCCGAACAGTATTCGGGGATGATCTTCGTCGCGTCGGCTTTGACTTTGAGCTGGATACTGGTCCCCTTGGCGACTTTGATCTCGCGGTTTCCGTCAAATGGAATCAGTGCGGAAAGCGCGGTCT
The DNA here is from genome assembly GCA_024277285.1 of Planctomycetota bacterium. The sequence continues at coordinate 5,672 of JAJRVM010000128.1, forward strand.
CGCCGTCGAGCGAAGGCGCTTGTTGAATCTGGATCCCGGCCACGACTAGATGCGTACCGCGTGGCCATGGCTGGTCAGCGAGCAGGTAAAGGCGGTTTATCCACGTCGTTGCCGCAGCCGCGTTGGCGGCATAAAACGCGCCGATCGACAGCAACAGGGCAACGGCCAGAGTGACTTTGCTGACCAGAGGCGACAGCCGAAAGACTTCTCCCACACGAATGGCGGCCGATTGCGATTGGGCCTCTCGCCGCGTGTGGGCCAACATTTCCGGATTGAAATGTTCGGCATGTTCAGGCTGTTCCGCCAATTCGACGGCGGTGACCAGCGAATCGTGGAAGTCGCCGAACCGCCGCTCCAGCAGCACGGCCATGCTGTGATCGGGCATGCGAATGAAAACGCGTCGAAAGATCCAGCGATAGATGACATAGGCCAAGACAGCTGCAATGATGCTCAGCAACACCACACGCGCCGCGCGCGGCATTTCACTGGCACCAACCAAGACCGGCAAATAGTCGACTGCCAAGCCGATCCAGAAAGTGGCTCCCAGCCATATCAGCGCTAACGAAAGACCCTCGCTCCAGACATAGATCTTGATGCGACGGCGCAGTTGGGCCAATCGAGCTTGAATGTCGCTGCCCAGCGTCAGGTGTTCCGTTTGCGGATGTGTAGCCATTGTTCTTGTCGAGAGCTGAGAGTCGAGAGTCGAGAGTCGAGAGTCGAGAGTCAAGAGTCGAGAGCTCAGGGTTTAGGGTTTAGTTGGATGTGTGAACGCGGTGATGGAAGTCATACCACGAGTTTGTTCAGGCTAACTTACTGAGTCGTCTGAGGAGCCATTCCAGGCAAAGGACGCCGACGACCAGGGCGATCAGCCAGCCCATGAGCTGTTGATCAAATCGATTATCCACGGTCTCGGGCAGGTAGATCACCTGATCGCACGGTTCGATTACGGCGGGAAGTGTGGCACGGTTTGCGCCGCCGCGGTTCATCGCGGCGCCGATACCGAGGAAATACTCACCACCCGTTGTTTTGGTCATTCCAAGCAGCAGGGCATCGTTACGTTGAGGGTGTTCGATTTCGAGCGTGGGCACACGCACACGTACCTCGGCAGTTAGCAGTTCGTCATCGGCTTCTTCCGAGGGAGTCAATTCGATCCGATAGTCGCCCGCTAGTAGTGCGTTAAACTGCGCCTCATACATACCTTCGCGCGCGGCATCTTGGACATTGCGTAGCGTGATGGGCACGCGTTTGCCATCGGGTTGCAGGAGGATGGCAGGGATCGATTCGAGTTGCAGTGGTCGATGCTGCAGGTCGCTCAACACCGCGCGAATGGTCACTTGGTCGCCCAGCAGGCACCGATCCTTGTCGACCAGCAGGACACCGAGACTGGAATCGCGCAGCAGGCGTCCTTGGGAGGCCCAGCGGATCAGTTTCGTATAGTAGGTTTCAAAGTAGCGTGGGTCGACCGCACGTAAACGCCACATTTCACCACTTGCTTGAAAAAACACGCGTCCCGCTCCATAGAAGTGAGCGGCCGCGTAGATCGGCAGTTCGCCGTCAATGGAGGTTTCCGGGTTCGCGAAATGGATGTAAACTCGTGCTCCTGGTTTCGGGTCTTTCACGGCATAGTAGCCATAGACACCTTCAAAGGACTGCCAGGCAGCTTCACTATCGATCGGATCGTCTTCCAACCAGAGGAATTCAGCTCCCATTCCGTCGCGAGTAAAATCGAGTGGCCAGGCAGCATCACCGCCGAACCGGCCGAGCCCCAGCGAGGGGACGCCTTGGCTGTAAAAGACGACTGGATAGAGCGCCTTGATCGTATCGACACGCGGATCTCGTCCGCGTCGCAGTCCCGCCCATTCGGGCGTGTGAACCGGTCCCGCGACGACGATCAAACCGCCCGCTTGTTGCGCAACGAAGCGATCGATCAAGTCGATTTGCAGTTCATCCAGTTGTAACCAATCGAAATCAAACGCGACGATGCAATCGTATTGGAACAACTCGTCGGCCAATTCCGGGAAATCGTACAGCGTGTCATCCGCTTCCTGAGACATGCCGGCGGAACCGGATTGGAGCAGCACGTCGACGGTGGTGTCGCTGTCGCGAAACAGTTGATTGCGCAGGAACCGATACTCGCGCATGGGCCCACCGGCCAGCAGCAAGACCTTGGTCTTGCGCAGGACGATCTTTACGCGGGCCGATTTGACGTTGTCCCGGTCTTCGATATCCTTGTCAGGCGGCACGACTTTCAAGAAGTATTGCCAAGTTCCGATCTCGCTGGGCGTGACTTCAAAATGGACTGTCACGACTTCGCCATCATCACCCAGGCGAATACTCTTCTCTTCCTCGAACTTCGCGTTCTTCCAAGGATCTTCACCCGGGACACGTTTTTCGTTATCGGGCGCCGAGAGCAACTCGACGGTCACGCGCCGGCCATCGAGTCCATGAGCCTGGACATAACCGGTCAGGCTGAACTTGTCGCCCGGAAAGACTCGTTTGGGGGCCTCGAGGTCAACGACGCTGGCGTTCACCGGTTGCTGATCGCTGCCTAGCCCGACTGCGTAAATGGGGATCCCGGCGATGGCAGCGGCTTTGGCGGCCACACCACAATCGACGCCAGCGTTGTTACCGCCGTCGGTCATCACCACGATCCCGGCGATTGGTCCGCCACGTTCTTTTTTGACCAACGCGCGAACCGCATCACCAATTCGCGTTTTCGTGCCACGCGGGACCAGTTCTTTTTGCCACGCGACGTCGTGCGGTTCCAGGTTCTGGTTCGTTGCCGAGTCGCTGTTTGCCGGATCTGTGGCATTGTTGAGTTGGGACGGCGTATTGTTTTTTGCGAACTCGGCCGCCACTTGCGCCTCGAAGTCGGGTTGCTCCAGTCCAACGATCGTGCGCAAGGGAATGCCTTCGGCGCGCAGATTGGCGACGGCAAAGACAACGAACGCGGCAACGAGCGACACGACGGCGGCGAGCAAGGCGAGCGAGGGAGTTTCACCACGTTTACGAGCCAAGCCCAAGAGCAGGTAGACGAGCAGGGCGAGCAAGGCGAATCCCGCCAATGCGGCTGCTACGACGATGGCGTTGCGCGCGGCACGAAGTGCCCGCTGCTTTTGCGCCACGGCGCGTTGCGTGGCATCTCCACTGGCGGTTTGGGTGGCGAACCGGTTGAAGAACGCCACCTGAGTTGGCTCCGATTCGTCGCCAAACTGAAAGATGGCCACGTCGTGGCGGGCCCGCAGTGTCTTGATCAACTCGCCACTGCGCAACTCCGCTACCACCTGCTCAATGCGGCTCGGGGCGGTCGACGAGCTGCCTGCCGATGCAGGGTTGTCCTGCAAAGCCATACTCTGGCTGGTGTCGATCAGGATGGCCGTGCGCGACGGTTTGATTTCGCGCTGCTCGGTCCGTTTCTCCAGGTCGAGGAAAAAGAACAGAATGCCGCCAAACGCCAGGAGCCGCAGCAGCACGAGCGACCAGCTTACGCCGCGACTCAGTTCCACACTGTCCATCCAGTACATCATGATGACGTAGCCGAGGACCACGGCGCAGACCGCGATCAATAGCAGCCAATGCCACCATTCGGACATGGTTTGCAGTCGTGCAAAACGGGTCAATGTCGAACTGGCCGTTTCGGCCAGCAAGCACCATGCGGGAGTCAACGTCCTGCTCCTCTGGCCGTGATGGGCGATGGGGACGCGCTACTGGCCGCCTGCAGAGAGGCGATGTCGTCTGCGTCCTGGTATTGTTCTAAATTCCTGCGCCGGACTCGACCGGCGTTGGCGGTGGCCGCCGCGCGACGGGTCGGATGATAACTGGTAAAGTAGGCCAGCAACTGCTCGCCGATCAACAGCAGAATCAAGAGGCACATCAATAACAGGCTCTGATTGAATCCCGCCTCCTCGATCGCTGCCGTCTCGTATTGGTCGGCATAACCGATGTCGACCGTGACTGGTTCGAGCTTGCTGACGATATCGCGCGCCGGTGTCTGGGTCAGATTGCCCTCGCGTGGATCGACATTGATTGCGAATCGATCGCTATCGATCGACCCGTCGGTACGGCTAAACCACATTTCGTAAATGCCACTCTGTTGCGTTTCGCCCGGCAAGATCGAGGCGCGCATGAAACGTGCGTCGTCCGTCAGTTGTTCGGCGCTACGATCGATCAGCAGCGGCGCGGTCGGATCATCGCTGGGCGAGAAAATACGCACGTCTTGGCGGTACTTGTCCCGGTCGAGCCGCACATTAATTCCCGTTGCGACCTCCTGGTCGGACGTGTTCCGCCGTGCGAATCCGAGGTGGGACTGGAGCCGTAATGCCAGGATAACGCCGGGTCCCAACGCAATGTCGTTCCAATAGGGTGCGTAGGTCGTCATAAACGTTACCACGCGCCCTTTGCCATAGGGCTTTTCGATCGCCAGCGGTGCGCGGTTGCTAAGTTGTGCCAGTACACGTACACCACTCTCTGGAGCCGGTAGCCAGTCAGAAGGCGGACGCAGGTAACGCTGGACGTGGACCATGCGAATGATGGGATTCTGGCCTTGAACCAGTTCGTGAAAAACGGCGTGGTCCGTTGCTTCGACTACCACGTCGGGCGTGTTGTCGATGGGGTCCGAATCGAGTAAATCGTCGCGGTCGATGGGTACCGGGAAAAGGCCGTTGCCTTCCCGATAGAGTTTTCGTTGTAGAAACGGATATTCACTTGCGGTCCAACGAAGATGGCCAGTCCACCACCCTGTTGGACATAAGTCTCGAGATTCGTTACCGCCCGATCGTCCAACCGATCGACATCGAAGAGGTAAATCGCACTGTAGCGACGTAGCACTTCCGGTGTAGTATCACGCAGAAAAACCGTGCTCTCGACTTCCGGCCGAATGCCTGTCCGGGCGCGTTGCCCCGGCTGGAAAATTGCGTCGACATAAAATGCGTTCCGCCCGTTCGGGTCACCATCGACGACCAGCACCGATTCAAACTCGGGGAACTCAACGACACACCACCGTCGGTTGTCGGCGACGACGGTATCGTCCGGCAAGATCGCTTCCACGACATGCTTGCCCGCCTTAGGGAAGAAAACCTGGACCCGCTGGACGGCCGTTTCGCCCGGCTCGATCCGTTCGATCTGCAACATCGGTGATTCATCGATCTTGCTCGTTGGGTGATCGATCGTCGGACGCTGCTGCCGACTGGACGGGTAGAAGTAGGTGCGAATTCGCAATTGGACGTTTTCCGCAGTCTCGTCACCGAAATTCGTCACGGCAACGTTCATGAATAAAGGGACACCCGAGGCGCGTGTCTCTTCGGTTGGCGCCAAGTTGGTAATCGCCAGATTGCCATGCGCGTTGCGACAGCAATTGACCAGGTGGATCTGCGCGTCCGCTTTTTCCAGGTCACTGAGCAGCTGACGCAACTCACTGGGATTGTCCCACTCCTTGCTGCGGAAATCGGAAACCAGGTAGAGGATGCGGTTTTCGTCGCCGTTTTGTTCCATCAGCCGTCGCGCAACTCGCAACGCCGCCTCGGGGCCGACCGGCAATTGGGTCGGCTGGGTCGCGTTGCGGACCTCTTCGAGTTGTAAGGTGAATTTCGAGTCAACATGTTCCGCGTTCAAATCGGCGATCTGCGGGAGCGATTCGGCACTGGAGTCCACTGCGGCATCGGCTGCCGCTTGCGCTTTGGAAAAACGGATCAGTGTGAAACGCTGGTGAAACTCTTGCTTCGCCGCTTCCGCGCCGAGTTGCCGCGCGAATTGCAAGCCTCGTTCTAACGCGTCCGTGCCGCCGGTGCGATCCGACATCGACATGCTGTCGTCCAGCAAGACGTAGTGATGCGTTAGCGTGTTCCCGAATAATCCCTCGTAACGCCGTTGGGTTACCAACTGAGCCAGCATGGCCACGATCAGTAGCACCACCGCCATGCGCGCCAGTAACAACAGCAGCTGTTTGAGCCAGACCCACTTGCGATGCTTCTTGTGGCTTTGCAGCAAGAACTCCATTGCCGCCCATTTGACACGACGGTGCCGCATCATGTTGATCAAATGGATCAACAACGGCAGTAATGCCAAGAAGAAGCCGATCGTTAATGCGGGGTAAAGGAATTGCATGGCAGTAGAATGCTTGAGTTTTTAGTGCTTAGTTTTTAGTGCTTAGTTTTGGGGTAACACTTTGGCCGTCTGCAGTTGGACGTGAATCGAGATGTGGCATTGCTGTCGGGCTGTTTGCCGATCTGATCGACCCCAACTGCGGTGTGCGGTTGGTGAAGAAGTCAATGGGTATTTTCGTCTTGGTGGGTTAAACTCGTCACCCGCGGGACAATCCCGCGGGGCAGCGTTGCCCAAGTCAATCGCGTCAATCGGCCAAGCAGATACGTGCTTCGTCTTGCTAAGGTTTCACCGGTCAGTTTCTTGAGTGCATACCGAGCCGGCTGCTGAGGAACGTGGCGAGCGCCGCATCCATGGGCTGGCTAGTTCGGATCAGCGCGTAGTCAACGGTGTTGCGCGCACACTGTCGGCGTGTTTCATCGAGGAATCGGTTGACCGCTTCCAGGTAACCTTCGCGCAGCGCCCTGGGATTGCAGTTCAGGTGATCGATTGATTCGAGTCCTTCAAAGCGGGTCGGACCGGAAAACGGAAAATCGAGTTCGTCATCGTCCAACACGTGGAAGACCAACACGTCGTGGCCACGTTGTCGCAGTAGCCGCAGCCCTCGGACGGTGCCGGTGACGTCGGCCAGGAGGTCGGAGAAGATGATCATCATGCCGCGTCGAGGGACCGTTTCCGCGACTTTGCGGAAGATGGCAAACATATCGGTCTTATCGGCCGGTTGGCTGATGTCGAGCGTTTCGATCACGGCGTGCAGGTGGTTGCGTTTGCTGCGGATCGGGACTTGCATGCGGATGTGTTCGTCAAACGAGATGCAGCCTACGGCATCGTTCTGTTTCAAGATCAAGTAGGCAAGGCTCGTTGCGAGCGTACTGGCATACTCGTACTTGTTGAGCGGTCCGTTGCCATAGTCCATGCTGTTGGAGACATCGACCAACATCGTGCAACGCAAGTTCGTATCTTCTTCAAACTGCTTCACGTAGAGGCGGTCTTGCCGCGCCCAGACCTTCCAGTCGACGTGGCGCAGGTCGTCCCCGGGCACGTATTCGCGATGTTGTCGGAATTCGACCGATTGGCCGAAATACGGGCTGCGGTGCATTCCCGAAAGGAAACCTTCGACGATGTGCCGGGCGCGCAATTCCAAACGCGAAAGTCGCTTGATGGATTCAGGATGCAAAAATCTTTTTGAATCGGGCATCGCTCGTCAGTTCGTCTTCCTTGGTTGGGGTAATGGCCACAAGACGCTGGATGATGTCGTCGGCCGTAACGCCTTCGCTCTCGGCAGCAAAGTTGACGACCATGCGGTGGCGGAGGACCGGTTTGGCAAGAGCTTGGATGTCATCGGTCGAGACGTGTGTGCGGCCATGCAGCAGAGCACGCGTCTTGCCGCCAAGAATCAAAAATTGGACGGCGCGAGGACCGGCCCCCCAGGAAACCATGTCTTGGACAAAGTCGGGGATGCCGGGACGACCGACGCGCGTTTGACGGACCAGCGAAAGGGCGTAGCGGATGACATGGTCGGTTACCGGCACCTCGCGAACCACTTTCTGAAGATCAAGAATCTCCTCGGCTGTAAGGACCGGTTGGATCGTGTCCGTTTGCAATGCCGTCGTGCGTCGAGCGACCTCGAACTCCTCGTCGAAATTCGGGTAGTCCACAAAGACCTTGAACATGAAGCGGTCTTGCTGAGCTTCCGGAAGCGGGTAAGTCCCTTCCTGCTCGATCGGATTCTGCGTCGCCAATACAAAGAATGGATCAGAGAGCGGATGCCGTACGCGCCCCACCGTGACCTGACGCTCTTGCATTGCTTCGAGCAACGCGGCTTGCGTTTTCGGAGGGGTGCGGTTGATCTCGTCAGCCAAGATCGTATGTGAAAACAGCGGCCCTTCCAAGAAGCGACGCTCGCGCGCCCCCGTCGAGCGATTCTCTTCGATGATCTCGGTGCCGGTAATGTCGGCCGGCATCAGGTCGGGAGTAAACTGGATGCGGCTGAAGGAGAGATTTAACGTGCGTGAGAGCGTGCTGATCATCAACGTCTTGGCCAAACCCGGTACGCCTTCCAGCAGGCAGTGCCCGCGACTGAAGAGCGATATCAACAGTTCCTCCATCACCTGTTCCTGGCCGACGATAACCTGAGACAACTGGCCCAGGATCTTCTCGCGGGCGTCGCCCAGTTTGCGAATGGCAGATGAGTCCAGGTGCCCATCTTGAGATGCGTTGCTCGACATGCAAGTTCCCTCGTTGTTATCTCGGCGTCGTTGTTATCGTTGCGTGTTGTTATCGTTGCGTGTTGGGGATCGCCATCGAGGCGGCAGGCGTCGACCGCCGTCACGCCCTGCCCTGTTCGACCGGATCCGCTGGCCACTTCTGTTTCCGTGCACCTCACCTACCGCTAAAAAGCCCCACGCGTTGGGCAGCCCTTGCTGTCCCTCAACGCCTTCGTGTGCCCCAACGCCGCACCGCTTGCGGTTTGTCAAACGTAAGTGCCGGCCACTGTCGAATGGTTCATTGCGTGGTGGGGTCGGCCTACCTCTTGCGAGTGGACGTCGTTGTGTAAGCTCTCTTCAGGATAATCAAGGATAGGTTGACCGATAGGCTGAGTTCGGCCAGTTGTCGAACTCGTCCGACCGCATTTCCACAGCTGCGGCTCCTTTTCCATTCCGCAAGGGGCTTTCGGCACTGGACTTCCTGTGCTGGGAACCTCGTACTGGGAACCGCAGGCTGTCAGATCGGCGCGTTTTCTTACCCTCGGGCTGTTCTGGCCCGCGGGCTTGATCGCGTTTGGCCTGATCGATCGGACTTGTCCATGGCGATTACCCTTGGAGGGGTTATTTCTTTTTCTCTGATTGTGTCGGCGGTTGGGGCGCGACTTTGGGCGCGGCCTTCACCCCTTGTTTTGGCTTAGCCTGTTGCTCCTTCTTCGCTTTCTCGGTAATCGCTTTCAGAATCGCATCGGCGATATTACCAACGCTTTTCATGGCTTTGTCCCCGGCGCTAGGTTGCAATTTTATCTCGACTGGCTTACTCGATGCCACCGGTTGGTCGGTGAATTTCATCACGAACTCATTTACATTCGTCTTGACCACAACCGTCTGTTTCGACGGATCGGCCTCGATGGAATAGTTGAGCATCCGGTCCAATCCATCCGCGGTATAGAGTTCGCGACCGTCTCGCCGGTCGATGAACAGGACGGCGGCTTTATAGGCGCCGCCTGGCGAGCGCGTGGCTGTTTTTCTACGTCGATTCTGCAGAAAGACAATCGCGGGAGACTCGGGAGCTTGATTCAGTGGCAGGTAGTAGCCGTAGATCTTGGCTGGTGCCGTCCAACGTGGTTTGCCGGTGGCGCGGCTGATGGAGTAGATGTGGCCATTGATTTCGGGGCAGAGGTCACCGCCGATCGACCCGTAAAACCGAATGTTGCTCGCCGCCTTACTCGGCTTTTTGCCGTTAACGACGACGGTATAACTGTCCTTGGAGGCCATCACATAAAGTCGAGTGACGTCGCGTTTCGGTTCCAGCTTGGACTCGATCACGACGTTGCCGTCCGCTTGGTCGAGGATCACGAATTTTCCATCGGGCTGAAACATGGCCACGGTATCTCGGCTGGGACGCCAACACTGAGTATCATCGTCGAAGGAACGATTCCATTGTTCTTGTTGATCCCAGGCATCGAAACAGCGCACGGTAAGATGTCTTCCATCGGAGCGGCAGGTGACGACATTGCGACCGGATGTAATCCAGCGTTCGACACGTGAAGTCACTTGGCGCCGTCCCACATCGGTTCCATCGGCGGTGCGCAACACGAGTGCTTCGCTGCTCTCCGGCCCGACCACGAACGTATAGTCTTCATCACCGAAGATGTCGGACCCTGGAGTCACTCCGGATCGAGCCCAGATGGTATTGCCGGTAAGCGGATCTGCGCAGATGAGTTCTTGCACCTTCTGGTAGACGACGCCAAGTCGAGTAACAGGCCCGGCCAACCCGATCACGCTATGCGACGTGTCCGAGGGAACGACGCGTGGCGGCCCCCATTTACGAGTGATCATTTTCGGGACCATTTGCCGAGTGCGATTCGAGGCGACTACCAGGCTGCTGGAAAGGTCATTGCGCCACAGGACGACGTCACTCTGTTGGCTGGGACCGCGTAACGCATTGACGGCCATCACTTCAAAGCCGACGTTCATGACCAACAGGTGGCCATTGGCGGAAGCGCGCCCGGCCTTGGAGCTTGTGCTGAGGAATCGATTGCGATTGCCGAGCAGAATCTGTTGTTGCATCTTGCCCAGCGAATCGCTGAGCTCCAGCGCATTTTTATTCTGGTTGTAGACCAGCGATTGAAAACGGGGGAACGGTCCGCGGATATCGTCCAGCGTGATCGGGAAGACGCGCGCGTAAGTGGTCAAGGCGCGGCGATTGTGGCGTGTGGTTTCGCATTTGCCGTTGAGCCAGCGAATCGGTTCTTGGATCCACTTGCGTAGGGCTTCGTTTTGCATGGCCGCTTCTGCCACCTGTTTACCGGTTTGCCCTTCGAGCGTGGCAATATCGCTCCACCGCGTCGTCAGTTGCTCAAGGCACATGGCGGCCTCTTCCAATTTGTCGGTATCGATCAGCATTTTCGCCAGCAGCGCGGTCGCCGTAGCGGCGAAGGTCGGGTCATCGACGTTCTGTAGCTCTAGCAGCTGCTGTTCGGCATGCAGCAAGTGTCCTCGGTCCAAGAGCAATCGCGCGAGTTGCATGCGTGCTTCGAGTCCGGTCGCATGGCCACCAAAATGCTCGACAAACAGGCCCAACTTACTGATCGAGTGAGTCTTCAGGACTTCGTCCAGGTGGGCACGGATCATCTGGTCGATCGACGGCCGCACTGCGCCGTCGGTTTCGGCGAGCATCTGTTGGATCTGCACGCGCAGCCATCGGTTTCGGTTGATCTGCAACTGGCTGTCGATGCGCACCAGTTCCGAGCCGCTGTGGCTGGAACTCCCGAATTCACCGGTTGTCTCCATGGCAGCCAGGCGAACGAAGTACTCGGTCGCTTGTTGGTACTTGCCAACCTGTTTCATGCCGACCGCCATGGACCGGCAGAAGTCGGCCAGCTCGTCAGGTTGGCTGATCAAGCTTTCCAGTTCGACGGCAAACTTCTCGTTGGCGGCAAAGTCGTCACGCAGTGCCGACAGCAGCGACCGGACCAGCGACGCGCGAATGCCGTCGTCTTCAGGATTCAACTTGTGGGCAAGTTGGAAGACTTCGAGCGCTTCACCATGTTTGCCATCATGCAGCAGCAGTTCCGCTCTGCGCGCCAGCGCCCAGGCGTCGTTGGGGTTGTCTTTAAGATGGTTCGTTACGATCTCACGAAGCGGAGCCGTTTGATAGTAGGTGGCAAGCCAATCGACATTGAGCGAAATAATCTGGTCCTTGTAGGCGACCAGATTCCCCAGTGTCAAGTCGGTTTCCGTGTCCTGGACAATCTTACCTGTGGCCAGCTCGATTTTGAGCAAGTGGTTAGCGGTTGTGGGCAGGAAATAATGGCCGCTGGTCAACATGCCGCGCCCACTCGGCAAGCCGACGGGGAGCTTGCAAGTCCACTTGGTCTTGCCGTCCTGCAGCGCGATTGCTTTGACTTGACGTTTGCCGATCATGATCGCGTTGCCTTGGTATACGCATCCCGTAAAGAGCATGCCAGTACGGTCGATCGGTTTCCATTTCGACTTACCGGACACCAGGTCCAGGCAGTGCAACTTGTCTGATTCCACGGGCGTCGCAAGGACGCAACCATCGGCGATGGTGACGGTCGAGTCCGCCCAACGGTCACCTATTGGCTTTTGCGTATACCGGTAGCTGGCGATTCCGATCCGCGTGCGCGAACCGCTCAATGCATATTGGTAACCCCAGAGTAACGAACGACTCGATACGTCGACCGCCACCACGGCACCGCTCGACGTTGGGCAAACCAGCACGCCGTCGGAGAACGACGGAGTTGCTCCAGCCGCGCGACGACTGGGGTCGGTGCGAATACTGCGCGCGTCAACGTGAGCCAACTGCTGAGCCCATTGCAAGCTGCCCGTGTCCGCGTCGAGCACGACCAAGCGAATTTCCCCGTTGATCTCCGCCAGCACATAGAGCTGGCCCATGAGCGGAAGCGGCGCGCCCAGGAAAAAGGCTCCCGCTAACTTGGGTTCGTCCGTGCCGTCCTCGTCACCCACGATCCAACGCAGTTTGCCTTGGCCTTTGAGATCCAGCGCGACCAACTTGTTGGTCGTCATGGTGCTGGCTTGGTTGGGACGCCGGATGCCAAACGGCTGAATGACGACCGACGGAGCGTTCTCGGAACTGAGCCCCCACAAGATGAAAACGCGCTTGCCGTCGCTCGTCACTTGACCGTAAGGCGCATCGTCCCACATACGCCGGTTCAATTCCAAAATACGCGGGCTGCGAACTTGCGTGCGTGGCCGAATCCGGTCGACTTTCCACTCGTCCTCTTCGGGCGCTTCAAACCAGGGGAATTCCCAGATCCGCTTGCCCGTCGCGAAGTCGACGCCAAGGAGTCGGCGCGGGGTGCGCATGATGATGACATCGGTCACCGCCAAGGGAGTAATGGTCGGGACTACGGGCACGTTCTGCTCGACGTACTGCTTGCGGCTCCGCCGAATCATCTCCTCGTCGGACGGATGGTTTGCCGTCTGCACTCGCCACCGCGCGCTCAGCAATGGCGTTCCCGCCGCACTCTCGCCATTGCGCGCCGGGTTGCCGCGGAACATCGTCCACTGAGTGGCTTCGTTCATCTGGCCAGCGATCTCGGGACCCACGATCTGCTCGAGCCAAGCCAGGATCCGGTCGATGCCCTTGGGAGCCTCCACGCCGGTGACCGTTACCGCACGCAATGATTCGGCGATCGTGGGGTCGGCTGGATCGAAAAGGGCGACTGTTCGGTTCCCGATGCGCAACTTTGAACCAGGTGTTCTGGATTCGAGGCCCTGCAACGTCTTGCGTGCGCGCTCGGGCATGTCGGCCAATACCCAACAGGTTGCCAGCAAGACCGATAACTCCGGATCGTATTTTTGCGTTGCATACGTGCTTGCCTCAAGGCGTTGTAATCGCAACGCCGCAGCCAGCGGTCGGCCTTGATCCAAATAATACCGTCCGACTAACATCATGGCTTCGTAACCCGCGTCGGTGTGAAAGTAGCGTCGCGTCACGTCGACCACTTGTTGCATGTCGCGCGCCGCCAAAGCACGGTCGAGTTGCTGTCGGGCGTCGGCACCAAATTTCAACTCGTACAGGGCACGACCTTTCTCCGGCATTCCACCCAAAAGCCGTTGTGCTTCAGTTTTCAGACTGCTTTGTGTTCCCGGTTCGTTCGAGCCGCTTAGGAAATAGTCCTGCTCGCTGAAATCGTCCTGGGGATTCGCAAGCAATTCGCCAGACGCCAGGAGTTGGCCCAATAGCTCGACCGCCTCGCTGAATTGCCCCTCGTCCAGCGCCCGCCGAGCCTTCGTCAGTTGCTGACGCAACGCGCGCGGTGCGGGAAGAAAGATGTTCGTCACTTGCCCCTTTTTCGTCCCCAGCGGGTTGAACTGGGCCGTTACCTGACCCGATTGGCCAAGCAATAAGGCACTAATCAGGAGGGGAAGCAGAGCGCGGTTTGAGAGTATGTGCTTCATCAATTCGACTCATGTTGTTCGTTTCAAAACCAACCGTGTCGGCGTCCGACCCGTGTCGCTGTCGCCATCACTGTTGCCCGAGCATAGCACGGCCAGAATAAACGTAACTCGTGATTTATTAATATCTTACAGAACACGTTTCAGAACGGCAACTTGACGCCGCTTGTGCCAACTTTGACGCCGCAAGCCGCAATGCCTCCCCTTTGTCCCACAGCTCTCTGATCCCCGTCGCAGCCCAGTGCCCTTTTCCGGACGGGTTTTCGCGCGCCGTGCACACGCCGCGGCGAATATCGTGGGTAAGTGCCTCGGGAATCGCAGCGAGTTCACTCGTCATTCGATTGCACGCGAAGCGTTCAAGCCCACAACACAACGGGGGACCCGTGGCGCGAGGCTAACCAGGCAGTCGAGTGACCGACCGGTTTCACCTGCTGCGCGGCGAATAACCGCGTAAATCAGCCGTTTCATAGGCCATTCCGTGGTCTAAAGGAGCGAAAGCCCGAGAAAAACAGGGGAAACAGAGGGTAAATAGCAGAAATATGCGTCGTTTGCGGGTTTTTTCGGTTGTTCCGGGTTGAATTTCTACGCTAAGAGTATCTAATCATCGCGTTCCGCAAAGCGGACGGACGTAACCAGTATGTTATCGGATTACCTCACAAGGAGGGTAGCGAGCCATGGCGAAAGCCGCAGCCAAACCACCGACCAAAACAGAGATTGTCACGAACATCGCCGAATCGTGTGACCTGTCAAAGAAGCAGGTTGCCAGCGTTTTTGAAGCACTCGGAGTCGAGATTCAAAAGGCGATCGGCAAACGCGGTAGCCCGGGACAGTTCACGATCCCCGGACTCTGCAAGATCACGGTCCAACGCAAGCCTGCCACGAAAGAGCGTAAGGGCATCAACCCGTTCACGGGTGAAGAGGCCGTGTTTGCCGCCAAGCCGGCACGCAATGTCGTCAAGATCCGCCCCCTCAAGGGTTTGAAGGACATGGTGTAGGTCTTTCCAACACAGAGGGTCTCTCCAACACAGGGTCTCTCTAATCACAGGGTCTCTCTAATCACAGTGCTGGACCGTCATGTGGGCCTTGGCTTCGAGGCGCGCAGACGCGACGCAAGAACGAAATTAGCCGCCAGTGCGACGTCTTAGACGTTGCCGGCGGCTTTTTTTTTGCGCCGTTCACGGAA
>JAJRVM010000129.1 GCA_024277285.1 Planctomycetota bacterium
GTTGAAGCTGTTTGACGCTGCGCGCGAGGCTGGAGTGAAACGTGTGGTTCACGTCAGCATTACCAATCCGTCGGAAGATTCACCGTTGGAGTATTTTTCGGGAAAGGCACGGCTGGAACGGGCGTTGCGCGAGTCGGGACTCGGCTATGCCATCCTTCGGCCTACGGTCTTGTTTGGCAAAGAGGATATCCTGATCAACAACATTGCCTGGGTCCTGAGGCGGTTTCCGGTGTTCGGTCTGTTTGGAGATGGCAGCTATCGACTGCAGCCGATCTATGTCGACGACCTGGCAAAGTTGGCGGTCGAGCAAGGTGAAGCGGACGAGAGTTGCGTGATTGACGCGATCGGTCCAGAGACGTTTACCTATCGTGAACTGGTGCAACAGATCAGCCACATTATCGGCAAACGACGACCGGTTGTCTCGATGCCGCCCTGGTTGGGCTATGCCGTCGGTCGCGTGGTTGGCAAGATGGTCGGCGACGTGACGATCACGCGCGAAGAGATTGACGGTCTGATGGCCAACTTGCTTTGCGTCGACTCGCCTCCCGCCGGCACTACCAAGCTGACCCAATGGGCACGCCAACACGCCGATTCACTAGGCCGTCACTACGCCAGCGAACTAGCGCGCCGACGCAGTGTGGCACGACACTCCGTGCCGTGAATCGACGCAGTGTGGCACGACACTCCGTGCCGTGAATCGAATTGCGATGGCTCGAGCCGGGCGTAGAGTGGCACTCTCCTGAGCGAGCAAGGGAATGCGTTACCATCACCGAGCAAAATGGCGCCACATCGTCGATTGTTTAGCACCCCAATCCACTTTCCTTCAAACATCCTTCACGACGCTGTGCTTCTTGACAAAATCCGGGTCGATCTCGACGCCGATCCCTGGGCCGGTCGGGACTTTGATCTTACCGTCCTTTAATCGAAGCGACGACGTCTTGCATTCGATCGGCATATTCTCATAACCTTTGAACTCGATATGTGGTCCCGCGTTGGGCATGGTGGAAACCAGGTGCAACATATAGATGAACCCAAACCCTCCCGATAGGTGCGGAATGCACGTCTTGCCCATCACTTCGCCCATCCGAGCCACTTTCAGTGATCGGATCATTCCGCCGAAGTAGTAATGGTCCGGTTGGACAATATCCAGGCCACCGTTGGCCAGCAGCCAGCGAAAGGCATGGATACTGTGCTGTTGCTCACCTCCCGCAACCGGAATGGAAAGCGCGTCGGCGACTTGCTTCGTACCTTCGAGCCAATCGAAGAAAACCGGTTCTTCGAAGTAGCTGTAGTTGTATTCTTCCAGCAACTTGCCAACGCGGATTGCTTCGTTCACATCTTTGTAGTAGCCATTCGCGTCCGCATACAACGCCATGTCGTCACCGAACGTCTCGCGAATCAGCGGGATGATCGCTTCGGTCCGGCCTGCTGGGCCGCGTGCATCCAGGTCTTTCGTCATGAACATGAGCGCGCCCACTTTGATTTTCACGGCCTTCGCTTTGCTCTTCTCCACGGCTGCCTTGATCAGTGCGACCGATTCCTTGACCGGTTTCTCGCGCCATTCCGTAGCTTGGTAAACTGGGATATGCGTGTTATGAACCTTACCGACCAACTCGCCAACGGACTTGCCCGCAATGCGCCCCATCATGTCCAGAATCGCGAACTCAATCGTGGCTAACGGGATGCCGATCCCCAAACCACCGAGTCGGAAATTCAGCGAATAGACCAGCGCTTTTTCCAGGAGATCATCTAGTCGTCGCGCATCCTGATTGGTGAAGAGCGGCTGCAAACGTTTGACGAAGATCGGATAAAGCACGCTCATCGTATTGTGCGCAACGGAAATCCCCTCCGCACCATCCTTCGATCGCACTCGACACAAATAGGATCTCCCGTAACGCAGCAACTCAACGGATTCAATAATGACGGGACTAGCAAACAGCTCCTTCTTGAAAACGGGTTGAGCAAGAACCGTGTCCAGTCTGGCGTAGTTGGGATTGTCTGCATCCTCGTGGCTCAGTGCACTCAAAGGATGTGCGGTCGCGGCAACGCCGCCAGCCAGGCCGGCGGCAAGAGCTGTTCGTCGATTGATTCTCATGGCGTGTCCATTGGGGAGTAAAGAGTCGTGAAGCCAGTGGTTTGAAAACGTAGAGTGGTTGAAAACGTGATCGAACAAGCGTAGTGTCAGAACACGTAACAGTTTAGCCGAATGAAGTAATGTCGCTTTCAAGAGACTCCCATGGGCTTGTCCCATGGGTGAAAACGTCTGGTGAGCTACCCGCGATGCCAGCTACTCCCCCCACTTCCCTCGCCGCCGCCTGCGGCGGCGGCGAGGGAAGTGGGGCCGTGTATGTAGGGGGATGGGACGCCACGGGTAGCCTACCAATCCTCTTCACCCACCGCACAAGGCGGTGGGGGGCGACCGATGGAAAATGAACTCGAGTGCACGTCCCACTTCAGATGGCTAAACAGATACCAGAACACTATTCTACGCGATATGGCTGTCACGATGGCAAGTCCCTGTCGGGGTCTTGTGGGTTTGGGTTGTTTGAATCCGGGGCCTGGCGACTCCGCCAAAAGGCTGTTGTGGCCCTCCGGGCCAACTGGTGTTGCGGTCTCGATAGGTGCGCCACAGTGAGTTCGCAGCTGGACTCGCCATGGGCTCAATCGCCGCGCCCGAAACAGGTCACCCAGGGACGAGAGTGTGCGGCGATTCAGGCCCGGCAGGGCCAGGAATAACGAAGCTCACGGCGCAAGGCCGTGAAAGGTTGCAGAAAACGACGCTCAATGCCTGCGGTCTTGGCCGCAGAGGCCCTGAAGCAGGGGGGGGGTGTGTTGCTCAGGAGCCCGTCGTGGTCAAGGTCGGGCGGAGTCGATTCTCACGGATTTGAGAAACTGCGACGTGGGGGGCTGGGTATATCCAGCGGGTATTGTTCTATCGAGTGTGCAGCGTTGTTTCGGCGAACTTGATAGTCCTTTACCGGTGCCAACGTGGACGAGTCGTAGCTCGTCCCACACTGTTTTTCGCCACGAACAGAGAGACGGACGATCATGCACAATTCACGACGATTTGCCTCATTCTGTCATGCCGATTCGTGGCGATTTGTACTCATGCTGGTGGCGACGTTCGTAATGTGTGGCCAGGTTGCCGCTCAGGAGAACGCCCGCAAAGATGCTCAGCCGCCGAAGAACGCGCCGGTCGAGGCGGCCACCGTCATCGACGGCAAACAGTATGAGCTCATCCAAGGGGCCGTCTACGAAGTCGATCGGAAATCGGGGAAACGCGAGTTCTTCAAGCAAATATACGAGCCCGGTTTCTACATGAAGAACTACACCGAAGTTGATGGCACGACCTATCGCGTCGTTGGCAATGGAAAGAAGTACGCCGTTCGGACTTCGTTGAAGGAGGGTTTCGAGCAGGCCAAGACGTTGCATGACCTGGTCGGCATCGAGCGGAACTGGACCTCGTTCACACTGCAGGGACCGGGTGCACCGACGGTGCGAGACTACGTCAAGTTGCGGAAGCGGATCTTGAATCGCCAGAGCGGTTTCCTCGACAACCGCATCGAACCTTCCGGTGATCGATCACACAACGGTGCGCAATCGTTGCGGCTCGATGCCGTACCACCATCGAGTACCATGCAGTTGACCAAGGCGTCACTCGATACCGAGTTGTTGCATTTCGTCAAGGGAGATCACGTTTGGCTATCGGGGTGGTTCTTCGTCGAACAGGGACGTCCCACGACACTCATGGACCTGGAGTGTTCCTATATCGATCAAGGCCCCGGGATGCGTGTTCTGTTGACCAAGCAGATGCGCCCCTACCTGGAGCTGAAGTGGATTGACAAACCCGTTTACAGATTACTGCCGAATCTGGACGTCACGTTCCCACGTAAGCGATGGGTTCATGTGAAGACTCACTATTTCTTATCCGAGAAAGAGGACGGCGTGGCCGAACTGTGGCTCGATGGCCGGAAAGTGATCGAGGGCAAAGGGCAGACGCTACCCATTGCTGAGGCGGTATACGACCGATTGCAAGTGGGCATCACCGCGAACCCAAAAGGAATGACGACGATGTTGTATGTCGATGATGTGACGGTCTCTGGTAAGCCGTTAGAGAGGGGGAGAGGGAGAGAGGGGGAGAGGGGGAGAGGGAGAGAGGGCTGACCACGATGAAGCATATGTCTGGACGCGATCAGGATCTTCTCGAGCTGAAAGGTGCTGTGCGGGTTGCCGAACCGATGTCGGCTGAGTCTTGGAATGCCGTTGTCTTTCTTGGTAAAGCGATCGGGCGTCGCAGAATCGTGTGTGTGAACATCGTTCGCACCATATAGGTTCACTGCACGATCAGGCTGAGGTTGCGGACTTGCATCTTGACGTCAAAAATACCGGGTACCTCCCAGCCAATATTCATGCCGGCGATTCGATAATCATCAAACGACTTGGAATCCCGCAAGAACCCTCGTTTCCAAGCCAGTTCCAGACCCTCACGCATCAACGGCAACAGGTCCTTGTCCACGGTGATCCACTGTTTACTGTGTGCCGACTGAGTTGTATAGGAGCCGCCTGCGGGCGTGAATATGAACATGTTGGTGCCGGCCGTGTCTTTGCTCTTATGCGCCTTGGGGAATTCGTGCCGGTCGTCGAACAGCGGTACGCCAAACCAAAGATATTGGCCGTGACCGGCCGATTGAGGGTTGCGGTTCTGGATGGAGAAGAAGACCTGGAACTGAGCGGCGTGCCGACCGGGCGAATAGTCGGACGTGTCGATCTTCTTGAGCGTCTTTAAACGTGCCTCGATGTGGAAGTGAGCCGACGTGATATCAGCGAGTGCTGGAGGGTTCACAATCTTCTGTTGCAGCAGCAGGTGCACCCACGGCTCGCCTTTCTGGCGCGCGCGCGTGCCGTACTCGACACTGCCGTTAACGGCCAAAACAATGTCGCTCGCAGATGAGCCCGGTTTGCCAACGGTGACCGATTTGCTTGCGTTGGCGTACTCAATCGCGCCACCGGTCAGTTTCCGTGGCGGCGCCAATTGCAACGCGTGCTTGCTGCTCCACTGCGCAAGGTCCCAGATGGGTTGTGTGTCGTGAACGAGTCCGGCGAGCGTACCGTATGGCACTCGCCGTCCCGTTTGCGCTTTGAGGGCGATAAAGCCTTGTTGAAAGTGCGGGTCTCGGATTAGTTCGCGTTCTTCGGCATCTGCTCTCAGGCAGCACATTGCGACGAGTGTTGCGATAGCGACGGTTGCTAATCGTAGTGGCGTGGACATTTTCGGGCTCATTTGTTGAGTTTGTAGTTCGTTTCACCCCAAGGTCGTATCCGCCCGGTCGGGGCACACCATTGGGTGGCGCGACCAAACGGCGACGATCTCGTCGGTAGAGACGACGTGTCCGTAGTGCTCGCCCAAGGACTGTAGTACTCCAGCGTGGGCGACCTCATTGTCTGCGGCCATCGCGTCCCGAGCGAATACCGGTGTGTAGCCCAAAGCGAATCCATGCGCTGCCGTGTCGCGGACGCAAACATCGGAGTCTATGCCGCTATACACCAGTGTGGTGACACCAAGTTTGGTCAGAACGGAATCGAGCTGTGTGCCCACGAATCCGTCATACGTGTATTTGGTGAAGACAAATTCGTCGTCGATGGGCTTGAGTTCGTCGATAAATCTAGCACCCCATGTGCCTTCGATAACACAGCCAGGTGGCCCCCAGAAGTTGTGCCAGCTGACCGGGTTGCGCGCCAGGTCGTTGACGATCCGCAAATGGACCACTGTCACTTTTGCGCAGCGGGCGACGGCGAGCAGTCGGCGACAGGGAGGGATGATCGGTTTGATCCAGCGGTTCGTCTTTTCCCATTGTTTGACAAAGATCCCATCGTCGTGAACGAAATCGTTCTGCATATCGACCGTCACGAGTGCGGTGCAATGAGGAGTGATCTGATCGGCGACGTGTGTCACGCGATCCGGGATCTTGTCTTTCCACGTCATCAATTAAACTCCTTGCGTCAGCTTCAGGCATTATTGACGCCATCATTATCCATTTTTGAGCGAGGCAGGATAGCCATCTCCTCGGCTCGCACATAAACAGACTGTTGGTTTGGCGTGGCTGTACCGGTAGCTGGCCAGTTGTGGTCCCACTGGGACGAGCCCAGTGGAAACCTTTCTGAAGGCGAGTTCACGGTAGCTGGCCAGTTGTGGTCTCGATGTGTGGAACGACCAGCACAGGGTGGTGCGCGTGGCGTACGACCTTTTCAGCGACACTGCCGATAAGGAACCGCGTCAGTCCTGTGCGCCCGTGGCTGCCGACCACGATCAGGTCGATGTCGTGCTGGTCCGCGTAATCGCAGATCGCCATTGCCGCACTCGCGTGCTCGCGGCTGGCTAAGGCAACGGAGTCCAAGTCGGCGAACCTGGCGTTCTTTAGTGTCTCGAGGTCCTCGCGAGTTTCGTTATCGAGGTCGGACGATGAAAGTACGCGCTCGTTAGGGACGACCGCTTCCGGAGCGGCCGGTGGTCGGCCATGCACATGCAGCACGGTCAACTTGGCACCGAGCGTGCGTGCCAATTCGCCTGCCTTGTCAACGGCCTGGTCGGCCGCGCTGGAAAAATCGGTTGCCAGTAAGATGTGTGTCGCGACGCTCATAACGGGTGCTCCTTCGCTTGTTGGTGACCGTTTGTGGTGGTGCCAAATTACTGCACCCTCACCGAAATTGGACGTTCACTGACGAATTTGCGTTATTTGCGGTCTATATCTCCATCGGAAACGCGTCCCTATCGGGAACGATATTTCGCCACGAATCTGTAACGCTGTCTATCCCGTGCCAAATCCTTGGACGGGCTAATTATACCAAATCGTTCAGCGCTGGCCAAAAGATCCGATGGGTTGTCTGGATGAGGAAGTCCGCTCCAGACCCTGACGCGTTGCTAGGCGGGAGTTTGGGAAGCCGCGAAATGGGCCACGACTGCAATGAGCTTCTTACGGTCAATCGGCTTGGTCATGTAGTCGTTGCAACCTGCTGCCAGGCATTTGTCGCGGTCCTTGCTCATGGCGTGAGCCGTGAGTGCGATGACCGGGCCGTCGTAATCGGCGTTACGCAGTTTGCGAGTGGCCTCGTAGCCGTCCATGACCGGCATTTGCATATCCATGAGGACCACGTCGTAGGCGAGGCCGCGGTCTCGAGCTGCCAAGGCCAGGTCGTGGGCGATCTGCCCGTTCTCGGCCACGGTAACTTCGGCGCCGGCTTTCTTAAGCAAGAACGCAATGAGTCGTTGGTTGTCGGGACCGTCTTCAGCCAGCAGCACGCGGCAACGGAGTTGGGAGTGTCGCGCCGTCGGCTGGGGTTCGTGTACTGCCGCAGGCGACTTATCCGCCGGATGGTCAACCCACGGCACGTTGTCGAGCGGCCCGGTCGCGATCGTGACCGTGAAAGTGCTGCCTTTGCCGAAGAGGCTCTTGACGGTGATCGTGCCGCCGAGTTTGGCGGCCAGCCGTTTGCTGATCACCAGCCCCAGTCCTGTTCCGCCAAACTTGCGCGTTGCGGAAGTGTCTGCTTGGTGGAATGGTTTGAACAGGTTGGCAATCTGTTGCTCCGTCATGCCGATGCCCGAATCGACGAATTTGAATTGTAGCGACGGATTGTCTGACACGGCATTCAGTAGGCGCGCCACCAGCCGGATTTTGCCTGTTTCGGTGAACTTGATCGCATTGCCGATCAGATTGATCAAGATCTGGCGCAGGCGGTTGGGATCGGAGCGGATGGAGGTGGGGATCGGGCCGTCATAGTCGACCTCCAGCGGCAATTTTTTTGCGTTGGCCTGAACTTGCATCAACGCAATGACTTCGGCGATGATCTCGCATGGCGAGCATTGAACCTGTTCGACATCCAATTTGCCGGCTTCGATCTTCGAGATGTCCAGGATGTCATTGATGATCCCGATCAGATGTTGACCATTGCGTCTGATCGTTCTGGCCGCGTCAAGCTGCTCTTGATCCGCCGCCTTTTCCATCAGCACTTCCGCAAAACCAAGGATGGCGGTCATGGGCGTCCGGATTTCGTGGCTCATATTGGCCAGGAAATCGCTCTTCGCCCGGTTGGCAGCTTCTACGGCGCGATTGAGTTGTTCGAGTGACGCATTGTTACGTTCCAATGCAGTGGCGTAGTCCTGAATCTGTTGCTCGGCTTGTTTGCGTTTCGTGATGTCCCGGAAACTCCAAACGCGAGCAGTCGCCCCGCCATTGAGTTGTGTTGGTTTCGAGTAGCGTTCAAAAACTCGTCCATCCTTGAAGTCGATCGTGTCGAAACTCTCGAGTTCTGTGTTGCGGTAGAGTTCATTGACCTTTGCGATAAACTCTTCGGGGGCGGACAGTTGCGCGTAGACGAAATCGAGTAATTGCTGATCGTCACTATCATTCATGACCGTCTTGGGGATCCTCCAGAGTCTTTCAAACATCGTGTTTGCTTTGACGACGTTTCTGTCTTCGTCCGTGACAAGGATCCCGTTATCGGTTGATTCAAGTGTCGCTTCTGCCAACGCGAGTGCGGAGGCCGCTTGGTGTTCCGCTTTTTTTCGATTTGCATTGGCCAGTGTTTGAGCGGCTAACGCGGCCAATGTGCTGGCGAAGGCCTCCTCATCCGAATGCCATGAGCGGCTCGTTTCGGTATGTTCCATGCAGACGACACCTGCCAATTCACCATCGAGCATGATTCCGGCGTCGAGCATCGAGGTGATTCCGAGTGGGATCAGGTAGTCTTCGGCCAATTCGCTAGTGCGATGATCAGTGCACGCGTCGCTCGCATCGATTCGGCTCTGAGCAGCCACGGATCGGAAATAGCGTGGGTATTCGGCCGTTCTCAGGACGGCGCCTTCGCTGTGCTGTTGACTGCTTGCTTCAAATAACGCAACACACCGCAATTCTTGACGGTTGTCCGCAAACAGCCAGACGCTTGCGCGTTCAACTTGCACGGTGTCTGATGCGATCTGGGTCAGTGTACGCATCGCGGTCGGTACATCGCCAAACGCGACCGTATCGTCGACCGCCAACGCTGCGATCGCATTGCGTTGCCGGTGAGCTCTGTCATGTCCCATACGCGTGGCCGCTTCGGTGCTCTTCAGCTCGCCAAGCGCTCGGTTCTTGGCCGCTTCGTAGATCAAAGTGAGCCCGAGCATGAAGCCTGTCAGTCCGATTAGAGAAAGCAGGTCGATCAGCTTATGACTGGAAGCAGCAAGGTCGTGTGGGAACGTGTGACCTTGATGATCTAGGGCGTAGAATAAACTTACTGAAGAAGCGGTGGCAAGGAGCCAGAAGATGGCGGAACGTCGGCCAGCGACGCTCAACGCCACGACAGGAATCCCTGCGTACCAGAGCAGGGAGTTTGAGTCGTATCCACCCAAATGGCATGCTAGTGCGGTCAGTACTCCATAAAACGTCAAGGCAATCAGATTCCCGGTCACAAGACATGACCCCGTCCAACGCATGGCACACAAAACACCAAGCCCCGCAGCACCGCCGGCAAGGAGTGTCGCGACACACCATGGGCTGCCCAGCAGTTGGTAGACCAGAGCATAAACAACTGCTAGCGATATCAGCGTGGAAGCGAAGGCCACTGCCAAGCGGGCGCGACGGAGCAGGTCGGCATCACCGGTTCGGATGTGCAGAGGCACGCACCCATCGATGACCGACAGCACGGTAGGGGACAGGCCGCCCGTTCCACGAAAGCAGCCAGTCTCTAGTCTGAACAGGCGGTTCCGATCGTTCATGTGGCACGAATTCTCAAACGTCTTCTATCGAGTTCCACAGTATCGGCGTCCGTCTTGCGAACGCAACATCACCGCAAAGTCGCTCTGCTCCTGGCACTCTTCAAAGATAGGTTGTGGAAATGGGGGGCCGATGGGGCTTCCGGGGATTAACCCTGTGATTCGTAACGGATGTCCATTTTCGGGAGATTACGTCGATTGTTCCTCTGACGCAGTGTGGCACGGCACTCCGTGCCGTGAGCCGACGCCGAGAGAAGCTGCCGCAGTGCGTCGATTCTGCAAAGACGGCCAATTCCCGTTCGGTCTCCCGGTACTGAACTACCCCAAACGCTGGCCTGGTGTAGTCGAATTGAGGCGGTTTGAGTTCCACGTCTTGGGCGGCTATGATGGACGGTTCGAAAAAGTCGTTGGCCGGAATAGGTTTTTGAACAACTTGAGCTATTGGAGATGTACTGATGAGAACCGTGAAAGTATTGCTGGTGCTGGCCGTTGTCGCAGTGTTTACTACCGGCGCGATTGCCCAGGATGGAGCGACGAAAGCGAAAAAGCGCAAGGGTGCCAAATTGATGCCGGTCTCGCTTGCCATGATGCGCATCGAGCGACTGCATGAAGCACTGAAGAAAGTCGATCTGACGGAAGAGCAACAAGAGCAACTCAAGGATCTGCACAAAGCGATCGGTCCGGAATTGAAGGAAGTCATGGGGCAGATTCTGGCGGTCGTTGGCGACGAGAAAGTGAAGACCGTTAAGGAGACTGTGAAATCGGCGAAAGAGGCCGGAAAGAATCACTGGCAGGTAGCCGTTGCTGTCGAGAAAGCGTTGGATCTGTCCGACGAGCAAAAAGAAAAGTTGACGAAGGTCGGCCAAGAATTGATGAAGTTACAGCGTGGGCTAACGAAAAAGTCGAAGGCAGTTCTGACGACCGAACAGAACGAAAAACTCACGAAGCTGCTCGCACCACGCAAGAGGACCGGCAAGAAGGGCAAGCAAAAGCAGGATAAGTAAACGGCCCGAAACCGCGTTCCAATTTGAAACTCGATACAAGGCCAGCCGTTTTACCGCGGCTGGCCTTCGTCCGTCTGAGACGCGTTGGGGAAGGAGAGCTCTGATGTTTTCTCGCAAGGAGACGGTTGATCGTGCAATTTCGTTTTCAGACCCGGATCGAGTGCCCGTTGTTTTTTGGAATCGCGATCAGACTGACGGCGACGTGATGCTCTATCACCTTTCGCTGGGTGCACCGGGCGACGGCGATCCGCTGGCCAATGCGTGAAGGCGTATTGGGAGTCTATCGTCTTGCGGAAGACAAGTTTGAAAACGTTACTGTCCAACTGCGCGAAGGTGCCACTCTGCCCCGCAGTCGTTATTTGGTGGCCTACGTAAAACGCGCGGAGGACTCGCCCTGGTACGCCGGGAAGTGCTATGTCGATTTGCTCTACCCAGGAGTCACGGAGAAGTTCCTCGATATCACGCTGGAAGCCTATCGTCGTGAAGTTGGTGAGCAGTTTGGCAAGCTGATCCCCGGCGTGTTCACGGACGAGCCACAACTGCGGCCCTCGGGTGGCCTGCCTTGGACCGATCATATTCCCGCCGAATTTAAACGCCGCTGGGGATATTCGTTGATCGAGTGCTTGCCTAGTTTGACCAAGCCGGTGGGCGATTGGAAACGCGTACGGCACAACTACTATCAAGTGATACTCGAACAGTTTATTGAACACTGGGGCAAGCCGTATTTTGAGTATTGCCAGCAACATGGTCTGGAACTGACAGGCCACTACTGGGAGCATGAATGGCCCAACGCCAATGGCGTTCCCTATGAGTGCGCATTCGAGGTTGCCGCGCCACAAGGACAGTATTATGTTCGTCTGCTCGATTGGTATGGCAGCGTTGCCAAGATCATGGTCAATGGAAAGTTGGCCGGGTACATTGGCTATCGTCCGTGGCGCCGCAATGTGACGAAGTGGATGCAGCCTGGCAGCAATACGATCGAAGTGGTCGTGATTGGTACGCTCAAGAACACGTTGGGCCCCCACCATGCCAGTTCGGTACTCGGAACGATGGGGCCTCACCACTTCGAAATAGCGCCGGAGCAAGGGCCACCGCCCGGTGCGGACTATTGCACTGTCGGTTATGGTCTACGTAAACCGTTTGTCCTTGAGCAGGCCATGCGGTAGCCACGACTGGTGAGCTACCTCAACATGCCAACAAGAAGGCCACCATTGGGCTTGCCCCAATGGAGCCACGACTGGTGAGCTACCTCAACATGCCAACAAGAAGACCACCATTGGGCTTGCCCCAATGGAGCCATGACTGGTGAGCTACAAGCCGATCCCCATGAAAAATGTCGGTCCCACGCAATTCGTAATCCCAAATGGTCTAGCGCCGAGACCGAAACAAACTCCGGCCAGATCCAGTCTCGGCAACGCGGTGGCGTGTTGGTTCATTTAGTGCTCAGGCCGTGGCGGGGTTCGCCGAGGTGTCTCTGCTGGTCAAACTATTTCACCTGTGAGCAAGCTCGCAGGGGGCGAACGTTGTGACTCCCAGTCCGAAACAAATACGAGTGCAGTCTCAGGGCGGGGTGATCATGCCGGAAGCGATCCGCTGATCACACATCCGCCTCCACCAGATCAATCTCCAGCCCCAACGCCATTGCGATTGCTTCGATGCTACTCAGCTTCGTGTCGCGGCCATATTCGATGTCGCGAACCGTCGCTGGATTCGGGATTCCCGCCGCCTTGGCCACTGCGTACCAAGTCAACCCTTGACGCTCTCGGACCGCCCGAATCTTCGCGCCGATACCACAAGTTGCCGGCCGCGGACGGTTCGGAGCAGGCGGGAAATCCCGCCGTGCCTGCTCGCGAATCTTCCTCAATCGCTCGGCTTCCGCCGAAGAAACGCGCCCCTTGCGGGTCACTCCCTTTGCTTTCTTCTTGGCCATCGAATAGCTCCTTACGGCTCGGGAACGTGGTAGGCAGTTATCGGGTAAATCGAGTCTTCACCGACCGATTCAAAAATCACGATGATGTGCTCACCGGCTGGCGTGAAACCGAACACGCAGGGACGCCCGCTCGAATCACTCTTGTTGGCCGAATCCGGGACGTTCAAGACCTCTTCGACCTCTCCGGTGGTCAGTCCATGTTCGGCGATGTGTTGCACGTTGCCGAGTGGGTCATTTTCGTCGTCCCAGATGATCCACAAGAATGCCATTTGCGATTCCCTCTGTGTTGCTCTTTATTATAGCATCGCAATGCGATACATCAATGCATTGACATGCTTGGGGTCTCGCTACTTCCTGGGGGGAATAGGTGGCGTTGAGTGAATCGTGTTGGCATTCTCGAATAGGCCACGTCGTTGCCGTGGAACTCACCATGACGCCTCTGTTAGCGCCAGTCTGTCGTTCAGCCGCTGCCACGATTCGTAACCGTTCACGGCCTCTGGCCGTGAGCTTCGTTTTTTAAGGCCCGGAGGGCCAATATAGTCCTTGCCGGGGTCGTCAGGCCCCGGTCCTCGGCAAACAATATCCGTAAAGCCCCGGCAGGGGCGATACAGACGCCAGCCCTCGTCCTTCCTGTGCCGCGCCTACCGGGGCTAACGATTCTCTTGATAACGACACCGGTGCCTTACGGCACCGGCAAAGGCTGTACCGGCCCTGCCGGGCCGAATTCGCTGCTTTTACCGTGAGTCGCTGTGTTGAAACGAAGCACCGTGAACCGCTACCAAAAATCGAAGCTCGTGAACGGCTGCCACGATTCTTACTTCGGTTTTACGGCAAACACTTTGACACTGGCCGCGTATTCGTTGACATCGTACTGTTTGAGCAATTCGGCAAGCTGTTCGTGGAGTGTGTCTGCGCTGACCGTCTCTTCAAGCTCGGGCGGGCTCGGTGCGCAGCAACCGGTTTCCATGACGTGCAGATTACTAGGAGCGTCAGTTGGTGGTGGACAACAGCACGATTGATTCTCGACCTTGGCATAGGCGTTCAGGTCCGTGCCTGAGTCGACGATCTTGACTGACGAGAACCCGGCTTTCACCAGGTGTTCTTGATATTGCTCGATCGGAATGGCCCCAGCGATGCAGCCGACGTAGGCGGCGATGTCGTTTGCCAGGGCGTCTGGCAGCGGCTTTTTTAACGCGATGTCACTGACAGCCAACCGGCCACCCGGCTTCAGGATGCGCGCGACGTCGCGCAGCACGGCCAACTTGTCGGGCGCAAGGTTGATGACGCAATTGCTGATTACGCAATCGACCGACGCGTCGGGAAGCGGGATGTTGTCGATCGTACCCAGATGAAATTCGACGTTATCAACTACGTTGCTCTTGGTGGCGTTCTTTCGCGCCAACTCGATCATCTCGGGAGTCATGTCGATGCCGATCGCCTTGCCGGTGACGCCGACGCGTTGGGCTGCCAGCAGCACGTCCAGCCCACCACCGCAGCCGAGGTCCACGACGACTTCACCCGGTTTCAGGCTGGCGGTCGCGGTTGGATTCCCGCACGAAAGTCCCATGTTGGCTTCGGCCGGGATCGATTCAAGTTCTTCGGCGGAGTACCCAAACGCCTCGGCCACCGCCTTCACTCCCTCCTGCTCGGTCGATAAACCGCTCTTTGCCACGGACCCATACTTCGTCTTGACCTGCTGCTTGATATCTTGATCCATGATCCAACTTTCATTTCTGCGAGTACGCTGCGAGCGAATGTCTATTTGAGAACACCATTCTAGATCTGGGGGCCGGGTTAGACAATGCTGCCAGGCCACTTCCTGGCGTGTGCAATCGCAAACATGGCGGCGAAAGCCGGCCGGGAGTCGTGGAGCCGTTCGCCCGCTTGTAATTCCGACGCTCTTCGATCGCACGGGAGTGGCGATGGTTTTGTCGCCATCGCCATGCCGCCATCACCATGAGGCATGTGAAAAAGCAACGATCGGAGTTCAACGTCAGCGTATGGCGGACGTGCAACGAAACGGATGGCAGAAGGCCGGGACAGAAACGCCAACTCTCGGGTCGAGGTGCTTCATGTGATTCTCTCGGCAAGACCTCGGCCGGCAGTTGGGGGCGGTAAGGGCTTGTGTTGACATTTCAGCGTGTCCAGCCATTCTTCGACGATGCGGCACAATTGCGTGTAGACTTCTGCTTCGTCCTCTCCGTGGCAACACGGACCGATGAGCCCAGGGCACTGGCCGACGAAACATTGGTCTTCTTCCGACCATTCCACAATTTTGATGTACCGAGCACTGTCATTCATGACCGGGACTCCTCAATGACTCTCTTGACTTCGCGTTCCTGGTAAGCCTTGGCATCGTCACTCAATTTGCCGGAAAGCGTAGCGCGTGCACCACTGGGATGCTCGAAATTGCGATGGCTTCCCTTGCCTCCTCGATTGATAAATCCGGCTTGCTCAAGATCGCGAATAAGCTGACGTATTTTTCTTGGCACTTTGGACCGCCACTCAAGGCTATTCGTGTCGCCTCACGATCAATACTCTACACGCCTTCCGACTTGGCAGCGTACGCGAATACCGCTGACGGACCCCCGACAACCGCAGGAAAACAGCCTCAACGCAATCCTATCGAGCGGTTGCGGATTTGGCAAGCAGTTTCAGTGGCGGCACTGTGTCTGGCCGCAAGCGGTTACCGACTGACTGCTTCCATCTATCGCGTCAAGACCGACCAGATTCGGAAATCTGTGTGGGATAAGAAAAACCGAGTATCGAGGGGGCCTCCATCCCACGCCAGCGCGAATTCCATCTTGCGCAATCGGCTGAAATCCGTGAACATCCTTTCGCGCTACGGAACAAAATAGTAGTAAACCAACGACGAGTAGTTGGCAGGTGTGTCGTTGTGGTTTCCATGCTCGGTCGAGATCCTGATCGATTGCTGGAATGGGATCTTACCTGGCCAAAACCGATATGCCGTGGTCGAAGCATTGATCTGGCCACCAATGTTGGTCAAGCCCGCAGTCTTTGGTTCGCCGAACAATGGCAACGAGTAGGGGTTGGTCAGCCAAAAGTTGGACCAGCCACCCTGATATTCGTCTTCATGTCCCGTGCCATGGAACCGGGGCTTGTCTTCGCCGTCGATGTAAATGCGTAGATCACCCTCCCACCACCGCTTGCGGTCTGGCTTGATTGGTTCGACCGTCATCACTTGGCCGATCACCGCGCCGTGGCCCTGGAAATCGAACAGCACGTAGTCTTTCTCCTCGACGATCGGCCAGGCTCGGTTGTAACTGGCACCGAAATAACCAAGCGTGCCCGCTGCGGACGATGGCAGTTGATCGGAGTGTGCGACCTGACAGAAATACTCGCCACCACCGTCGAAGCTTCGATTTTGCAGTGTGATGCGAATGCCCTTGCGGTATGGCATCGGCAGGTAGCAGTAGTAGGTGCCTGACGAGGACATACCGACGAACATGCCGCGCACGTCCGCTTCGCCCAATCCAGAACCGAAAAACGGACCGATGGGAACTTCAACCGCAGGTTTTTTCTGGCCGTCGTAGAATATTCGCAAGTAGGTGTGGTTGAGCGTATAGGTGTCCGGTTTGAAGAGCGGGTTGATCTTGATGTACTCGATCGTGCCAGGCCCTTCCAGCAGCGCCAGCTCAGCTTCCACGTTTGTGCGGCCGGTCGCGTGGGCCAGCACAACCGATTGCCGATCCACGTGAAGCTGCTTGCCGCGCGCCTGCTTGGCGCGTTCGTCGTCCGTATTGCAGTTGGGGCGTTTGGGATCGCTGCCACATCGTTCGAACAGGTCGATCAATCGGCGATTGTCTTGGCGGGGCGTCCATGACGTGATGTCAACGCCTTCGTAGAGCTGGTAGTAGATGTTGTAGAACCCAACAGCCTTTTCCGAAGTGATCTTCAGGTGCTTCTTGAACGGTATCGGCGCACTGCAGCTGAACCCACCGCTTGCCGTGAACGAGCTGGCCACCAACGGTTCGACAAACGGCGGTTGGCTGCCTTCGAAAAGCGCTTCGTCGCCGGAAACAAAGGTCGGCTCCTCTTGGCCGTCGATGTAGATTCTGAGTTTGCCCCAATGCAGTTTTCGACCTGAACCGGTAAACCAGAAGTTATAGACGCACCCTGGACCATCTTCATCGAAGATCACGTGTTCGCCATTATCTTCGATGTACAGCTGAGAATACGTGCCGCGGAATCCGTCATCGTTGCCTCCCGTGCGGTCATAACTGGAAAGATAGTGCGACTGGACGTTGTCGTAGATGAACGGCAGCAAGGAGAGGTCGTCATAGAAACCGAGCCCGGCGGTTTGAGCACTCGCGCAGGAGCAGAGTGTGATCGATAGGAGCGTCGCGAAGAGAGTCTTGTACATGCGGTTGTTCCTGGAACTGGCGATGTTAACGGGGAGGATGTTGTCTTCAATAAGGTAGCCGTTCACGGGATTGAGGTCATGAACAGCAGGCTGCAGGAGGGGGACCGCTGACGACCGCTAGTGGACGCCAATGAAAAAGAGCCCTTCGCCGGGCTTGTCCTCCCTCGGAGGCACAACGGGTCAGCTACAAGCACAACTCTACTTCTTTGGTCGGTCGATCTCAAGACTCCTCCAGCTCAACAAGAGGCTCTCCGCCGGGAGGGCGTTGGAATCGAACGTATTGTCGTTGCCAGACGTTTGGTATACTCGCATGGTGAACCGGGCATTACCAGACGTTATCCCATCATGTTGGAAGAACCCAGTGGCATGAACTTACGCATCACTCTCCTTGGCCTTTTTGTTTTCAACGGTGGTGGCAATCTTCTTGCGCAGACGCCGGCGGTGATCCCGCAACCGGTCACAATGAAGATGCACGAGGGTTCGTTTCAGATCAGTTCGAAGACGTCCGTGTTTGCCAACGGCAAAGCGGTTACGGAAGCGAAGAAGCTGATCAGCGCCCTCGCGCCGGCGATGGGGTTCCGGTTGAAGGTTGTCCAGGGCGATCCGAGTGACGGCGCGATCGTGTTGGCATTGGATGCGGCGCTGCGAGCGAAACTTGGTTTGGAGGGATACACGCTCAACGTCTCACGCCAGCGTGCTACGATTCACGCGGCCGGATCGGCGGGGTTGTTTTATGGCGTGCAAACGCTGCGCCAATTGCTGCCACCGCAGGTGTTCGGTGGGAAACGAGTCGAAGGAGTGGCATGGACAATGCCTTGCGTCGAAATAGTCGATTTTCCACGTTTCGTTTGGCGTGGATTGCTGATCGATCCGGCGCGACACTTCATTCCAGTCAAGGATTTCAAACACTATCTCGATGCGATGGCATTGCACAAATTCAATCGCCTGCAGGTTCACTTTACCGATAACGAGGGCTGGCGGATCGAGATCAAGAAGTACCCGAAGTTGACACAATTGGGCTCTCAAATGGACTGGACTTTGCGTTATCGCGAGGGGAAAGGACCGCGCTGTTTCGGGTTCTATTCGCAAGACGATATTCGCGAGTTGATACGGTATGCCGCCCAACGGCACATCACGATTGTGCCTGAGATCGAGATGCCGTATCACGCCGGCGCGGCCATCGTGGCATATCCCGAACATGGCGTCGCGACACAGCACTTGGCCGAGCTGTCGCCAGAGGAACGTTGGGGCGGCAAACATTCCTGGCGACCTAAGTCTGGTCTGTTAGGTGCGCGCCCCGCAACCGTGGCCTTTATGCAAGACATCTTGGCGGAAGTGATTGAGCTGTTCCCGAGTAAGTACATTCACATCGGCGGCGACGAAGCAAATATCAAGGTGTGGACTGACGATCCCGAGATGCAGTCGGTGATGAAGCAGTTGGGCTGCAAGGATGCTCACGCGCTGCACAGTTGGTTCGTCAAGCAGATGGACTCGTTTCTGGCCAGCCGCGGACGGCGGATGGTCGGCTGGGACGAGATACTCCAGGGTGGCTTGGCACCGGGTGCGACGGTGATGAGTTGGCGTGGGATCGAAGGTGGCGTGGCTGCGGCAAAGGCGGGACACGATGTGGTGATGGCTCCGACTTCGCATACCTATTTCGATTACCGTCAGGCGCCCAAGGAACTAGGCCTGGGGCAAGCCGTGCGTACGCTCGAGGTTGTATACCGTTTCGAGCCGATCCCCGCGTCACTCGACGCCGAGCAGTCGCGGCACGTGCTGGGTGGCCAAGGGCAGCTGTGGGGTGAGTTAATCGCTGATCCGCAACGGCGTGATTTCATGACCTGGCCGCGCGCATGTGCGCTGATCGAAACGCTTTGGTCGCCGTCAGGCGGTCGAAACGTCGAGCGGTTTCGATTGCGGCTCGACACACATCTTCAGCGTCTGGAAGCGGCGGGCATCGGTTACCGACCGCTCGGTGACGCTCGGCCGAGTGAGTGAGATGCTGCTGTTACCGAGCGACAACACACGCGAGCGGAGCCCGTGTTAATGGGCTCACACTGCGATCGCTGCCGCCGCATCCGCGGCTCTGCCTTTGGGGCGAGCCCACGTTCCATGGGCTTACGCCCACGGCTACATGCTGCCGCCGCATCCGCGGCTCTGTCTTTGGGGCGAGCCCACGTTCCATGGGCTTACGTCCACGGCTACATGCTGCCGCCGCATCCGCGGCTCTGTCTTTGGGGCGAGCCCACGTTCCATGGGCTTACGCCCACGGCTACATGCTGCCGCCGCATCCGCGGCTGAGTTTCATGGGTTCACACTACCCAGACGCTGTCCACTTGATCACGACGTAGATCGCATTATAGCAAAGCTAGCGCCGCGGTTCCTCATGGGAGTCGTACTCGTTATTGTAGAGTCAAGCTGAGGCTTTCTTGGTCATGCTCATAATCGTACTCCTGATCTTGATCCTCTTCTGCTCTTCGATTACACGACGTGCACCTTGCATGTCACCCGGGCGCAGTGGCTGCACGTGTGGAGTCATGCGGAGGCCGCACAGTGGGGCGTTCCAGGCTGTCTAGGAATGCGAGTAAGAATGAGATCGCCGTTCACGGAAGGGTACGATGAACGGATGCTGAATCGACACTTGTTTCGAAAGAAAACTCAATGTTGAGACAATTGGCCGCGATCGTCCGAGCGCTCGTCGAGCAGGATCCGGAAACGGGTAACGCGTTTGTTTTTGATCCGGTTTCGCAATTTGACGCGGCTTGCACCGACGACGCTGATGTTGCTCGGTCGCTCAATGCCGCCTTCTTGATTACCTTGGCCGGCCCCGAGCATCCGGCAGCGGAGCGAGCCAATGAGCTGTTGAACGAGATGGCCGCCTCGACTAAGTGGGGCAGCGTTGCTGGCTTCTATCGTGAAGGCATCGAGTTGATTCGCAATGAGCTAGTAGGGACCGGCGAACGCGATCCTGAGTTCGCTGACCGATTTCAAAAACTCGGCGAGTGGCTTGGGACACGTGGCAATTTGCGTGAGGTTGATGCGACTCAAGAGGAAATCTGGTCGGTCTTCTTTCCGGAGGGAACGGGGATTCGCGGCCATGAACAGCACCGCGCCGACGAACTGCGGCTGAAACGGCACGTCAGAATCACGCAATTGAACGACCACCCGATCAGCCAACCCGCTCGACAGATTCT
The DNA here is from genome assembly GCA_024277285.1 of Planctomycetota bacterium. Next base: position 20,264 of record JAJRVM010000129.1, read on the forward strand.
CTTTACGTCCAACGTCTTGCTGACGTTGCCCGCCGCCTCGACTCCGCTCGAGCAACTTGGTCTGAGCGACCACTTGGTGGCAAAGCTTCATGACGCGTGTGAGGAATCGCAAGTCTACTGGTACGATCATCCCATTCAGATTGGCGTGGAGCCGCAGGCCAACGAGGTGCTCTACGGGCTGCGTGGCTTGCAATCGGCTTTTGAGCTTGAGTGCGAACGCGGCAATGTCTCCGTCGACGACCGGTTAACTTGCATCTTGTCCGTTTCGGTAACGCACAAGGGGTTGCACGGTCTTGCCAAGCAGTATTTGGTTGAAGAGTGTGCTCATGCGGGTGGATTCGCCAATTTGGACGTCTTCGTGTTCACGGAGGAAGAGACGCAGCGCGTCGTCGACGAGGTACTCGTTCCGGCTGCCAAGCACTATCTGAAGCGGACGGATGCAAAGGCCCTGCTTGACATCGTTGGCGTCGATGGCCAATACGGGCGGCACTACAGTTTCCTGAAAGCGATTGCCGCGTTTTGGAATGTGCTGATCGATTCGGAAAAGAGAGCGACGTTCAAGATCGACCTTGATCAAGTGTTCCCACAACGAGAACTCGTCGAGCAGTCGGGCCATTCGGCTTTCGAGCATTTCACCACTCCGTTGTGGGGCGCGCGCGGCGTGGACGTCGACGGCCGGCCGCTCGAGCTGGGGATGCTTGCGGGAGCGTTGGTGAATGAACGCGATATCACGGCGTCGCTGTTTACTCCCGACGTGCGATTCCCCGATTCGGCACCCGTCATGGACGAATGCGTGTTCTTCAGCCGGTTGCCTCAGGCGCTATCGACGGAAGCGGAGATGATGACTCGCTACGATACGGCGGCATTGAATGGGGAAACGGATTGCATTCAACGCATCCACATCACCGGCGGCATGAATGGCATTCTGGTGAATGATTTGCGCCGCCATCGCCCGTTTACACCCTCCTTCATTGGTCGTGCCGAAGATCAGGCGTATTTGCTGTCGGCCATGTTTCACTCGGAAGGTCGGCTGGCATACGTTCACCAGCCAGGGCTGGTCATGCGACACGACAAAGAGGCGTTCGCTCAGGAATCGATGGCGGCTGCGCACGTCGGCCAGCTGGTTGGCGACTACGAGCGGATTCTGTATTTCTCGGCCTATACGGATCTCTTGACTGGTGACAAGCAACGTGTGAAGGAAGTGATCGACCCATTCACGGGTTGCTTCGCTTCGCGGATTCCCACGACGGTCGTCTATCTCCGCTTCGCGCTGAAGTGTGCCGCGTTGTTTCAGCAAGGCAGTGCGGCGCAGGGATTGCAGTTTGTGACACTAGGTGCTCGGCGCATTGCCAAAGCGTTGCATTTCGTCCGTGGTGCGAACAGCGAGCTGACGGAGACGTACGCACGTGAACGCCGTGGCTGGGACGTTTACTACGACACGCTCGCCGCACTGGAGTCTGCTTTGCAGGAGGGAGACGCTTTTGCCGTGGGACTTCGCGATCGGGCTGACGGTGCGATCGCGGCATGTCGAATAAGTGGTTCGACCCGTGGCGCCTAATCCAAGCACGACCGGCGTGATATCTTCCATTGTCCAACACGTAACCGTTATTGGGCATCGACGCGAAAGATGTTCTCGTCCGCGCATTTGCCACGCAGTGTTACGTTGTCAATCCTCAGCAAACTCATCGAGCCAGACTTGTAGCTCGTCGCCGGCGAGCCGCTCGGCACCGCCTTTTTGTTCTTCGGATGCGTGCGTGGGGCGGTTCTGGCTATGTTGGACCTGACGGGCCCAGTGGTCACTGTCCACTGCGGTGGCTCGGCGCCGTCTTGCCGCGCGGTGCAGCCGATGGTCGCTCGAGACGACCAACAGCGATCGCGGGGCCGAATGTTGACCGATCAGCTCCTCGATGACATCATCCGCCTCGCAGTCACGTGGCGCGAAACGGATTTGCAAACCATGTTTTTTTGCGGTTCGCGGTAAGCCGGGCGGCGCATCGCGAGCATCAAACACGACGGTCGTACGGGCGCATTGAAATTCGCTGAGCGATTCAGCGAGCCAATCCAACAGGGCCTCGCGAGAGCTCTCCAAGGACGTACGCCCGCCGCTGCCAAATACACCGCTGGCATGCAACAGGTTGTAGCCATCAATCAGGATCCACTTGAGTGCGGGCACGGCAGTTGGCCTTGTTTCAAACCAAGAGGGGCAACGGGCTTCTTCTGCTTGATCATAGCGATGTTCGGCATCACGTGGCAGGCCAAAACGGCCAAATTATTACGCGCGCTGAGCCGTGTTTAAATGGGTAAGAAGAGCTGCAACGCGTCGCGCCCATTTCGGCTGTTCTAACGCGCAGAGTTGATTCTGCGGCTCGGTTTGGCAGCGGGCGCATCAGCAAATAACCAGACAGCGTGCAACGCCTACTGCAGACGGCTAGAATGATGTGCTACCGATTAGGATGAAAGTTTAGACGCCTGTTCGCGCTGTTTTGGCCACGTGGCGCCACCGCAGGGTAGAAGGCCGTGAATGGTCACGTTTATTGAGATCGGAAGTATGTGCGATGAATAGACTTAGCGCGTCAAATACGGTTTGGCGAACGTGCATGGTGCTGTGGAGTATGGTGCTGTGGTTTGCTGTTTCCTGCCCGGCGGTTGTGCTCGCAACTGACGGATTGGTGGCTTCCGAGAGCGTATTCAACGTGCGGCAGTATGGTGCTGTGGGGGATGGGAAAACGCTGGACACCGAGGCTATTCAGAAGGCGATTGATGCGTGTGCCAGCGGCGGCGGCGGAGAAGTGCGATTGAGCGGAGGCGTGTTCTTATCTGGCACGATCTACTTGAAGAGCAATGTGACGCTTGAGATCTCCAGCGGTGCCGTCCTGCGCGGTAGTCGAGATATCAAGAACTATCCGAGTATCACCCCCAAGATCATCTACCTGTATCGTGCTCGGTTTACCAAATACTTGATCTATGCCGAACGGGCCGACAATATTGCGATTACAGGACGCGGCACGATCGACGGCCAGGGGCAATTTTTTCCACATAAGCCCAACGATGACGGCAGTCGCCCCTATATCCTCCGCTTCAGCGAATGCACGAATGTGTTGGTGCGCGGTGTTACGTTACTCAATTCCCCGCGCTGGCACTCGCACTACCTGGCCTGTGCCAACGTGACAATCGATGGCATTACAATCAAGAGCGAGATTCGTGAAAATCGTGATGGGATCGACCTTGATAGTTGCAGTAATGTGCGTATTTCCAACTGCTTCATTCGGTGTGGTGACGACGCGATTGTTTTGAAAGCAACTGCCACGCGGCCGTGTCGCCGCGTGACGATCACCAACTGCGTGCTCAGCAGCAAGGCGAGTGCCTTGAAGCTGGGAACGGAGTCGAATGGCGGTTTCGAGGATATTACGATTAGCAACTGTGCGATCTACGACACCGGCTACTCGGGGATCGCGCTGGAGATGGTCGATGGCGGCCGTTTTGACCGCGTTAACATTTCTAACATCGTGATGAAGGACGTCGCCGTGGCGATCTTCATTCGTTTGGGAAACCGGGCGCGGCCGATACCCAATGTGGATCCACCCGGCATGGGGCGGATGCGCGACATCATGATCAGCAATATTCAGGCCAGTGGTTTGGGCGCGATTGGCTGTTCGATTACCGGGATTCCCCGATTTCCCATCGAGAATGTTACCTTGGCAAACGTCCGGCTACGATTTCGCGGTGGTGGGCGCGCGGAAGACGCGTTGCGGGAAGTGCCCGAAAAAGAAAATTCGTATCCATCTGGAAAAATGTTTGGCGTCTTGCCTGCGTATGGATTATTCTGCCGCCACGTGACGAATCTGAGGCTTCACAATCTGGACCTGGCATTTGAGAAAGAGGACCAGCGACCTGCCATGGTTTTTGATGATGTTCGTGGCCTGGACGTCTCCGGGCTCCGTGCGCAAGTTTCAGAGTCTTGCGAAGCGATGCTGCGTCTAAGTCAGATTCAAGACGCGCTGATCCACGACTGCCTATTCCGTGGGCCGATCAACACGTTCGTAAAGGTCGAAGGGGACCGGACCGAACGGATCTTGTTGCGGAATAACGATCTCAGCCGAGTTGCTCGTCCCGTGGATGTTGCCAAGCATGTGCGACGCGATGCTGTCCGTTGGAAAGACTGAACAAGGATTTGTGCCACTCCATGCGGAAACGGTGTTACCAATCCTGTTAGCTCATGGTTTCTCGTGCGAATTTGCCATTACACCGTCACTTGCTGCACGCAGTGCGCCCCTCCAAGTCTCTTTCAATCGCCAACAGCGTGTCACATTACCGAAGTTGGCATGTATGTTCCGGTACCGAGTGTTCTTGGAAGGCGTATTGGGTGAACAGTGGTAAGTAGTCCGCGCGTTGCTAACGGGTCGAATGTGGTTGCGGCTCACCGTTGCTGCATATTAGATTATGTTGCGCGTGTTTCGATAACGCACTACGATTTTGAAGGGGATTACATGACTGGTTTATCTTTGTGTGTCATGGTCGCGTTTGGGCCGGTACCGTTCCATACGGTGGTTGCGCCGGTGGGTGAGAAGAATCCGCGTAACAGCGAGGCGGCGATTGTACCGCTCAAGGACGGGTTGTTGCTGCTGGGTTGGACGGAGTTTTACGCCGGCAGCGGTGCCGATCATGGGCCTGCACGAATATCTGGAAAGACATCGAAAGATGGCGGCCGCACGTGGGGCGACAAATTCACGTTGGTGGATAACGATGGCGGTTGCAATGTGATGGAGGTGAATTTCCTTCGCTTGCGCGATCACCGCATCGCGCTGTTCTATTGCCAGAAGAATTCCGAGAGCACCGATTGTCGCGTGATGATGCGCACGTCGGCTGATGAAGGCAATACTTGGAGTCGTGCGTTACAGATCAGTCCTGCGGGGAAATACACCGGATTGACGAACGGTCGATGCATTCGACTGACCACCGGCCGAATTTTGCTGGAAGCTTGGGAGGGAGGCGACAGCTACTGCTATCTGTCCGATGACGATGGCGTCACCTGGCGCGAATCCCAGCGAGTCAAGCCGGGCAACGGCTCCTGGGAACCTGCCTGTATCGAGTTGAAGGATGGCCGTGTCCTGATGTTGACACGAACGCAATTGGGTGGTCAGTACAAGAGTATTTCGAAGGATGGGGGTGCAACCTGGAGCAAGCCTGTTTCGACGGCGCTGGTCGGCACCGCCGCACCGGTCTCGATCAGCCGGATCCCGACAACCGGCCACCTGCTTGCAATTTGGACTCATAACCCAGGTGCGTCCAAACGGAATCCGCTTACTGCGGCCATTTCGGAAGACGAAGGCAAGACGTGGGAGCATTTCCGAAACATCGAGGACGCGCCTAATGATGCGTGGGCCTATCCTGCCGTGACTTGGGTCGGCGATCGCGCGCTGCTCACCTATTTTAACTATGCCGGAGGCCTGTCACTGCAGTTGAAGATCTTGCCCGCCAGTTGGTTCAGTGAATGAATGTGGTGTGAGGAGCGTTTCTCGGCGCGGAGAGAGCCTGCCACATCGAGAACCGCAAGCAGAGATGCGGTCGCGCGACGCACATCCAGAAAAGGAACCGCTGATGAACGCTGATGCACGCTAATCATGAAGAGCTCGCCGACCGGGTTGAGACAAGTCCAGAGGATGTCTCTCAAGGTGGCGTCGTTGCGTAGGCTGCCAAGCAAGATTCTAGCCACGCACTCGATCACTGGATTCTCAGACTACTTGGAACCAGCGTGTTGGGGTGTAAGATGTGCATGCGTGAACGAACCAAGTGTCTGATCTAGCTTACTACTCAACCTGCGGGCCTAGCTCGCGTCAGGTCGCAATGTGGACAACTATTTGAAACCGTACGGTGATATCGAACTGCAGCGACGGATGGTAAGTGATCGGCCGCGCACGGACGCTTTTGCCACGGCGATTCGGGAAGTCGTTCACGAGAACGCCGTGGTCTTGGATGTGGGGACGGGAACGGGCATTCTGGCGATGTTAGCGGCCAAGGCTGGTGCGCGAAAGGTGCATGCCGTTGATATAACGGATATCGCCGATGTGGCTGCCGATTTGGTCGAGGCAAATGGTCTGTCGGGGCAGGTCGAGGTTTTTCATGGTCGAGCGAGTGAATTACAGTTGGACCAGAAGGTCGATCTGATCATCAGCGAGTGGCTTGGGAATGCGGCGTTCACCGAGGGGATATTGCCGGCCGTGTTGGAGACACGCGACCGCTTGTTGAAGCCGGGCGGCCGTATGCTGCCATCCAAGGTCCGGTTGCTGATCGCGCCATTGGATGAACCGATCTTGTACCAGAGTGAAGGGCCGGGGTTTTGGCGCGCGCCAATTCATGGACTGGATTTTAGCGGTCTGCAGGAGGTTGAATTATCACAAGGGCGTTCGATTCAGATTCGAGTCGAGCCGGCGGGGATGTTGGCACCTGGCCAGGCGTTTCTCGAATTCGATCTCCTCACCGCAACGATGGAAGATGTCTTGTTTGAGGGCGAATTCAAGTTTGAGCCGAGACGCGATGGCGTGCTCAACGGGTTTTGTTTGTGGTTCAACGCGGACCTTTCTCCCGGTGTCACACTTGACACGGGGCCGTTGAGCCCGGAGACTCACTGGGCGCAGACTTACATGTCGTTCGCGCCACACCCGGTGCGTGCCGGTCAGCTGCTCGAGGTGCGAGTTGCGGTTGGCCTGCATTCGGACGCTCCAGATTCGCCCAGTCGCGATGTCGAAGTCCGTGTTGGTGTTGGCGAGGACGAGATCAGTTACCTGATCGAGTAGGTGGCCGCTGGGGCTGTGCCTCAGGACGTGTTCTTGGGCCTCAGGACGTGTTCTTGGGATTCGCCGATTCACGGTGGAGCGGCGTGGAGATGAAGATCGCTTGGTGCTGCTCCATAATCGAGATAGGCAACCGTTCGGGTCGCTAAGGACATGTGCATTCATGATGCAAGTGATCTCATTGCCCGTTGGCGTTGGTTGCCAGCGTCATCCGAGAGCGGTCGTCACGCCGGCGCGGGAGACGTTATGGGGCTCGGCTCGCAGTACCGCTTGCATGCGCGATGTCGGCTCCCTTCGTCATTCGTCATCGGTAATTCGCTACTTGCGAAGAGTTGCGATCGCAAAGTGGCGCTGTCCTTCTAGGACGCTGTCGCTCTGAGATGATTGACCAACACGACGGCCATGGCAAGTCGACGGTGCGCGCGATTGGCGTTTGGGGCGGGCGTGAGTGTGAGGCCCTCGGCCGTGATCAGCTCTTCGAGGGAACGAAAACCGGATTGCCGTTTTCCAAAGATTGCCTTGAGCACCAGGCAACGCGGTTGCGACGCCTCCATGTTCTGCAGCAGTTGGTATGTTTTCTGGTGATAGACGATCAGCACATCGCCTGAGCGCAGAAAATGACGCCACCGTTCGCGGAACTCGCTGTGAGAGACCGCCGCCGCAACGTCCGTCGCGGAAAGCTGCATGTGTCGTAAGTCGCCCTCGGCCAACGGCGTGGGGTGTTCAACGCAGCAAGAGAATGATTCGGTTGTGCCGAGACGCCGAGCGACCCAGTTAACCGGCATCGGAATAGTGCGACGGCGGCCCGGATGACCGGGAGTCGATTCGCCATAGGCAACCACCAGTCGCTGTGCGTCTCCCAATAGAGCATGGGGCAGGTGACGCGGCTGTGGTTGCCGCTTCGCGTTGCGTCGCCATGCCGCATGGCCTGCTGGATGGCTCAGCTGCGTTTCCACCATCTGAGTGAACGCACTCACGAGCTTGTCCAAACCGGTCGTGTCGGGTTCCAATACTTTCAACGCGGCGACGACGGCTTCCAATGTCGAAAGGCTGTGGGCGTTGGGCTCGCGCCGGATGCGATACTGTCCCGGCGTGGTTGGCGACAATCGGTAGCAAGGTAATGCGCACAGCTGTGGGACATCGCGAACAATGGTCTTGGCCTGGTGCCATGTGCCGTCAATGATTACCAATTGGCTTGGCCGCTGGTCCGGATCCACATCGTCAAGCGACGGGGCATCTGCCTGTGGGTAGAGGAGCCCCGAGTTTGCCTGGATCGGCAGGGAGTGCGTAGCCAATCGCCGGTTGTGATCGACTACCAATTCGCACCGCCGCAGAGCCTGTCGCACGATCCTTGCTGTATTGAATGGATGAAAACGCTCGCCGACGTGCTGCAGGATCAACACGTCCGTGCGGTTTTCGATCTGCGGAATCGCCGCGCAAAAGCAAAGCGACATCGGCCGAAAGCATTGATAGCAGCGCTGCCGCACTTGTTCTTCCCATCCACGCGTCGGTGACTTCTGATTTCCAGCCCTATTCTACAGGCCACACGCCCGTCGTGAACCAGGCATTCTGATTTCGGAGGAACAGCGCCTATGTGACCGGCGCGTGTCATATTTGCCGCGTTCCATGTCAGTGTGGTCTGACGCGTGCGGCCCGAAGGGCCGCTGCTATGGAAGCCCAGGGTGAAGGTCGCCGAAGGCGAACGGAACCCTGGGTGACACGTACCATCACCAACACGGCCGAGCGCACAACGTTCCACCACATCGCCACTCGGCCGAGGCCGCATCAAGACGTGGCTCCACTCCAGGCCAGACGCACACGATCGGGTTCATCGCCTATTCTTGTTCTTGGAACACTACGTAACTCGCAGGGCTGCCCAGACTACCAAAACGGAAGCAGGCGTCAATGGCCACGCTTTATCTGTCTCGAGTGCGGCGAGTTTCGCGCCACGGTGAACCCGCGCAACAATCTGGCGCACTGCTTCAGTTGCGGCCGAAAC
>JAJRVM010000011.1 GCA_024277285.1 Planctomycetota bacterium
GTCCATGTCCTTCTTGCCCGTGCATTGCTGCCCTCGGCTGCTAGCTGCTTGCGCGCGGCACCTCATCGGCCCTCTACGCGCAGAACAAAGACGGGATCAACAACTCCACCAGCGAAGGCCGACTTACTAGCAGCCCGGGCGGGGTTCAAGATATAGTCGCAATGGGCCAGGGTTACGCTGGACAAGTAACTTGAGACTTTGGACGCCTATTCGGGTCAGCCAGTCTAAGACGTAGCAAATCTGTATTACACCGGGCTTACCGACGTTGCTCGCGTTCGCAGCAAGGGTGCCGAACCGAAACCGTTTGAGCTGGATCCGCAATTCCACGTGGAACTGCCGGTCGACGTTGCCCCCGAGGGAATGAGCTGGTTTGTAATCGAATAGCCTCACCGGGCGGCGGGGCGACCAACCAATTTCGAGCTACCGCTCGGACCGGCGCAGAAAAAGACAAACAAACCAACAGTAACAAAGCCCCACTTAACCACCGTTGCAGGCACATACCCGTAGGCCTCCTTGGCTTATTAATGCCATACTACTTCGTATAGAGAGTTCTCGGTCCTTCGTCCTCCAGTCACGCGTCCTCGACCCAGCCACGCACTATCGCGTCTCGGGGTTGGGCAAACCTGGGAGAATAGGATATATTCTACATTCCACACGATGGCCTGTTCAGTGAAGCCGCCAGTGAAACCGTCAATACACTCAAAACTGCGTGCCGGCGAGATCCCTGTTGAGGGCCGCATCGTCGCTAGCCCAACAAGATTCTTCACCAGAGGCACAAAGCGGTTGGGGGCGATCAGCAAACAACCAGACGGTAATTTCAGACAGCCATGCCAGATCTCGATGCACACCCAACTGTAGATGGCGAAAGTGTTACTCATTCAGTTTTGACAACGTGCAGTTTTGACAACGTGCAGTTTTGACAACGTGGAGAACGAATGCGATGAATCGGACGATCACCCTACTTAGCTTCGTTGCTGGTGTTCTGCTTTGCGCCAACCTGCACGCGGAAGATCGGTCGAGCACGCCGTAGACGATTACCGTGGCGAGTTATTATTTTGGCAACTACCATCCTGGCGACCCACGCAACATCAAGCTCAAGGATAAGGACTGGTCGGAATGGGACCTGGTCAAGGCAGCACGACCGCGTTTTCCAGGCCACCATCAACCCAAGGTGCCGCTGTGGGGCTATCAGGATGAGTCTGATCCCAAGGTGATGGCCCAGAAGATCGATGCGGCAGCAGACTACGGAGTCGATGCGTTCATTTTCGACTGGTATTACTATGACGATGGTCCTTACCTGGACCGTCCCATCGACTTGGGATTCCTCAAGGCGTCCAATAACCGACGCCTCAAGTTTGCGTTCATGTGGGCGAATCACGATTGGATCGATATTCACCCCTACAAAAAGGGAACGCCACGCAAGGTCCTGTTTCCCGGCAAAGTGACGCCCGAGACCTTTGCGAAAGTCGGCGACCACGTTATCCGTAACTACTTTCAGCATCCTTCCTACTGGAAGATCGATGGCAAACCCTACTTCTCCTTCTATGACTTGACCACGTTGCTGGCCAGTTTCGGGTCTGTCAAAGCCACTCGTGAAGCACTCGACACATTCCGCGAAAAAGCGCGCGCGGCAGGCTTGCCTGGCTTGCACTTGAACGCGGTTGTTTGGGGACGGGCAATTTTGCCCGGCGAAAAGAAACCGGCAGATCCAGGGAAACTGGTCCATGACCTTGGCTTCGACTCGGTTACCTCCTATGTGTGGATTCACCATGTGGCGCTGCCCGATCAGCAAACCGACTTCAACGTTGTGCGCGACAAATATTTCAAGTACTGGGACGAGGCACGAAAGACCTTCGATGTTCCCTATTATCCGAACGTTACCATGGGATGGGATTCGAGCCCGCGCACAGATCAGCAAGACGAATTCGGTAATTTCGGCTATCCGTTTACCAATACCATGAGCGGCAATACGCCAGAACGGTTCCGTGAAGCGCTGCAGATGACCAAACAACGTTTGCTGGCTCAACCCCATGGGCCCCGTGTGCTGACCATCAACTGTTGGAATGAATGGACCGAAGGGAGCTATCTGGAACCTGACACCGTCCACGGTATGAAGTATCTCGAAGCGGTCCGAAATGTGTTTGGCGCAGCGAACTAGGCTTCGTTTTTTAGGCCCTCCGGGCCAAACAACGGTCGATGATCTGTGGCATTGGCGCCGGAGAAGTGCGCTGCGACACCTGATGTTTGTTGCGCGGTCGCCGCTCACGGCCTTGGATCGTGGACGGTTACTTTATCTGTACGGCCCCCGATTACTTGGTATGCTGATTACTTGGTATACTGAGCCAACACGCCCCTCGCATTTTCCCCAACGCTGTCGCGCGGCATCGGAGCCGTCACGCGATTCACGGCGCTGGTCGCCATGGCCCCGCCAACCATCATCGCGGCTCGACACCATCGCGTTTCAAGGAGTTCTTCGGTGAAACAAATCAGCACCATGTGGCTTACCGTTCTTGTCGCCTTGGTTGTCACCGCTTCGAACGGCACGCAAGCTGCAGACTGGCCTGCCTATCGGCATGACTTGCAACGCAGTGGTGTAACGCGCGAAGTCTTGTCGATGCCGCTCCATCCACATTGGACGTACCAATCGGCACATCAGCCGCGTCCTGCGTGGCCCGAACCGGGACGCGAGCTGAATCGATTGGCGTTCGACCGAGCTCAAGAAGTGACGTCGGCGGCCGGTTTGGTCTTCTTTGGCTCCTCAAGTGACCACAAGGTCTACGCCATTGACTTGGCAACAGGAAAGCCCAGATGGAACTTCTTCACCGAAGGGCCGGTTCGATTCGCGCCGACTATCTTTCAAGACCAGGTCTTCGTCGCATCCGATGACGGTGTGCTCTATTGTCTCAACGCCGCCGACGGCCGGCTCCGTTGGAAATTCCGTGGCGGGCCGCGCGACGAGCGGATGATCGGCAATGGTCAACTCATCTCACGTTGGCCACTGCGTAGCGGCGTGGCAGTCGACGAGGGTGTGGTCTATTTTGCCGCCGGCATGTGGCCCAACGAAGGTGTTTTCCTGTTCGCCTTGGAGGCGGCAAGTGGCAAGGTGATTTGGAAGAACGACACAACAGGAACCGGCTACATCGATCAACCTCACCCGCCATCATCCGCCGTCACGGGAGTTGCCCCCCAAGGTTATTTGCTTGGCCAGGCAGACCGATTGTTTCTGCCCACCGGCCGAAGTGTACCGGCGGCCTACGACCGGAGCAACGGTCAGCTGCTGTTCTACCGCAGCCGCCCGAACTCGTGGGGCGATCGTTGGGGCGGGAGTTGGAACACGATCGCGGGCGACTTGTTACTCAGCTGGCGTTGCCACATCGGCCCCGATATGGCACCGTTGGAAGGCGAATACGCGCCCGATCCGAACGACGGAATCGTGGCGTTTGACGCGCAGTCCGGCGCCGTCAAACGAGACTTCCCCGGCAAACTGCAAGCCGTTGTTCAGGACAACACGATTTTCATGTCGGGTAGTGGCAAGGTCACGGCCTATGATTTCGAGAAGTGGTCGAACGGTGTGGCAGCAGACAAATGCATGCGCTGGGAAACGCCTCACGCGCGCGCCTACGCATTGATCCTTGCGGGTGACGCCCTCGTTGTGGGGGGCGATGGCATCGTCACGGCAATCGATGCTGTTACTGGAGAAGTGCTCTGGAGCGACAAAGCGGACGGGCAGGTGCGCAGCTTGGCCGTGGCCAACAGTCGGCTGCTTGTCAGCACAACAACCGGCCAGATTAAGTGTTACGGCCAACAGACCTCGACGCCCCCCTCCGCGATGTCTTTTCAGCACGATACGACCGATTTTGCCGCGGCCAAGAATCGCCAAGCGACCGCAGCGCTGGCTCGTAAGATCCTCGATTCCACTCGAAAGAGAGCTGGGTTCTGCCTGGTCCTTGGGCTCGGAAACGGCCAGCTCTTGTACGAGTTGGCGACGCAATCAGAACTCACGGTCTATTGCTTGGAGGACGATGCACAGAAGATCGCCCAAGCACGTTTATCGCTCGATCGAGCTGGATTGTACGGCAAACGGATCGTGATCCATCACAATCGACTCGACGGCCAGTGTTATCCCGACTACTTTGCTGACCTGATCGTATTGCCGGTAACCACGCCGGAGTTCTTGCAGCGGCAATCGGCCACCGAAGTGTTTCGCGTGCTACATCCCTACGGGGGCGTCCTCTATGCCGTCAACGGTGGCGACCGCACGTCGACGCGGGCGGTCGAGCAATGGATCAGTGCGGCTGATATGCCGGCGACCAACGTCGAAACGACTTCGGGCGCTATCCAAGTCGTACGTGGCAAGCTGCCAGGGGCCGGTGATTGGACGCACCAATATGCAAGTGCTCAAAAAAGTGGTTGCTCGACCGATCAGTTGGCAAAATTGCCTCTGAAACTGCTTTGGTTTGGCGAACCGGGACCCGCCGAATTAGTGTCTCGCCATTGGAAAGGGCCCGCCCCGCTATGCGTGAATGGACGGATGTATGTGGTTGGCCAGGATTGCCTGTTGGGAGTTGATGCCTACAACGGCCGCCAACTGTGGCGCCGCGACTTGCCCAACCTGGGGCGAACGCCAGTTTCCGAGACGGGCAGCAATGTGGCGGCGGACGACCAGTCGGTCTATGCGGTGATCGATCGCACTTGTTTACGGCTGGACGGCCATACGGGCAAAACGCTGCAAACCTACCAGATGCCCAGGTTGCCTGGAAATGCGTCTCCCGATGGCAAACCGATTGCCAAGGCGAAATCGTTGGTGTGGGGTTATCTTGCCGTTGGCCCGGCAGGCATCCTCGGCAGCATTGGCAACAGTCGGCGTGGGCAAGCCGTCTTCCTGCTCGATGACAGCGGCAAGACGGTCTGGATCTACCAGGCCAAAGGGGGAGTCGGCAACAATGCGATTGCGATGGATCGGGACCACGTCTACTTGATCGATCAGACCGAACCCGGTCGGATTACCGCAGCACGCCGCCGCGGCCAGAAACTTGATGTCGTTTGGAAGCTGGTGGCGTTGGAGTTAGCTACGGGGAAGACCGCGTGGGAAACCGACCAGGGGATTAGCGGACGCACTCACTTGTGGCTAGGCGACGGTCTGCTGTTGGCAACGGGCGGACGCACGATGTGCGGATACGATCCCACCACTGGCCAACAGCGTTACGCACGCGACGTAGCGATGAAGCGTTCGCCTGTTATCGTCGGCGATACGATTTACGGTGAACCCGCCGCGTTCGACTTGGCAACAGGTACGCCGAGACAGCGGCGCAGCCCGTTCACGGGGACGGCGACGGACTGGAACTTTTCACGATCGTATGGGTGTGGAGCGATTTCCGCGTCCCCCAATCTGTTGTTATTCCGCAGCGGCACGCTGGGCATCGACGACATTGCCGGCGATACGGGCGTGCACAACTTTGGAGGCGTGCGCGCCGGTTGTTATGTCAATGCGATTGCTGCCGCGGGCCTGGTGCTGATGCCGACATCGGATGCCGGCTGCACCTGTTCGTACTGCTACCAGACGACGATCGCGCTGGCACCCGCGCGGCGAAGCGAGAATTGGTCCATTTTCTTCGACCGGCTGCCCAACACATCGGTACACCAGGCAGCGCTCAACCTTGGCGCGCCGGGTGACCAACGAGATCCCGACGGCACACTTTGGCTCGCGGCGCCGCGCCCCGAAACCACTTCGGGCCGGCGCGACATTGCCGTTCCGTTCCGCTTCTCGTCGTCCCGAGGCGTGCAGACTTATCGAGCGAACGCGGACGTCGTCGGAATCGAAAATACCGACCGACCATGGGTCTATACCAGTGGCGTGAAGGGGCCCGTGCGGGCCGAACTCGACCTACAGATTCTGGATCGAGGTATCACCGTCTGGCCTGTCGACAGTCCGATCTCCGCCGATGGACACCAGCGGGAAAAATGCTGGGACGGCTACCGGAACGTCGCGGCGGGGCCACACGGCGAACGAGTGGCATTGCGTTACGACCAGGAGAACCTCTATCTCGGATTCACTCGGCCTGCACGTGGTTCCACTGACGGTGCTCCCCACAACTGGAAAGCGAAGACAAAAGGCGAAGACGCTTCTGTCTGGGAAGATGATTCGTTTGAGGTCTATTTCAGCGGTATCCCCAACGGGCGCTAAATGCCGAGCGCTCATTATCTCCATTTGGGTGTGTCCGCTTCCGGAGCGTGTTACGACGCATCTTGGTCGTACGTCACCCCTGCCCTGCCCGATTGCGATATCCCTCGTGTCGAAGCCGAATTGGACGGCGACTCAAAAGATTGGACCGGTCAAGGTCTGCGTGTTGAATCGCTTCCGGGGCCGGGCGGAATGATGCGCAACGCCAACGATCTCGATCCCTCGCTGCGCATCGGTTGGAACGACAAGGGCATCTTGGTGTCGGCCGTGATCAAGGATAACCAGGTGCAACCAGCCACCGGTGATGCTCCGTTGGAGCATGGTGACAGCTTGGAAATCTGCGTGACTCCGCAGCGTGGAGCGACTGACGGTTATCGGTTGATCATTGCGCCCGACGCGGCTCCAAAGTCCGAGAAGTACCGGCTCCATTTCAGCGACTACCGTAAGCAGACCAAGCAGCCCAAACTGGCAGCGGAAGTACACTCGAAGCGGACGAAGGATGGATATCACATTGAGCTGTGTCTGCCTTGGAGCAACTTGCGGATGACGCCGAAGCTGGGTTCGACTTTCGGTATGCAGCTGTTTGTGAACGACAGTGACAAAAAGGGAGAAAAACCGCAATTCCAATCGCGCTGGCATCCAGCCGGCGATCCGCAACACGACCCACTGGCCTACCAGACGTTTCATCTGGCAGCCGAGCCCAGCAAAGAGATCGTCTTTCGGCGCAGCGGCAAACGGGAAGCAAACGGTTTGTATCGCGCCGTTCCGCCGCCTCACTTTCCAATCGCGTTGCCACCTCTTGGAGCGGAGGGTGAGGATACGGCGTTCTCCATGCCATGGACGAGTGGCGTACAGGCCGGTGAGAAACAGCTGACGGCCGAGATCGCCATCCCTTGGGCCGCACTAGCCAAAGCAGGTCTTTCCCAAGATCAGATCATGGTCTACTTCGCGTTTCGCGGACCGCTCTCTTCGCCACCCGTATTGGGGCGAGGATTCGAACGCTTGCTGATTGTCCCCGCTCAAGATACGCAGCCGCGCTCATTCACAGTGCGTCTTCACTTCGCCGAGCTCGACTCGATACAACCGGGGCAGCGCACGTTCAGTGTTATGCTGCAGGATCAAATCGTACTGGACCACTTCGACATTATGGCCGCCGCCGGTCGGAAGAACCACGCCGTGGTCAAACAGTTTGACAACATCACGGCGTCGCGCGCCATTCGGATCGAGTTGATTTCAAACTCACCGGAGTTGACCGACAAGACGGTGCCGACGTTATGTGGTATCGAGATTCTGTCGACCGATGAAGCTGTTTTGGAGAAATGAAGGCGCGCACGCGACGGCGAACTAATGAATCGCTAAGCAACGCTGGCCGCGAAGCACTCTGCCCGGGCTTGCCCCGGCAGAAGGCCCGACTGGTCAGTTCTCGCAAGAAGCCCTCTGCCCGGGCATGCCCCGGCAGAAGGCCCGACTGGTTAGCTACAAGCCACACGCGCCGCTCCTTTTCGTCGGTCGAATGAATGTTCTCTTATCCGTCGCTGTCTTGCACGTGTAAATGACACACCATGCGCATGAATGCACCTCTGATGGTCCGCACCATGCTGGAGCGGTTGCTAATCGTTTGGTTAGTGCTGCTCTGTTGGATCGCATATTGTTGGCCCGCATGGTACTGCCCCTGCTGGGTCGCTCTCACAGGGTTGCCTAACGCCAACTTGTCTCGGGTTCTTGCAATCGCACTGCGCAGCAGCGACAATCAAGGAGAGTCGCGTTGCAACGAGCGTGGCGTAATCGGTCGTATTCAGACTGCTCGAGCTGTGATGAGCCTGATGTTGCCATGCTTCCAACCTTACTGCTTTGGCATGCCGATCGTCTTCTTGCTGAAGATTCTTGCTGAATCACAATGCTGTGAAACTCTCAAATAATTCACCCTAGACACCCAACAGGAGTACCGCCATGACCGACGTTTCGAAGCCCGTCTCCTCGCGTCGCGAGTTCTTGAAAAACACTGGGCAGTTTGCCGCCGCCACCACGTTGGCCGGCTTGGTCGTGCCGCGTGTCTATGCGGCCGAGGACGATACGATTCAGGTGGCGTTGATCGGATGTGGTGGTCGCGGCAGCGGCGCGGCCGTTAACGCCCTGTCGGTCAAGCAGGGACCGGTCAAGCTGGTCGCCATGGCCGATGTCTTCGAGAATCGCATGGAAGGTAGCATCAAGCAGTTGAAGAGCCAGGTTCCGAACGGATTTGATGTGCCAAAAGAACGGCAGTTCATCGGTTTCGACGCCTACCAAAAGGCGATGGACTGCTTGAAGCCAGGTGATGTTGCGATTTTCGCCACCCCATTGGCTTTCCGTTGGGTCCATTTTGACTATGCCATCAAAAAGGGCTTGAACGTCTTCATGGAGAAGCCGCTCACGGCCGATGGCCCAACGTCGCGACGCATGCTTGAGCTTGCCAAAAAAGCGACGGCCAAGAACTTGAAAGTGGCCGTTGGGCTGATGTCCCGCCATGCGCGACCGCTGCAGCAACTGCACGAACGTATTCAGGGCGGAGAAATTGGCGACATCTCGACCATGTTTGCCTACCGAATGACCGGCCCCGTTGGTTCCGCTTTCTCGACGAAATGGCCAGGCAATCCCAGCGAATTGCTCTGGCAGATTCAGAAGTTCCACAGTTTTATCTGGGCCAGTGGCGGATGCTTCAACGATTTCTACATTCACGTCATTGACCATTGCTGTTGGATGAAGAACGATTGGCCCATCAAGGCCCAGGCCCTTGGTGGTCGGCATTATCGTGCCGATTGCGTCGACCAGAATTTTGACGTCTATTCCGTGGAATACACGTTCGCTGATGGCTCGAAAATGATTGCGGACGGACGCTGCATGTCGGGTGCCACTAATATTTACAAGAGTTACGCACTCGGAACCAAGGGCATGGCCGTCATCTCCAAACATGGTGACTGCGGGCCGCCATCGAGCATCTACAGCGGCATGAGCCCGGAGAAGTCCAACATGACTTGGGAATCGCAAGTGCCGCGCGACGAACGCAATCCGTACCAGAACGAATGGAACGATCTGGTCGACGCTATCCGCAATGACAAGCCGTACAATGAAGTGGAGTACGGTGTGAAGGCCAGCCTTGTGAGTTCGCTGGGCCGCAAGGCCGCACATACCGGTCGGGAAATGACACTCGAATCGCTGCTCAATTCGGAGCAGGTCTACGCGCCCGGAGTGGAAAAATGGACCATGGAGTCGGACGCCCCCGTGAAAGCGGATAAAGATGGCAAGTATCCCATCCCGCAACCGGGCATCCTGACCGATCGCGAGTATTGAGGGAGCAGGGTCGGAGGTCAAAACGCGGCTCTCCGCCGGGCTCGCCCCGGCTGGGAGCACGACTGGTCGGAGGTCAAAGCGCGGCTCTCCGCCGGGCTTGCCCCGGCTGGGAGCACGACTGGTCGGCTACCAGCAACGCGACCCTTCGCCGGTCGCCGTGACAAGTTCGCGGTGGCTTGGACGGCGCGAACCGTTACGAACAATTGATCGTGATAACTGCCTTGGGCGGCTGTTGGTGAGCCGCCGAACCAACTACCAATGAAATGGCGAGCCGGAACCATGCTGCGGCGGGGTTCCGGCTTTTTTTGCGCCCCAGCAGCCAACTGCCCGTGCGTGGTTGCCCCCCCCGGGGGCGCGTAGCATCAAGTGTCCCAGAATAACCGAGCCGCCGAGCGGTCGGGTCTTCCGTGGAAAAATAGAGCTTTTGGTGACGAATCGGGCTCGCGTGACCTGAGGTGTCACGAACGTGGCGATACTACTGTGTAGAGCAGATGCAAATAACTCCAGGAGGCGATACGATGCGTCAAATGATCTACCGCGCCATGCACCAATCGGACGATTTGGTCGTCGAGTTTGATTACTGTGACAGCAAGGGAGTGCGCACGCATCGCGTGGTTAGCCCGATCCGGTTCCTGGGGGGCGACCGATTTCTGGGACTATGCCTCAGTCGCGAGGAGCCGCGTCAGTTTCATCTGGCGCGCTGCCGTAATCTCAAAGTCGAGGTGGCTGCCAATTTCCTGATGCCCGTGGCAATGTGCTCGTAGGGAACCACAGATTCAACGTGGCCAAGGCGGGCGGAGGCCTCGCTGGACAGCGCCACTCGAGCCAAGCGAATCCGATGCGGGGCGTCGCTCGGTTTGTGGTCCGGTGCTATTTGGCTGGATTCTTCCCTGAATCACTCTTGATCAACGGCGCCGTGTTCGATTCGTCCGTAATTCCCGGCGGCAGTTCCATGATGCGAATGTTACGAAAATGGATTTCGCTCCCTTCCGCTTCAAGGCATAAGTAGCCTTTCTTAAAGGAAGCATTGCGAATTCCATTGACGAATTTGCCATTGACGGCCAGTTTCACGGTGCCGTCCACGGCGACCACGACGTATTTATTCCATTGCCCGTGACCCTTGCAGCGGTTCTCGCGCGATTTGCTTCGATTGCCGCGCGGGTTCTCGGGAATCGCCGTCATGCCACCCGCTCCGAACAGTTCTCCGTGGACGTAGGCGATGGGCGGCAGCGTACCGTCGGCGTGTTTGTGTTGGTTCACCCAGTCGAGTTCCAACATCTGTACTTCCATCCCCTTGGGCAAGCGGTGCTTGCCTGGGTTCGCATCGCTCCACAAAAAGACACCCGAGTTTCCACCCGGTTTCATGTGCCGCCATTCGATCAGTAGAACGAAGTTCTCATACTGGCGATCGGTGCGCATTACACCGATCGGTTTGCCCGTACAGACCAACAATCCGTCACGCACTGACCAGGTTGCGGGCGTCGTGTTGACATCTACCCAACCGGTAAGATCTTTGCCATTGAACAGGTCGCGAAACGCAGGTTCCTGAGCGGTCGCATGGTGACCGAAGGATAATGCAACGAGCGTGACGACCAGCAGTCTGATTGTGCCGTGCGGTTGGAGCATGCGAAGTCCCTCATTTTCTAGAGCTAACGATCGTGGCATGGACTAGGTAAAGCAATTCTGTGCGTAAGCGTTCACGGGCCGGAACGGGAGAACCGTTCTATGACCCACTATGACCTCAATGCCGACGAGATGCCTCGATTTCCCGAGCGCAATTTCGATGCAGCATTGGGGAGTTAGCAGATGCGGTTAACCGCAATCCCAGAGGAGTATCCTGAAAAAGCGGGGTTGAATACCGGACATCATGTGTTGGGATAGTACGCTTGCATGACGCATTGTAGGTGCAGGGGACTTTTTCAGGATGCTCTGGCGGGATGCGCGCTGTACGGTGGCGTTTGCATGACGCGCCCCCGCTCGCCAACGGCCCCGGCTCGGCACGTCGCGGCACCTGGAACCTCACCCGGCGTGGCGCAGAAGCGTGTCTTTGGATGCGGATACGCCTCGACGCGCCGACCTTCAGCGCGCACGCCGCCGCCGACGGGAGCGTAAGGAAGCCGTCACACTGCCTCGAGCCGTATCGCGATGCCACACGCGATTTCGACGCGCCGCGGCTCTGGCGTAGCGGTTAAACGAAAAAGGGGAGTGGTACACTTCTGACGCTTGCGATCGGCGCGGTCTTTTCGTTCCAAGGCTTTTAGGGCCGTTGCTCCGAGAGCGACAACAACACCGGGATTGATCACACTTTTAAGGATCGACGTCCAGCTGAGGCAAAATACGATAACCGCATGGCAACCTCCTAAGATTTGGCGAAATAGTTGCTCTGTGTGTTGAGATGGCGACAGATTGAGCGAATCAGCCGTCAGCCGATACAGTTTGGGCAAGTCGTCCGTGTCAGA
>JAJRVM010000130.1 GCA_024277285.1 Planctomycetota bacterium
GGTCTATACGAACGAGCCGAAGAATTGGCGCGCATGCTCAGTGGCCTGCGAAATTCGCTGCTGCGTGACGCCCCACCTCAAGACTCACAAGGTTCTTAACTCTGGACTCTCGACTCTTAGCTCTAGACTCTGGACTCTAGACTCTAGACTCTCGACTCTTAGCTCTCGACTCTCGACTCTCGACTCTTAGCTCTCGACTCTAGACTCTGGACTCTAGACTCTTAGCTCTCGACTCTTCGCTCTCGACTCTGGACTCTTCCCATGCTTAATTCAATCATCGATTTTTCGTTACGCAACCGCACGGTGGTCCTCATCGCAGTGGCGGTCGTGATTATCGCCGGCGGTTTGTCGCTGCGGTATATCGACATCGACGCGTTTCCCGACACGACGCCGGTGATGGTCCAAGTCAACACGACGGCACCATCACTGTCGCCGGAGGAAGTGGAGCGTCAGATCACGTTCCCGATCGAACAGTCGATCAGCGGCCTGCCGGGACTCGATCAATTGCGGTCGAGTTCCAAATTTGGGCTGTCGCAGGTTGTAGTCGTGTTTGAAGATGGCACCGACATCTACTTCGCGCGCCAGCTCATCAACGAACGGCTTTCGACCGTCGAGTTGCCAGGGGGGATCGAACGTCCCAAGATGGGTCCCGTGTCGACGGGACTGGGCGAGGTGTTTCATTACATTGTACGGCTCGAGGGAGTTGATCTTTCCAAGCTGCCGAAAACAATGCGTGAAGAGAAGCTGACCGAGCTTCGCACGATCCACGATTGGGTCGTCAAGCCGCAACTGCGCACGGTCAGCGGCACTGCGGAAGTTAACAGTTGGGGCGGCTTCGAGAAGCAATACCAAGTGCGGATCGATCCGAACAACTTAATCAAACACGGCCTGACGTTTGACGCGGTGGTGGCGGCGGTCGAGCGGAACAATCGCAACGTGGGCGGTGGAAATATCACGCAGAACAGCCAGATGCTGCTGGTCCACGGCATCGGCCGGACGACCACGATCAAGCAAATCGAAAATATCGTCATCACGGCCAAGGATGGAGTGCCGATTCGCGTCGGCGATGTGGCCAAGATCCAAATCGGGCACGAAATCCGCCGCGGCGCGGTGACCGCCGACGGACAAGGCGAAGTGGTCTACGGGCTGGGATTCATGTTGATGGGCGAAAACAGTCATGAAGTCACCAACAAACTGAAACATAAGCTGGAAGAAATCAAGAAAACGCTTCCCGCCGGCGTGGAGGTTCTGACCGTCTACGACCGCACCGAACTGGTCGACCATGTGATCGAGACGGTCCAGAAGAACCTGTTCGAGGGTGGCCTGCTGGTAGTGGCGGTGCTGTTCATGTTCCTCGGCAACCTGCGTGCCGGGTTGATCGTCGCGTTGGCGATCCCTCTTTCCATGTTATTTGCCTTTTCGGGCATGCTGCGATTTGGGATTGCCGCCAGCCTGTTGAGCTTGGGCGCAATCGACTTCGGCCTGGTCGTCGACAGTTCGGTCGTGATGATCGAGAACTGTGTGCGCAAGTTGTCACACGGCATCCCAACCGGCATGACCAAGATCGACGTGATACGCGATGCCGCGGTCGAAGTGCGTAAACCGACCATGTTTGGTGAGTTGATCATCATGATCGTCTACATGCCCATCCTGACACTGCAAGGCGTTGAGGGGAAACTCTTTCGCCCCATGGCACTGACCGTCATCTTCGCGCTGGCTGGCTCGATGATCCTGTCACTAACCCTGATGCCGGTCCTGGCCAGCTACGTGCTGCCCAAGCGGATGGAGGAACGCGAGCCACTGGCCATCCGCTGGGTCAAGTGGCTCTACCGACCCGTGTTGCACTTTACGATGCACCATAAACTGGCGGTCATTGGCTTCGCACTCTGCCTGTTGTTGGTCGCCTTCGGATTGATCGCACCGAATCTCGGCAGCGAGTTCGTGCCGAAGCTTTCGGAAGGAGCCATCGTCATCAACGTGGTGCGACTGGCCGGAACCAGCCTCGACGAATCGATTCGTTACAACACCCAGATGGAACGCGCGGTACTGAAAGAGTTTCCTGATGAAGTGAAACATATCTGGTGCCGGATCGGCAGCGCCGAAGTGGCAACCGATCCAATGGGGATCGAGCTGACCGACGTCTTCATGACACTCAAGCCGCGTAGCACTTGGAAACGAGCCAAGACGCAGGAGGAGCTAACGGCGTTGATTCAACGTAGCCTGCGTGAAATGCCGGGTCAGCGGATCGCCATGACTCAGCCAATTGAAATGCGGCTCAACGAAATGATCAGCGGCGTGCGCTCCGACGTCGCCGTAAAGCTGTTTGGCGATGACTTCGACGTGCTGGTCGACAAGGCCGAGGAAATAGAAAAAGTGCTGCGTTCGATCGACGGGAATGCCGATGTGGCCGTCGAACAGATTACAGGACAGCCTGTGCTGCAGATACAAGTCAAACAGGACGAGATCGCGCGTTACGGAGTATCCGCCAAACAAGTACTTGACCTTGTCGAATCGCTCGGTAGCTACGAATTGGGCGAGGTGTTCGAGGGCCAATTGCGGTTCCCGTTGATCGTTCGATTGCCCGAACAGGTTCGTACCAGCCCAGAGACCATCGGCGCCATTGAGCTGCTGACCGCCTCCGGACAACGTATCCCCCTGGCTCGGCTGGCCGATATCCACATCGTCGAAGGACCCTCCACCATCACACGTGAATGGGGATACCGGCGCATCAATATCTCGTCCAATATCCGTGGCCGGGACATGGGCAGCTTCGTGGCCGAAGCACAACGGCGGATCGCTAAGGAAGTTCAATTGCCCTCCGGTCGCTATCACTTGGAATGGGGTGGCCAATTTGAAAACCTATTGAGCGCTCGCCAACGACTCACCGTCGTCGTGCCGCTGGCACTGGTATTGATCTTCGGCCTACTCTACCTGACCTATAACAACGTGATTGACACGATTCGCGTATTCACCGGTGTCCCGTTCGCCTGGACCGGAGGGATTATCGCCCTGTGGATACGCGACATGCCTTTTTCCATTTCCGCCGCCGTGGGATTTGTCGTACTCTCGGGTGTCGCCGTGCTGGACGATATGTTACTCGTTTCGTACATTCGGCAACTGCGAGCTGCCGGCGAAGGGTTGGAACAGGCAGTTGAGAAAGCCGCCATGACACGGCTGCGCCCCGTCCTGATGACCGCGATGGTCGCCGCGTTGGGATTCGTCCCCATGGCACTCAACACCGGCATGGGCGCGGAAGTGCAACGGCCACTCGCAACCGTCGTCATCGGCGGGGTCATCAGCGCCATGGTCATGTCGCTGCTCGTCCTACGCGTCCTTTACATGGTCTTCGCCGGCCCGAAAGAGTCGAGAGTCGAGAGTCGAGAGAGGGAATACGGATAGAAGCGAACCACAGTCCCGAAGGGACGGCCCCAAACTAGCCCAGGGTGAAGCAGGCCAGAGCGCAGCGACGGCCGCGCAACCCTGGGTGCGGGACGGCCCCAAACTAGCCCAGGGTGAAGCAGGCCAGAGCGCAGCGACGGCCGCGCAACCCTGGGTGAAAACGAAACCCCGTGTTTAGTCATTTGTTTTGTTTATTGACCTTAAGGAGAATCCGATGAAAGTCAGAACACTCACTCACGCCAGTCTAATGCTATTGATGGTTACCGCGGCGTTATGGATCACCGGCTGCGGACAAGAGGCTGAGACGTCCAACAACGATGGGACATCGGCGACCGAGACGGCAAGCAACGCCAAAGGAGACGACCACAGTGGCTGGTGGTGTGCCGAACATGGCGTCCCCGAGGCGGACTGCAGCATCTGCGACTCGAAGGTGGCCGCAGCATCCAAGGCAAAAGGTGACTGGTGCGAGGAGCATAACCGGGCCGAATCGCAATGCTTTATCTGTGACGCGTCCCGCGCCGAGAAATTCGCCAAACTCTACGAAGCTAAATTCGGCAGCAAGCCGGAAAAACCGACCGAGTAGAACGGCATGACGTTCTTCATTCGTGTTCTTTTTTTCGTAGGATCGACCCCCACCGCCTTGTGCGGTGGGTGAAGAAGTTTATTCGGCTAGGCGTCTTAGCTGGCAAAACTCGTTCACCTACGGGGCAAGCCCGTAGGGGTCCCTGATGTAGGTAGTGGCAACGTATCTGAACGCTCGCTCATAAACGGGCCATATCATGACGTCACGTGAATCTGTGAATCTGTTTGAACCGGTTGCGTTACAGGAACGCTGAAGCCCGTTCTACTTTCCTCGAGCACCATCCACTGATTGGATTGCCATGAATTCTGCTGCCGAACCACTTGCATTCAAGATCCACGGCATGGACTGCGCCGAAGAGATCGCGTTATTGAAACGTGAATTGGTACCTCTTGTCGGCAACGAAGATCTGCTCGGATTCGATATTCTCAATGCGCGTCTGACGATCGAGCGAGCGGGCACGGAAGTTTCGCAAGAAGAAGTAATTGCCGCCGTGGCACGAACCGGCATGCGTGCCGACCCATGGCAGGACGATGGGGTGTCCGACACTCGATTCTGGCAACGGCATGGCCGCATGGTGATGACCGCGGCCAGCGGTTTGTTTACTCTGCTCGGATTCTTGACCCACGTCGGGATCGCGGGCGGCATCAACGCCGCACTCGATTCAGAAGGCATGGACGGGACGGGCGGCGTGGCGTTACCGGCCATCGCTCTCTATCTGGCCGGCATTGTTGCCGGCATTTGGTACATTGTCCCGAAAGCGTGGCGTGCGTTTGTCAGCCGACGTCCCGACATGAACCTGTTGATGACCGTGGCCATCGTAGGTGCCGCAGCGATCGACCAATGGTTCGAGGCGGCGATGGTCGGATTCTTATTCTCGGTATCGCTGGTCTTGGAATCGTGGAGTGTCGGGCGAGCGCGCCGCGCGATCGCCGCGCTGATGGAATTAACGCCCCCCACGGCGCGTGTGCGCGACGCCAATGGCAAAGAAGTCGAAACACCTGCCGGCGAAGTTGCCGTCGGCATGGTTTTCGTCGTCCGTCCCGGCGAAAAGATCCCACTCGACGGCCGTGTCGAATCGGGCACGAGTGATGTCAATCAAGCGCCCATCACCGGCGAAAGCATGCCAGTACCGAAGACGCCTGGGGCCGAGGTCTATGCGGGTACCATCAACGGCGACGGTGCGTTGGGCGTGCAATGCACGCGGCAGGCGGACGATACCACACTGGCACATATCATCCGCATGGTGCGCGACGCGCAATCGCGCCGCGCTCCTTCGGAACAATGGGTGGAAAAGTTCGCACGCATCTACACGCCGGCCGTGATGGCACTGGCTGCCGTCGTCCTGATTGTGCCCCCCTTATTGTTCGGAGGTGAGTGGTCCGATTGGCTCTACCGAGCCCTAGTGCTGTTGGTCATCGCCTGTCCTTGCGCACTGGTGATCTCGACCCCTGTCAGTATCGTCGCCGCATTGGCCGCTGCCGCGCGCAACGGTGTGCTCATCAAAGGCGGTGTCTATGTCGAAACGCCAGCCCATCTCAAAGCCATTGCGATGGACAAGACCGGAACCCTGACGCTGGGCAAGCCGACCGTGGTCGACATCGTGCCGTTGAGCGATCATAACGAAACAGAACTGCTCGAACGCGCCGCCGCATTGGAAGCGCACAGCAACCATCCGCTGGCACGCGCTATCGTCACCGCCGCACACGATCGCAACATTACCGTCCCGACGGCGGAGCAGTTCGAGATTATCCAGGGCAAGGGAGCCACAGGCTCTATCGATGGCACGCCATTCTGGCTCGGGTCACACCGGTACCTTGAACAGCGTGCGCAGGAGACACCCGAAGTCCACCAACAACTGGAAGCGATGCAGCAAGCCGGGCGCACCGTGGTTGTGGTCGGCAACGACCGACATGTGTGTGGCTTCATTACCTTACAGGACACGCTACGCCCCACCACGGCGCACACGCTCAGCAGCTTGCGCCAACTCGGTATCGAACACCTCGTCATGCTGACCGGTGACAACCACGGTACGGCCGAGGCGATTGCCCGCGAGGCAGGGATCGACGAAGTCCATGCCGAGTTGTTGCCCGCCGATAAAGTTGGCCAAGTCGAATCGTTGGTCCAGAAGTATCACCAAGTCGCAATGATTGGCGATGGCGTCAATGACGCTCCCGCTCTTGGTCGCGCCACACTCGGTATCGCCATGGGCGCAGCCGGCAGCGACGCGGCGATCGAAACGGCCGATATCGCGCTGATGTCCGACGACCTCGCGAAACTCCCGTGGTTGATTCGCCATTCGCGCCACACGTTGGCGATCATTCACCAAAACATCACGTTCGCACTTGGCGTCAAGGCGATCTTCGTCATCCTCACGTTCGCCGGCTTCGCCTCCCTTTGGGCCGCCATCGCCGCCGACACCGGCGCGTCGTTGCTCGTGACCTTTAACGGCCTGCGTTTACTCTACCCTGCTAGCGATGCTCACGTTGACACCGTCGAACCAGCGTCACCAAAGTAACCGTTTGATCGATTCGGGCTATTGGTTGTCGCTTTTTGTTGATCCTTGCACATAATGAAGAACCAAGATAGACTTAGAAGGCGTACCATCACTATCGGCGAGTCATTCAATTCCCACATAGGCAATTCCCACATAGGCAATTCCCACATAGGCAATTCCCACATCGATCTGGATTCTCGCAAGATCTGGTGTACCGAGCATCAACTTGGCACGCTGGCACGTCCGACATGAGTCTTTTTGAAGTCCTAATTCGACAGCGCTACTTGATCTGAACCAAAACCCGTAACATGTTTCCAGGTAGTAGGTCATTGGCCTTAAGGCCCCTGCCTGCTTGTCAGGCAGGTGAATCAGTTTGCCAAGCTAGATCGCAATCGAGATGACTTCCCCCCCTCTCTCCCGCGTCTGCCGCCGGAGGCGGCAGACGCGGGAGAGAGGGGGCATTTTCGGCGGTGCCCCGGCTAGCCATGCAAACTGATTCACCAACGGCACAAGGCCGTTGGGGTCTGGAGTTTGCGTCCAAAGTGGCGCTGTCCAGCTAAGCAACGGATAACCACTTTTCACCCATTTGAGGTTTCGGCGATATGATCCGCGGCTTGTTCAGCCAGCTTTGGATTCTCAGCATCGCGTTCTGCCCACTCTATTGTGGCGCCATGGCCGAAACTGCCACAATTGCGTCTTGTTGCCAGCGGCCGGACGACGCGTGCGCATACAGCCACACGCATGCTGATGGCCAGCACTTGCCACCACCCTGCACCGACGGCTGCGAACGAGATTGTGTCTGCAAGGGGCTGCTGGACGACCACGAAAAGCATGGCGTGACGCTCACCGATTTGTGCGCGTTGCCCGCCCCTCAACTTGACGCCTTTCAACTTAGCATTGTCCGGCCAGCAACCAACCTCCTCTCACCAAGCGAGTTGCGACCGCAGAGCGCGGTTCATCCCGATCTCTTTTCGGGTGTGGCCATCCCACTTGCCATCGCGTCCCTGCTGATTTGACCACGCCTCTTCTGTCGTCGCTTGCCGCGACTTGAACGAGAAGCGTGCGTGCCACGTTCAGCCCCTCGACCGCGCTTCGCGCATTTCCGAACCCAATCGTGCCGCGACGCTAACGGTATTCGTGCTTCGGATTTCGTCCTTCTTGGGTCATTGCGTATTTCGTCATTGATCGGCCGCCGTTGGACGGCTACGTATGGCGCGGCCCTTGCAGGCCGAAGCCGGCCGCAAGAAGACACGGCGAAAAGCGGGCGCGAGCGAGACAGGCAGTCCCGTTGGGGCTTTTTGGTGTTGTGCTGTGTGGGAAGACTACCCAATCCTAGAAAATGGCTACGCCAATGCTCGCAAGAACTCGCATTGGCTGCACCCTGGGCTCGTATAGGGCTGTGCCTTCGGCACGGAAGAGACCAGAACAAAGTTGATCGCTTGTGAACAGTTACTGCAAAGACACCGCAAGCGAAGACGTGCGGACTGAGTTATTCGTACTTACCACCTAGAAAATGGGAGCGTCCACGGTGAAAACGAACTACCTGATTGAACTGGGCAAAGATAAACGCCGCTTGGCATGGTGGCTACTTAGCACACTGCTGGCAGCGATTATTGGGGCTGGCGTCATGTACGTAGCCGCCCCGACGCTATCCTCGAACGACACGGACACCGAATCGCTCGCCAACGCCGGTGCCGCAGCCGAGCATGGCGTTGGCGCGGAACCGCAACAGGAACAAAGCGGCACGCCGAACGGGGTGGAACTGCCGCGACAAAAATGGGCGATCGCCGGCCTGAGTGTGAAGAAGATCGAGCCTGGAACACTGACCGAAAACCTCTGGGTCACCGGCAAGTTAACCGTCAACGAAGACCGCTTGGCGCATATCTACTCGCTGGTGGAAGGTTTGATCCACAGCGTGAGCGTTCGATTCGGCCAGGAGGTGAAGCAGGGTGACGTCCTGGCAGTGGTCGACAGTAAGGAGGTCGGTGCCGCGAAATTGGCGCTGTATGGCCACCGCCTTCAGGCGGACTTTGCTGAAGTGAATGCCGAGTGGACGCAGAAGATCAACCAGAACACGCAAGAACTGATCGCAACACTGCGACAGAAGCCGCCGATCACCGAGTTGGAAGAACGTTTCGTCGACAAACCGATGGGTGATTATCGGCAACAACTGATCTCCGCCTATGCCAACCTGTACAAGTCGCGCGCCGATCTCGACCGACTCAGCCCACTGGCGGCCAAGGGAGTCACCGCCGGTAAACAAGTCCTGGCGGCAAAGGCCGTCTTTGAAGCCAACCAAGCCACTTTCGTTGCGCTGCTCGAACAACTCAAGTTCACAGCCCGGCAAAAGGCGTTGATGTCCGAACAAGCATTTCAGCAGGCACAACGGGCCGTCGCCGTGGATCGATCGCAGTTGTATATCCTCGGCTATCGCGCGAACGATCTCGACAAGATCGATCCCGTGGCGGAAGGCGAGAGCATTTCGCACTTCGAAATCCGCGCGCCGTTCAACGGCACGGTGATCGGCAAGAATGTGGTGTTGGCCGAACGCGTTGGCCCTGACACCGAGCTGTTTCAAATCGCCGACCTGTCGACCGTTTGGGTGCAAGCGGATATCTACCAGAAAGACATCGCCAAGCTCCGCGAACTGGGCGATACGTTGGTGTTTCGGTCGCCGTCATCGCCCCACGACAGCCTGCACAAGGCCACGATCTTTTACAAGGGCGACCTACTCGATCCAGCAACCAGAACGATCCGCCTCAACGCCACGGTCAAGAACCCCGACCGGCACTTGAAGCCGGGCATGTTTGTCGAAGTGGCTTTGCCGGGCAAGCAGCTCGAAAATGTGCTGTCCGTGCCAGCCACGGCACTTCAGGAAATCGATGGGACGACCATCGTGTTCGTCCACACAAAGGGCGATCAATTTGAACGGCGCGATGTTTCGGTCGGTGTGACCGGCGAGGGACAGGTGCAAATCCTTTCGGGTCTCAAGCCGGGTGAATCCGTTGCGGTCACAGGTGGCTTTTCCTTGAAGTCGGAAATGCTCAAAGAGCTAATGACAGACGATGACTAACTCGTTCGTGAGCGTGCGCACCCAAAACCAAAAGGACACGCGGCGGAGTTCATGTTGGGCTCCCGACTAATGCCCCTTAACTCGATTCCCAATTCATCATCATGATCAATAAAATTATCGACGCGTCACTCAACAACCGTTTCGTGGTGTTGCTGCTGGTGGTCCTTTTGATTGGCGTGGGCGTATGGTCCATGATGCGGCTGCCGGTCGACGCAGTCCCAGATCTGACCAACGTCCAGGTGCAAGTGTTGACCAATTCCCCGGCATTGGGCCCGGAGGAGATGGAACAGTTCGTGACGTTTCCGGTCGAGACCGCGATGAGCGGCATTCCTCATGTGGAAGAGATTCGCAGCACGACGCGTTTTGGCCTGTCGAACGTCACGATTGTTTTCGAGGAAGGCACCGATATCTATTGGGCTCGCCAACTCGTAAACGAACGGCTTTCGGAAGCGCGCGCACAGATACCGCCTGAACTTGGCTCACCCACGATGGGGCCGATCGCGACCGGCATGGGCGAGATCTACCAATTCGAGGTACGTGCCAAGCCAGGCTACGACTTCAGCCTGCAGGATCTGCGGAGCATTCTGGATTGGAACATCGCGTTCCAATTGCGTGGCGTCCCGGGCGTGATCGAAGTGAACACGTTTGGTGGCGAGATGAAAACGTACGAAGTACAGATCGATCCGAACGAACTGCTCAACTACAACATTGCGCTGAGTACGGTCTTTGAAGCGTTGAAACAAAACAACAGCAACGCTGGCGGCGGCTATATCGTACACCATGACGAACAGCGTTTGATACGCGCTCGCGGCCTGGTCCAGTCGCTGGACGACATCGCCAACATCGTGCTCGATAGTCGTGAAGATGGGACTCCGATCAAGATCCGTGATATCAGCCAGGTTCGCTTCGCACCCTTGCTGCGGCAAGGATATGTCACGCGCGATGGCCGTGGCGAAGCGGTGGTGGGCATTGTCATGATGCTGGTGGGAGAAAACTCCCGCGTGGTGGTCAACCGGGTCAAAGAGAAAGTTGCGGAAATCGAAGGCTCGCTGCCCGAAGGAGTCTATCTCGATACGTTCTACGATCGCACCGATCTGGTGCGCCGCGCCATCAATACGGTCACCGAGAACATCAGTGGCGGAGCGATCCTGGTGATCATCATGCTGTTCCTGCTGGTGGGCGACTGGCGCGCTGGCCTGATCGTGGCATCCGCGATACCGCTGTCGGCGCTGATTACGTTCATCGCCATGAAATCGTTTGGCGTGTCAGCCAACCTCATGAGCCTGGGGGCACTCGATTTCGGCATTATCGTGGATGGCGCCGTGGTCATGATCGAAAACGCGATCCGCCACGTGGCCGACGCAAAGCGGCGCAACCCGAACCTCCAACGAGCGGGGCTCGAGGTGTTTCGTGGTGCCGGTCATGAAGTGGCTCGGCCCATTTTGTTTGCCGGAGCAATCGTGATCATCGTCTTTCTGCCGATCATCAGCTTGCAAGGGGTCGAAGGCAAAATGTTCCGACCCATGGCGTTCAGCTTCATGTCCGCATTGCTCGGCGCCCTGGTGCTGGCACTGACCGTGATGCCCGTATTGGCGTCCCTGTTTCTGGCACGCAAGTTTTCCGAAAAAGACTCGTTCCTGGTCCGCTGGTGCAAGCGAGGTTACGAACCGCTGTTGCGACGGGCAATCGCCCGCCCCATCCCCACGTTTTCGATCGCCATCGTCGCCTTCTTTATCGGTATCGTGATCGCCAGCCGTTTCGGAGCCGAATTTGTGCCGAAGCTGGATGAAGGTGATATGGCGGTCCAGGCCATCCGCTTGCCCAGTGTGTCACTCGAACGGTCCATCGAACTGACCACGGAAATCGAAAAAGTGCTGCTGGCTAAATTCCCCGACGAAGCACGATCGGTTATCTCCAAGACCGGTCGAGCTGAGATCGCAACCGATCCGATGGGTGTGGAGATGAGCGATATCTTCGTCATGCTCAAACCGAAAGAACAATGGCACTATAAGACCAAAGATGAACTGATCGTTGCAATGAAGAAAGTGCTGGAAGAGACTATCCCCGCCAATAACTTCAGCTTCACACAGCCGATCGAACTGCGCGTTCAGGAGTTGTTATCGGGAGTGCGCAGCGATATCGGGATCAGTCTCTATGGCGATGACCTGAAAACACTCAAGGAAATCGGCGATCGGATCGCCGCCGTCGTCAGCCAGGTGCCCGGTGCTGCCGATGTACAAGCTGAACAGACCAGTGGCGTGCCCTATATCCAGATGGACATTCAACGAGAACAACTGGCTCGATATGGCATTAACGCCAGTGATGTGCTTGATGCGGTCTCGACGATCGGCGGTAAAGTGGTTGGGCAGGTCTTTGAAGGACAACGCCGGTTCCCGTTGCAAGTCCGGCTGGGGCCCGTGTGGCGCGAAGATGTCGAGGCACTGAAACATCTGAAGATCGCCGATCCAAGCGGCCGCCATATTCCCTTGGAACAGCTGGTAACCATCACTGTCGGGCCAGGTATCGCCCAGATCAGTCGCGATGAGGTCCGACGACGGTTTCTGATCCAAGTGAACGTCCGCGGTCGTGACTTGGCCGGGTTCGTCGCCGAAGCACAAGCGGCGGTCCAACAACAGATCCAACTCCCGCCCGGCTATCGCGTCGCCTGGGGCGGGCAGTTCAAGAACCTGCAGGAAGCGACCGGGCGACTGATGATCGCCGTCCCCTTGGCGCTGTTCTTGATCTCGTCGTTGTTGTATTTGACGTTCAACTCCGGCCGACTCGCAATGCTGATCTTCCTGAATGTGCCCATCGCCACAACCGGCGGGATTCTGGCACTCTGGATCCGCGGTATGCCGTTCTCGATATCGGCCGGGATCGGCTTTATCGCCCTGTTCGGTATCGCCGTGATGAACGGCGTGGTGCTGGTCGAACATGTGCGACACTTGCGCGATATGGGAGAAGATGTGCACGACGCAGTCTATCACGGAGCCCTGCATCGACTGCGCCCCGTGCTGATGACTGCCACCACCGACGCGTTGGGCTTTATCCCCATGGCGATATCCACCAGTTCGGGTGCCGAAGTCCAACAACCACTGGCCACCGTCGTCATCGGCGGCGTACTCACCTCCACACTGCTGACACTGCTGGTGCTTCCCGCCATCTACCGATGGTTCGATCCGAAAGTCGTCGACGTGGAAGTGTGACGCGCGCGTGCTGGAATTTTGGTACGCGTTCACAAGCCCATGGGGGTCTTTTCAAGACAACGTCGCTTCAATCGGCTAAACAGATACTCAAACCACCATCTCGGCTATGCGCTGCACAAGTGTCACCCGTGAGCGACAAACGCACTTACAACGGTTTTGATCGGCAGGAAAAGATGTAAATCGTCGTCTCGGAGTGAGACAAACCCAAACTTCGTGTAAAACCGTTTGGCGGACTCGTCAGTCGCCTGTGCTTCGACTGCGTGAATACCGAGTTCCCGCGAGAACCCCACACTTCGCCGCAGCGCGTCGAGCAACAACATTTTGCCCAATCCCAGTCCGCGAACTGTCTGGTCGGTGGCCAGTCGTGCAAGCAGCACCACTGGCACGGGATGCTTGGGAAGCCGTTTGGCCAGCGCTGCCGGGAGATGCTCAAAGGCGATGGCACCCGACGCGAGTGTATAGTAGCCGAGCACACGTTTTTCGCCGGAACGAACAACAAAAAACGTGCGTCCCAATCTCCGGCGCTCGTACTGACTAACAAGCCGGCGTGCAAACGTATCAAGAGACTCGTTGCCGCAACAAAACCCTTCTCGCTGGTGCGATCGATCGAGTCTCTCGATGGACCAATCACCCACGACCATTCTCCGGAAACTCGCACCGGTACGCCTCAGCTGCCTGGCGTAACGCCGCGTTTGCCGGTGGCGGATCATCCAACAACGCGAGGAAGAGATCCCGGTCGCGGTCCGTCAGTACAGTTTCCGCCGACTCTTCCGAAATATGGAGCTCTTCTTCCGGGACAATGCGGGCCTTGCGGATACGCAGTTCCGTGGCGCTGATCTGCTCAATAATCACCGTAGTGTTGGCAAACCCTTTCGGTAGGCTAACACGCGCTTTCGGATCAGTAGACCGAGTAACCGTATTCATTTCCGCTGCTCCGGATTGTTGATACTTGGCAATAGTACCCCGCAAAGGGACAGCGGGAAAGTGGGATAATCCCACTTTCCCACCCGGCGGGCGCGGGAACGAGGCAATGTGGCCTGGAAATACTTGCTGGGCATGAGCCACAGCTCACTGCTTTTTGCCACTTGAACGGAGTCGAAAATGGCCAGGAGCCCAGGCGGCACGAACGCCGCAGCGCGGACGCCACCCCCAAAACCCGTTTGACAAGAGCTGTACATTTGGCTAATCTGCCAAGTATGCAATGAACGATACCGTCGGTATAGCGGTTTGCCCGCGATAGGTCAAAGCGAAGAGCAGACGACACGGGAGGATCCATGGACGCGAAGAAACAGGCTCGATACGAAGCACGAGCGAAGATCATCAAGGCGATGGCCCATCCGGCGCGGCTGCTGATCGTCGACCAGTTGTCCACAACCGACGAACTTTGCGTGTGCGAGCTGACGGAAATGGTCGGTTCGGATATGTCGACCGTGTCGCGTCATCTTGGATTACTCAAAGGCGCCGGCCTGATCACCGACCAAAAACGTGGCCAGATGGTCTTTTATCGGCTCCGCGTAAAATGCCTGCTCAGTTTCTTGGATTGCGTCGATTCGGTCTTGGAGTGCAACGCCGCGACGCAGCGCGAATTGCTTGCTTAGAAAGGAGACTTCGTCACTCCGACAGAGTTTCGTCGCCATTTCAGGACTTGTTTCGTGCCTGGTTTTGTTCCAGTCCCGTAGGGACGTCCCTATACGAGCCCAGGGTGGAGTCGGCGTGAGCGCAGCGACCGCCGCGCAACCCTGGGTTGCGAACAACATCGCCGTCAAACCCCGCTGGGGTGGCCCTAACAGCGTGAGGGAGTGCCCCGTTGGGGCTTTTTGGCATTGCGTTGTGTGGAAAGGCTCCCAGGGTTACGCCAATGCTCGCCAGCCTCGCATTGGCTTTACCCCGGGCTCGTATGGCGTTCAACAACTTGACCAACGCACGGCCAATGCTGAAACAAACCGCGTCTTGATTCGGTCTCAGCAAAGCGACGATGCATGGAAGACCTTCCCCTTACCGCCACTTGCCTATTAAGCCAACCACCCCACTTCAGCACGATCACTGCGGCTGAGGAAAACTGGCCATGAACAAGAAGCAACTGTCCATACTGGCTGCCATCGTTGGCGTCTTCCTGTTCGCCTATTTCGTGAACTTCGCCAGCCCGAAGATCCAGCACGCGATTATGGAAGCGTTTTATATGCTCCAGTGGTACGTCCGCTATCATACGCTGGCCTGTGTGGTACCAGCGATGTTTATTGCCGGCGCGATCGCCACTTTCTTTTCCAGCGGAGCCGTGCTACGCCACCTAGGTCCCAAGGCCAACAAAATCGAAGCGTATGGTGTCGCGTCCACTTCCGGCACCGTGCTGGCCGTCTGCTCCTGCAGCGTACTGCCGATGTTCGCCGGCATTTACCGCGTTGGCGCCGGACTGGGGCCAGCCGCGGCATTTCTCTACTCGGGGCCCGCCATCAACGTGATGGCGATCTTCCTGACGGCGCGCGTGCTGGGATTCGATCTGGGCATCGCACGCATCGTCGGCTCGGTCGTGTTCGCTATCGTCATTGGCCTGATTATGGCAGTCATTTTTCGCAAGGACGAAGAGGACCGGACGGCGGCGGTCATGCAGTTGCCCGATCCACCGCCGGCCAAACGACGCGGATGGCAGACGACGTTGTTCTTTGTCTGCATGATTCTGTTTCTCGTCTTCAGTGACTGGGCCAATCCGAGTGAGACGATCATTGAAAAAAACGACGGGACCAAGATGCAAGTGACGGTCCTGATTCGCACGGCGGAAGTCTACCGAGTGCAACTTCAGCAACCGCTTGGCGACTTGAAAAAAGGCGCCAAAGTGATGGTCAACATCAGCGACATCAAGTCCGAAGCGGACCTTGCACCCGACAATTACAAATGGGTGGCGTGGATACACCACCACCGTTGGTATTTCGCAGTCGGCTTCTTCTTGGCAGTCCTGGTCATGGCATGGCGGTGGTTCGATCGCGAGGAACTGGCCGAGTGGATGGGCCAGACCTGGAGTTTTTCCAAATCGATTATCCCGCTGCTGTTCGGGGGCGTGCTGGTGACCGGGTTCGTCGGTGCCTTGATACCCGAGCATATCGTGGCCAGCTGGGTGGGGGGTGACAGCTTCCAGTCGAACCTGGTCGCTTCCATGATCGGCGGAATGTGGTACTTTGCCACATTGACCGAGATACCGATCCTCGAAGCCCTGCTTGGACTCGGCATGGGACGTGGCCCCGCCTTGGCTCTGCTGCTGGCCGGACCAGCTTTGTCGCTGCCGAGCATCGCGGTAATCTACAGTGTAATTGGCTTCAAGAAAACGGCTGCGTTCGTATTCTTGACCGTAAGCATGAGTACCTTTGTGGGCATGATCTTTGGCTGGTTCTTTGTGTGACGATCAGGTCGTGGGCACAGCAGACTTTTTGAATCGAGGAGAACGCAACATGAAACTGATCCAAATTCTAGGGACCGGCTGTTCCAAATGCGACAAGCTGAAGCACAATGCGGAAGAGGCCGTCACACAAGCGGGCGTCGAGGCGACTGTCGAAAAGATCACCGACATTAACGTGATCATGGGATTCGGCGTCATGATGACGCCGGCGTTGGCGATTGACGGAGAAGTCAAACTGATTGGCAAGGTTGCATCGCCCGATCAGATCGCGAAGATGCTGCAGTAGGCCATGTTCGCCAATGATTGGCCTGGGAAATCACGCTTTCACGCGGAATTAGCGCCCCTTCGTGTTCATTAGCGGTTAACGACTTCGGAAAAAGGGCAAACGCCGGCAACGCCCGAGTCGGTAGCCAAAGTCGTTAACCGCGGCCGAACGCTACTGGCGGCGCTCGAAGGAGAAACCTGATGGATCTGAAAAACGCGCTGTCCATTTGCCTCATTTCGCTCTTCTCCGCGACGCTCGTCGTGCTGATCGCCCGATCGCTCGATTCGGCCGCCGCCGCGCGACTGGCACCTGAGTTGGAAAGAATCGCGAATGAACTCGAAGCGTTGCGAACGTCAGGTGGCATTGCCTCGTCGCCCACCACAACCTCCAACAATCGATCCTCAAACGATGGCTTGACCGTCTACTTTTTCCACGGCAACACGCGGTGCGTTACCTGCCGAGCGATCGAAGCGCAGACACACGAGACCTTGCGAACCGATTTCGCAGAGCAACTAAAGGACGGCGCGATCACCTGGAGAACGCGCAACTACGAAGAACCAGCCTCGTCAGAATTGACGCGCACATTTGAAATCCAAATGTCGGTCATCGTGCTGGCACGCATGCAAGATGGACAGATCAAAGATTGGCAGCGGCTTGATCAGGTCTGGGCCCTTGTCGGTGACAAGCCGGCATTTGCCAAGTTCATTCGCACCGAGGTTCGTAAAATGCTCGACGCACGCGAAAGTGAACCGACCAACCCAGTGCCGACCAACCCAGTGCCGACCAACCCAGTGCCGACCAACCCAGTGCCGACCACGAAGGAAGATCCTGCTCCAGACGTTCCGATACCGCAAGGAGACTTGAACCAACTGCCACTGCCCGACTGAACGCCCTGCCCGACTGAACGCCCTGCCCGACTGAACACGGCCCTCGCGTCGTCCCAACAACCGGTCAATGCAACCGTCCACAGTCGCGTCAATTTTAGACCGCAAATAAACGCGAATTGTCGTGGGCACCCCGCCCCCTTTTGCTGCCTCTTGGCCAGCTCAATCTTAAACACAGCCTTATCGGAGAAAGCTCATGAGACGTTTCACGATCGTACTCCTTGCCTTGGCCACGATTGCGACCGCTTGCATCGCGACGGCGCAGGCCGCCGAAAGAAAGAAGACCGCTGACAAGAAACCGGTGGATCGGGTGGTCGCGATGTATTTCCATCGTACCGAACGATGCCCGACATGTATCAAGATCGGCAGCTATACCGAGGAAGCGATCAAGAAAGGATTCGCCAAGCAGATCAAAGAGGGCACCGTCGAGTTCCATCTGGTCGATTTCCAAGACAAGAACAACGCGACACTGACCAAAGGCTATAAGATCGGCGAGCCAACGCTGATCGTGATCAACGTCAAACAGAACAAAGTAAAAGAATACAAGAACCTCAAGGACATCTGGACCAAAGTCCGTGAGAAGCCCGCATTCGTGAAGTACGTCCGCGCCAACGTCGAAGCCTATTTGAAATAAGTGTGGCACGACGCTCCGCGTCGTTTGCGTTACCTCAAATCGCCGCCCACGCGCGCAGTTGAATTGGGCAAGAAAACGGTATTTCTTCACGGCACGGAGTGCCGTGCCACTATGCTCGGGAAAGATTCCCGAGCTACATCATGAAAAACACCTCCGATGATTACCTACCTGCTCTACGTGATTGCAGCCCTGTACCTGGGCGTACTCACCTCGATCAGCCCCTGCCCACTGGCAACCAACATCGCGGCGATCTCGTACATCGGTCGCAAGGTCGAGAGTCCACGTGCCGTGATCTACGCCGGCCTGCTCTACACACTCGGCCGCTGCCTGCTTTACCTTGTGCTGGCTGGTCTGCTAACCACCACCGCACTGTCCATTCCAGCGGTCTCGCTGTTCCTGCAAAAGTACATGCACCTGGCACTCGGCCCCATCTTTCTGCTGTTGGGCATGTTCCTGGTCGGCCTGATCACGATGACCACCGGCGGCACGATGATGAGCGAGAAGATGCAACGGCGCGTGGACGCGATGGGGATCTGGGGCGCGTTGCTGCTGGGGATTCTCTTCGCGGTCTCGTTCTGCCCGACATCAGCCACCTGGTTCTTCGGACTCATCACGTTGACAATGGGATCGGAGGCTGGCGCCATCACGATGGTGATGGAAAAGGTGGGCATCGCGCTGCCCGCCGCAGCGGTCCCCGGCGGGACGATTCTCTTGCCACTGTTCTACGGCATCGGCACAGCCCTGCCGGTAATCGTCGTCGCCGTGCTGTTGGCCTACAGCGCTCAATCGGTAGGCAAGGCCTACAATGCCCTAGCCAAAGTCGAGTGGTGGGCACGGATGACCACCGGTTGGGTCTTCGTCGTGGTCGGCGTCTACTTCTGCGTTCAGTACGTATTTCTTGTTTGAGTGGAATTGCATTTGACAGCTTGTCAGAAAGGGAAAGGGGATGACACAGGAAGCAACGGAAGATTATCGTGAAGCGGTTCGCGAGCGGTTCACTCGAGTGGCCCTCATGCCGCGTGAGGAAAAAAAGTTCCCGGTCGGCCCGGCGAGGGCAGCGTCACTCGGTTACAATCCAGAAGAGATCGAAGATTTGCCCGCTTCGGTCACAGAGTCGTTCTGCGGCGTTGGCAATCCGATCGGCTTGGGCGAACTGCAACCGGGCCAAGCCGTCCTCGACCTTGGTAGCGGGGCCGGAGTGGACAGTATCCTGGCCGCTCGTCAAGTTGCGCCGTCGGGCACCGTGATCGGCATCGACATGACGCCCGAGATGATTACGAAGGCCCAGCATAACGCTGCGGCGGCGGGACTGGCGAACGTCGAGTTTCGACTCGGCACACTAGAAGAGCTGCCGGTGGCCGATAGCAGCGTGGAGGTGGCCATCTCCAACGGAGTCCTGAACTTGTGTCGCGACAAGCCAAAAGTGCTGTCCGAGGTGTTTCGCGTTCTTCGCCCTGGCGGTCGTCTGCAGATGGCCGACATCCTGCTGCACGCGGAAGTGACGCCGACGGAGGTAGCAAAAAAGGGCGCGTGGTCCGACTGAATTGCCGGTGCAATATGGGAGCGGTCGCTCCTAGAAATGTTGGCCAGCGCCGGGTTCGTTGACGCACAGTTCCACGGCTGGACCGGATACCGCACTTCGGGCTGCACCGAAGGCGCGCTTCTGACAGCCAAGAAACCCGAATCACCGTTGCCGTAACGGAGTTCTCATGCCGATGAAAAGGAAGCCGAATGGCGACAAATGACGTGCCGATCGTGGCTCATCCCACTAACGAACAATCGGTGTTCCTGCCCGAGAACCTGCTGGAGCGCGCCGCGTCGATGATGGACAAGGAGGGTGGTGGTTTGCCGCGCTGCTGCCTGCTGGACTTCGATGGCGAATTGGTTCCCGTTGCCCGCGAACGGCTCGGCGCTACGCCCTGTCCCGCTTGGCCATGTTTTCACACGACGATGCTGCGCGTGCAGCGCGACGGCATGGAGATGGGACTTATCGGCGGAACGGTCGGCGCTCCGTTCGCGGTGCTGGTCGCCGAGCAGTTGATCGCCAGCGGCTGCCGGCACATCATCGGTTACAGCTCTTCGGGCGCCATTTCTCAACGGCTGGCATTGCCTTGCCTGGTGGTGCCGGAGCGCGCCGTGCGCGATGAAGGCACGTCCTACCATTACTCGCCACCGGCCACTTGGGCTCGCTCGCCAGGTGAACTGCCGGCGGTCGTAGCGCGCCATGCCGCCACGTGCGGATTGCCCGTCCAGCGCGGCGCAACGTGGACAACCGACGCACCTTACCGAGAAACCCAGTCGCAGATTGAACGATACCGAGCGGACGGGGTCCTAACCGTGGAAATGGAGGCCGCCGCTTTGATGACGTTGGCCGAGGCCCGCCAAACGGAATTCGCCTCGCTGCTGCACGTCACCAACACGTTTGCCACCAGCGACAACGACTTCCATAAAGGACCCGACGACATCCACCAGCGAATCCTCCACAGTTGCCTGGCCGCGTTTTGCGAGTCGTTGCGGCAGACACCCGGCTAACCCGGATTATTCACGCGTGTTTCCGATATCAGTGTAACCATGGAAGCTGTAGTGACTTACGCGCATACTACCCAAAACACCGCGCACTAAGCAGTGAATCATTCGGGCCCGTGTGGGAAGCGGGTGTGAGTTGCCGAATAGGGAATGCGGAATGCGGAAGTCAAGATGAACCGTCGTGGGTGTGTTCAGGGAGTGAGTCGCCAATAATCAGCGTGTGACACGCTCCAATTCAGACTGTCTGGTTCCTTACGGTTCCTTATCCCCACTTGCAGCCAACCCGTCCCGCTGATACATTTGCCTATCCGCATAAACACATAGCCAAGCGCCGATGTGGTTTCACTTGCACGACGCCTGGGCTATTTTCCTTTTCAGCTGGCACACCGGCGAGATCCCGGTTTACGAACACCCCTGACTGGAGGGCCCCCCTATGGCGGATGCAGTGAAACTATTTAAGGCACTTTCGGATGAAACGAGGCTGCGGATCCTCAACCTGCTTGGTGATCGAGACCTTTGCGTATGCCATATCGTCGAGGTGCTGGGGCTGGGCCAATCGAAAGTGTCGCGGCACTTGGCGCACTTGCGTAATGCCGATCTGGTCTCCGATCGACGCGAGGGGCTGTGGATGTACTATTCGCTGGCCGAACCCCACGGCAACCTCCATCAACAACTGCTGGCACTACTGAAGCAATCCGCAAGCGAATTACCAATGGCGGCGGCAGACATTGTGGCACTCGAGGGCTTAGGTCAATGCAGTGAGCTCTGCAGCGACAGTGCAACGGACCATCAAGACGGCATCACAGCGACGGGAAAACAAGGCGCGAGCAAATGCTGAAAGTCCTATTTCTTTGCACAGGAAACTCGTGCCGTAGCCAGATGGCCGAGGGTTGGGCGCGCCACCTCAAGAGCAACATGCTGGAACCCTACTCGGCAGGTATTGAAACGCATGGACTCAACCCCAATGCCGTGAAAGTCATGGCCGAGGCGGGAGTCGATATTTCCCAACACCAATCGAAACACCTCGACGAACTGAGTGACGTTCCATTCGACCATGTCGTAACGGTTTGCGGCAACGCACACGAGTCGTGTCCGGCCTTCCCCGGCAAGACAAGAGTCACGCATGTCGGCTTTGACGACCCGCCTCGGCTGGCTCGTGAGGCGGCGACACCGGAAGAAGCACTGGACCATTACCGACGCGTTCGCGACGAAATCCGCGCATTCGTCGAAACACTGCCAGAGAGCCTGGATGCATAGATGCTTGGCGGCACCCCGCACGAAACAAAGTGCCGCCAGACACACAAGAATGCCTCTCCGGCGGGAGCACGACTGGTCAGCTACAAGCCCCCCCCTTTCCTTCCGTCGGTCGAACGAGAGGTTTTCCATTCGTCGTCACTTTGCTGAGACCCAGTCAAGACGCGGCTTGCTTCCGCCCTTGTATATTCACCTTGCGAACGGACGCCGTGGCTTATTATTTTGCAGCTCACAACGACGCGAACAGTCACCTTGCAAAGGGATACTCGACTCATGAACGACCACGAGCAAAGCACGGACGGCGCGGGGATCGGTTTCTTCGAGCGGTATCTGACGGTCTGGGTATTCCTGTGCATCATCGTCGGGATCGCCTTGGGCAAATTCGCACCCGGCTTGGCGAAGTCGCTCGACGCCATGGCGATCTATGTGGGCGACGCCCCGGTCGTCTCTATCCCGATCGCACTCTGTCTGTTCTTCATGATGTATCCGATCATGGTCAAGATCGACTTTGCGGAAGTGCTCAAGGCAGGCAAAGCGATCAAGCCAGTCGGGCTCACCTTGTTCATCAACTGGGCGATCAAGCCATTCACGATGTATGCGATCGCCGCGTTCTTTCTCGGCACGCTATTCCTTGGTTTTATCGGCCCTGACGCCAAGGACTATATAAAACCGCCGCTGGGAGTGAACCTGGAAGTCGGTGCGGCGTACGGTTCCGGGCAGGTCGTCATGCACGAGGGCATGAAGATGCTCGAAGTGCCGCTTTGGCGCAGCTATCTGGCCGGCTGTATCTTGCTGGGCATCGCCCCCTGCACCGCGATGGTACTGGTATGGGGATACCTCGCCCGTGGCAATGATGGGCACACGTTGGTGATGGTCGCCATCAACTCGCTAACCATGTTGGTTCTGTACGGATTGCTTGGCGGTTTCCTATTGGGCGTGGGCCAATTGCCGGTCCCGTGGCAAGCATTGCTACTATCGATCGGTATCTATGTCGCCTTGCCATTGGTTGCGGGCTATGTGTCGCGTAAGTGGTTGATCGCGACCAAGGGCGAAGCCTGGTTCAAGGAGAAGTTTCTTCGCTATCTGACGCCCGTCACGATTTTCGCCTTGCTGGCAACTCTGATTTTACTCTTCTCCTTCAAGGGTGAAGTGATTCTCTCGAATCCACTGACCATTCTCTGGATCGCCATTCCGCTGTTTATCCAAACGGTCGTCATCTTCACACTCGGCTACGTCCTGGCCAAGATCATGCGACTTGACTACGCAAGTGCCGCACCAAGCGCCATGATCGGCGCTTCAAACCATTTTGAAGTGGCTATCGCCACAGCCACGATGCTCTTTGGCCTCTCCTCCGGTGCCGCACTGGCCACGGTCGTCGGCGTACTGATCGAAGTCCCCGTCATGCTGATGCTGGTCAAGTTCTGCCTCAAGACGCAGCATTGGTTCGTGCGCAACAACAGCACGGCACAGGGTTAAAAAAACGGGCGGAACAATACAAGGAGCAGGCATGATCGAGGCGCCTTGCTTGTAGCCGAGCAGTCGTGCCTCCCGCCGGGACAAGCCCGGGCGGAGGGCCTTTTCCTCTGCGGACCAGCCAAGCGATCGCTACAGCTTGGGAGGTGTCGGCACTCTCTTTTCGCTGCCGGGCTTCATATAGACGAGCGAGGTGGTGAATTGCCGGACTTCCATTCCCAGCGCGAAGTCTAATTCGCGTTGCGCCAGCAGCGCCCACGGCGTATTGGGGTTCTCGCGTACGCAGCGCAGCAACAGCCGCTCGGCTTCTTCAGCTCGAAAACGGTACTTGGAACTCGACCGCAACTGCAATGACGGTGCAAAGACCGCGAAATTTGTTTTTGGCTTGATGGATCCCGGTTCAACCATGGTATCGCACGTCTTGCGATACTCGGCCAGCCGAACGCTTGTTGCCAGCAGGCGGCCGCGTGTCAGGTCGTACCACGCGCGCCACCGGCGCGACGTTTCCTGCTCATACTCCGCTTCCAAGCCAACGTCGAGTGTACCGGGCTGACTGACCGCTGCCAGTGTTTGCTCGACCGCGTCCAGCGTCCGGCTCGCCTGCGTTTTCAACCGCGGTCGAACCGCTTTCAATTTCGTGACGAACGCGCGCGGCGTCAAATAGGATCGCATGAAGCCGAACGGTGGTTTCTCTGAACGCTTGCCAAACAACATCGTCGGTGGCGGGCCCA
The DNA here is from genome assembly GCA_024277285.1 of Planctomycetota bacterium. Next base: position 23,911 of record JAJRVM010000130.1, read on the forward strand.
GTTTCTTGCCATGCGCAATCCGCACCGCCTCGACAACCGCGCGGCGAAGCGGCTTGGACTCCACGTCACGCGACACCACATCCACCGCTCGATAGTCGGGACGATAGTCTTGCAACGCCGCGTTTTGAAACGGACCACGGTGAATTGCATCGGCCAACATCACGTAGACCCCCGTGGTCTGAGCGGCAAGCCGAGTCAGTGCATAGGGTCCGAATCCGGATACGAGCCCGGTTAGGTCGTCACCGCCATACCATGCGGGCAAAGCAACCTCGGTGGCCGCGATGCATTGGTGATCACCGAATGCACGGTTAGTCGACGCAAACCACGATGGCAGTCCCGTCAATCGAAATCCACGCTCCGCCTGCGGCATCGACCGAGGGTCTTGCGTCAAGAACCAGTATCCCAACTCGATCCGTTCGGGCGCGGCAGAGTCGGGCCCGCGGTTGACCGGCAGCCGAAGCGTCTCACCGGAAACAGAATCGACAAACGACTCTGCAGCCATTCCACCTCCCAAAACGGCCACGGGCCCGACCACCGAAACAGCAACATCGATTTCGCGGCAGACCTCAATGGTCTGCTCCAGTCGCTGTGCGTCATTGCCCGACTCATCCGTCCAAACGACCAGCAGCAGGTCGAGATCAGGCCAATCGGCGCGATAGGCAATCGCGAATTTTTCGATGGCGGCAAACGTATTTTCCGTTCCAGAATCGTCCGCAGTCAGTCCTCTGATCGCCGCTAGAACCTGGTCGTGCGACTCAGTGGGCGCAACCTGCTCCTTGCCCGCCGATCCATAGGAGACCACCGCATTGCGCAACCGGTGCGGATCGCCCGCGCGTTGGTTGACCCGAAGAAAGAACGACTCGAACCCAGCCAGCAGCTGCGCCCGGTTATCGACCACACTGTGCGACGCATCGACCAACCACACGACAAGCACGTCCCGTTGCTGCAGACGCTCTGTCACATCCTGGGCCAGAACCGCCGTCGCGGCTTGAGTGGACGCGACTTGGACGAGCGTGCGGGCAGGCTTGACGAGCGGTCGAGTTGGGGCTGTGGCCATCAACGCCGATAATGGCGGCAGAGTCGGGGCGCTGGGCGGAACCGATCCAAGTTCCGTCACAACGGTTTGGTCGGCAGCAACGTATGGAACATCGGCGAGGCTTTCAGAGGCCGTAGCATCGGCGGGCGCCGGCTCAAGAACGACGGCGAGCTCTTGCTCCTCGACCAGATCGACCGATGACTCGATGGCATCCGCTCCGTCGGTCGCGTGGAGCGTGATCACGGCCGTTTTGCCAGCCGTGCCGGGGTGGAAGACGAAGGATGCCATTCCGACCAGGACGACCGTATGAAACGCAATCGAGATGATCACCGCTTGATACCGCCGCCAGTGCGAAAACAGGATGCCAATAGCACGAAGCCCAGCAATCACTCGCACGACATTGATAGTGGACATAGCAGGTTGCCTCGCCAAATGCGGCTGGGCCGCAACCCCCAGTAGGATACAATCTCACGCAGAACCGCCACGCGTGCTTCACGAGCACGGCAGGTCATTTCGCGACACACGCTCAGTCGGCCAGGCTCTTGTCACTCGCCTGTTGACCAACGTCCGCACGCCGCTGTGCTTCGGCCACAATTCGCTTGGCCAGCATGAGCTCATTGGCATTGAAATATCTGACCGTCTGGAAACGTGTCTGCACACGGTTCTTGGCGGCCAGTTGCTCCCATGTCAAGCCGTTCAGGATATGCCAAGCAGCAGCTTGTGCCGCGTTTTGGGGAACTTCACGACGCCCGAGCATGCTACATAGCTCAATAACGCGTGCATCTTTCGTGAAACTCTTGATCGGTACGATCTTGTACTTCATGCGTGGTGTCGGATCATCTTTGCCATGTTCCAAGCAAACCAGATTGACTTTGATCTTGCGAACTTTCTCGGGTCCAACGTCAAAAAAACCACCGCCACCGAAACCGCCACCACCACCGCCGCCAAATCCACCACCGCCGCCGCCGCCAAAACCGCCGCCACCACCACCGAGCCCGCCGCCAAGACCCTGGCCGCCACCGCCACCAAGGCCCCCGCCGCCGCCACCCAGTCCACCGCCACCAAAGCCGCCACCGCCACCAAGTCCACCGCCACCGCCAAGCCCACCAATTTGCGCCAGCACGGGAACGCCAGCAAACGCTGCCGGCAACTTCACCTTCAATGGCTTGTCGGTGTTGTTCTTGATCATCACGTTCCCACCACGGGAGTTCTTGGGAATGAACTGCACTTCAATGTCGCCATCCTTCATGGCGCCAAACAGTTCCACTTCCGTAGCCTTTTGGGCCTTGCGCGCCGCTCGACTCATAGCCTCGGCGGCCGCGACCGGAGTGGATCGCATATGCACTGCCGCCAAGAGCACGATGCACGTCAACCAGAACGACAGTTTCTTTACGATCATCTTCGATTCTCCCTTTACACGACGCCGAAATGGCACTAGCAAACCGCACAATGATTTCCCCACAATAGATTTCACTGCGCCAGAGCACCGTCGCAGCACGTTATTTAGATGCGGGCACCCAAGGTGATCTTCACCGCGATCTTCACCAAACCCTGTTTTTTCAGCCATAACGCAGGAACAGCGCGTGGAAATGCGGTGCGACAAGCAAGAATGAGCACAATGATCCAGGCCCCCCCCACCTGCGTGAGCTACCGCCAGCGAGTGCCAGCGGAAAGAACGCTCGCCGAGCGGTCGGCTGCGGCGAAACCGCCCCCCAACAAATGGCGGCCGGGAATCCCCGCCGCCTTGTTGCGGCGAACGATCAGATTACTTGTCGCGCATCGAACGGGTCACAACTCGCCGACTGCGCACGAACGACAAGATTCGGCCAGACGAGCAGAACCATTCGGGGCTCAGGTGACTGACGCGGCAACACTCATTTCTTTGAATCCAGCTTAGCAAGGTACTTGTCCGGGTCCTCCAGCAACTCGCCCCGACAGTCGTCGCAACAGACCCATACGGTGCGATCTTTTACCGTCACTTTATGGGGCGGCCCGGTGGCACCGAGCATGTCGCCAGTAACGGGACAGAAATGCTGCTTCATGGCGGACGCGGCATCTTCCGGACTTAGTTTTGCCAGCTCCGCTTTCATCTTCTCCATGTCCGTCTTCGCCGCCGTACCCTCTGCACCATGATCATGGCCTGCGTGATCGTGCCCTGCTTCGTCATGGCCCACTTCGTCACCCCCCCCCCCATCGTGGTCCCCGTGATCGTGATCGGCGTGGGAATCAGCACCGTGGGAATCAGCATCGTCCGGTTTTGCGGAAGTTGTCGATTCTGCCGTTCCACAACCAGCAAGAACAAGGCCCAATACGGCGGCAACAGCGAAAGAACAGAGTGTCTGGTGTTTCATCTTGGATTCCTCTGAGGTAAACATGCAATATTCGTCACAACGAAAGCCACTTGCAGCTATATTGTTAGATGCAGCCTGTTAGATGCAGCCACACGACAATTTCTTCGTTGCGTCATGGCATTTACGCACATCGCTTACACACATACGTACATATAAGACATGCAACACATCGTCACACACCGACCTCCCACGAATTAGGTAGACGAATCATTGCGATTCCGTGAAGAACCGCCTGAACCATGCCATCTAAAGAGATAACAACAGCCGATCACGTCGCGGGCGCAGAACTTGCAAGCGTACTGCGAGGTTGCTGTGCTGGTCAGCGAGATGCTCAAAGGCGACTTTACGAAATGTATCACGCACAGGTCTATCGACTGGGAGTTCGCATGGTGGGGCGCGAGGAAGCGTCCGACCTGGTGCAGCAGGTTTTCCTGCAATTGTTCCGCAAGATCGCCCAGTTCGCAGGGAATGCGAAATTCGACACTTGGCTGTATCGGCTCGCGACCAACGAAGCACTGCAATACTTGCGAAAAGGAAAACGTTGGAAGTTCGAGCCGCTTTCCAATGAGCCGGCAAGCAGACAGGAAATGCCGGGAAAGTCGAGTGAGCAATCCGAATTGCTCGAAACGGCGCTGGCGCGACTCGAACCCGATTTGCGTGGCGTTTTCGTTCTCAAGGAACTGGAAAACCTTTCGTACCGCGATATCGCCGCTGCGGTCGGCATCCCTGAAGGAACTGTCGGCTCGCGACTCAATCGCGCACGACGCGAACTGCAACAACACCTTGCCACTTTGGGCTGGGAGGCATAACCATGAATTGTTCACAAATACAGGAAATGCTTTCTGCCTACTTCGATGGTGAGCTGGATCTCGCAAAACAGCGTCCTATCGCCAAGCACCTCAAGCAATGCTCACGTTGTGCAACGCAGCTCGCCGGCTACAGCAAGCTCGCGAAACTGGCCAATGAGCTGCCCGTTCCCATTGCTCCCAAAGACGGTTGGAGCGAACTCGCTCCACTCCTTGATGCACCAACTACTCCCGCCACTCACGTTGCCGCCTCGAAGCCGACGTTCATGTCAAAGCCACGGGCGTTGGCACTGGCAGCGACCATCCTGATTGTCGTTGGAGCTGGTTGGTTTGGGTATCGCATGTGGGCGCCCGAGCACATGCATACGGCAATGCTCGGCCATTACATCGAGGAATTCCAACGTGATCCGGCTGCGGCACAGCAACTGCTACTGGCTCAATACCCGAGCGAAGCGGTGGTGGCCGAAATGGTCGTTCAACGTGTCGGTTATCGTCCCGCCGTCGCTGACGGAATGCCTCGAGGCTATGCGATCGAATCGACATTTGTCATGGAGATGCCATGCTGTACCTGCGTCCAGACGCTGTGCAAACGGACTGACGGCAGCACGCTGGTGGTTTTCGAGCACAACGATGAAAACGCGAAATGGCTTGGCAAACGATCAAGTACCATGGCCAGCTGCGCTGGCAAGTCGTGTTGCATCACGAAACTGGACAGCCAGATCGCGGCAACCTGGAAACGTGGCAAGCGGCACATGACACTCATCGGCGCCAAGGACGTGCAGGAAGTCGAGCAGATCGTCGCATGGCTAGACCAACGCGAGAGCCCCAAAGCAAGCTAAGCGATGGCACTCGTTTCGACGCGACACAACGCTGGCCCGGAGGGCCAACACAGCCCTTGCCGGGGTTGTCAGGCCCCGGAACCTGACAACCCTCGAGCCCCCAAGAAAAGCCCCGGCAGGGGCGATACAGGCAGCAGCGAACCACGATGCCGTTATGGGCAGAGCGAGTTGGTTTCCGCTTCGGGAACGTCGGCGGATTGGCCTGCCAACGGAACATCGACCACTCGGCGTTCCAATTCCCCACGCAAGATGGAAACATCGGCCGGCGCGTCGATTCCCAACCGAACACGATTTCCATTGATCGCCAAAACGGTTATCTCGATCCCTTGGCCAATCACGATACGCTGCTGGATTTTCCTGCTGAGTACTAACATGGTTCTTCGTCTCCTTGTCTGCGGGCGTCAGCGCATTGCATACACGCAGCGCGCTCAAAACGGGGTCTTAGACGCAAGTGCCGCGTACGAAGCGGCGAGCGACGATGGGATCATCGTCGTGACAAGGCATGCGTTAGAGCAGAAAGCGGCACAATAGCGCACAGCGGTCGAGCGAAACGCTCGTGCTCTGTAATTCAAAAGTTCGCCCGCGCACCACTGCAGCACGCGAGGTCGAATGGCGCGTCCGCTTGGCAGATGAGGAGCGCCGCAAATCGGTACCATCGTCCGATTCGGAATCGGCCCGCGATCGCACACACGGTTCCGTGCGACAATATGGAGCATGGTACTGCGGCGTTTCGCACCGATACCCGCGCGGACAACCGTCGCGCGGTGCATCACAGCACCGTTCGCCACCACAGTGATGTTCGCCACCACAATGATGTTCGCCACCGCAGCAGCAGAGGTTGGCAACAACGCGAGCCAACGCAGTGCCCGGGCACTCGCAGCGAACCGTGTGGTCGAGCACTTGCAGTGGCAGTGCTCCCAACAACACGACTGCCGCAGTGAGCAGTGGAACGTTTTTGGGGTGATGGTATTTCATAACAGTCGTACAAAACCCTAAGCCGCGAACCAACCGCACAAAGTCAGCGGGCGTTTTCGACGCCACATAGCGGCGTCCCGCGATGCAGGCGGACCGGACCGGCCATTCTGGCCATTCCACAACACTGGGTCAATAGCAGTTTTTTCGCCGATTCTCGGCGATTCGATGGCATTTCAATCATCGTGACACCCCACTCCCCCACTCTCCCACTCCCCGCTTGATTCTGAAGCCCTGACCGGCTAGTTTCTGGCGACCACGACCGCTAACCAGCGGACAAGAACGGGCACCACCAGGCGAAGCGGGCATGACCAGTAAACAGCAAGAAGACCGGCCAAGTGACGCCACGATCCGGGAGATCCTCCGGTTGTTCGAGGAGCCGTTATCGGCCAACGCCAACGCCTGCCCTTGGTATTGCGAGCCCGGAGCGACGGTCGACTGCAACGCGTTGTTGGAGATCACCGCGGATGACGACTTCATCGACGCGGCCGCTTGGCGAATCTTGGGCTGCGAGGCGGCAGGGCGTCAGCGACGACGTTGGTTAGCGCGATTGCGAAGATTGTCGCGTGCGAGCGTTCTGGTCGGGATGCGTTACAAGACCGTTGGCCGCAAGCGTGCTGTGAGGATCCCCGGTCTATGGTTCGCGCTATTGCTCGATCCACCTGGTCGCCGGATGCTCGGCCAGCGACGAGCCGGGAGCCCGCTCGATTCGCTGCGCCACAAGCTAGTCGCTTGGCGCTTGCGTCAACGCGACACGTAAGCACCCGCCCACAAACGCACCTCGCACACCATATCCACTCCCAAAGGGACGGCCCCAAACACAACGCTGAGAAATACGGTCAGCAGCGAACGCCAGTCCCGAAGGGACGACCCTAAACTAGCCCAGGGTGAAGCAGGCCCAAGCGCAGCGCCGGCCGGCGCAACCCTGGGAGAGCCGCCGCAACCGTAGGGAAATACGGTCAGCAGCGAACGCCAGTCCCGAAGAGACGACCCCAAACTAGCCCAGGGTGAAGCCGGCCAAAGCGCAGCGCCGGCCGGCGCAACCCTGGGAGGGCCGCCGCAACCGTAGGGAAATACGGTCAGCAGCGAACGCCAGTCCCGAAGAGACGACCCCAAACTAGCCCAGGGTGAAGCCGGCCAAAGCGCAGCGCCGGCCGGCGCAACC
>JAJRVM010000131.1 GCA_024277285.1 Planctomycetota bacterium
ATCGAAGAAGCTGGGCATCAGTGCCTTCGACTATCTCCGCGACCGACTCAGCGGCGCCCTAGAAATGCCCTCTCTCGCGCAATCCATCCGAGTTGCAGCACAATCTGCCCCCGCTAGCGATTGAGGGGATACGTCTTTTTGCCCTGTTTTCCGGAGCCATGATTGACGAACGACCGTGATTTTTCCAGTTCGATTCTCTAAGATCAGAACCTCTTCCTCTGCGCGTCTCGGCGTCCTTCGCGTGCTCTGCGTTAACCACCTCAGAGGGGCGGTCACGATGGACTCGCGCCACGAAACCCGCAGCGACACTCGTCCACGGTGGAAAACCCATGTTCTCCAATGCGGCTGGTCCACTCGCTATCACGAAAACTTGGGGCATGATAAGGCTTCCAGCCGCAGTATCATCGATCTCACCGGGGTCGCAACCCCAGGCGATTCGAGTTCAAGACTCCTCGTTCAGGCCTCGCATGAGCCACCCGGTCCGGTCGATCGGCAACAGTTGGTATCGTCTTGCATCGCGTCGATACTGCGCTGAATCACCAAGTGGTAGTAATCCAGCCGAGTTTGGTCGTCATCCAACGCCCCTCCGAACGACCGATCTTCGTCCAAATAGATCAGCGGAACGGGAAACTCTTCGATTCGCCATCCGGCGCGAACGGCCTGAACCCACAGCTCCAAAGGCATCGCGTAGCCTGATTCGGATAATTTTAAGTCATCGAGGACCGAAACGCGGTAGGCCTTAAAGCCACAGAAAGCATCGGTCAACGCCAAGCCGAGCTTCCGATTCAGCTCGGCTGTCACCAAGTGATTGATGCGGCGTCGGTCGGCCGGCGGCTCGCTATCGCCGGGAAAGGTCAGCAGATAGCGACTCCCCGAAATCATATCGGCATGATGACACGCCTGAACGAACAGCGGGATGCGCTGCGGTTCGTGCTGTCCATCGCAGTCGATGGTCACCAGAAAATCGAACCCTTTGTGTTTGGCGTACTCAAATGCCGAGACAAGCGCGGCGCCATAACCGCGGTTCTCGGGATGGGTCAGGACGCGCACGTCCTGACGCTGTGCCAGCCGAGGTCGCGTCTGATCCGTCGAACCGTCGTCGACCACCAGCACGTGTTCGCTATACTTGCGAACGTGGTCCAAAACCGTATTAACATGGGCTTCTTCGTTGAATACGGGCAGTGCAGTCAGGAACGATTGAGGCATGGCGGCTTTGTTTCCAAATAGCGATCGGAGATACACGTCGGCCGCATGCATTCTAGGCAGGATGCTTCTCACGTCAACGAATTGCCTTTGGCTGGGTCCAATAGACGACGACTCGGTCCGAGCTCCATTTGGAAGGTGATCCATGGTGTTGATTCGCGAACTGTGTGCACACCTCGAGTCGATCGCCCCCGCCAGTCTTGCCGAGGACTGGGACAATGTTGGGTTGCTGGTGGGGGACACACAGCGGCCAGTCCAGCGGTTGATGACCTGTTTGACGGTGACACCGGACACGGTGGAAGAGGCGATCGACCGCCGTGCCGACCTGATTGTCACTCATCACCCGTTCCCTTTTCGTCCGTTGAAGCGAATGACGACCAACACGACCGTCGGGCGCATGCTGTGGCAACTGGCTGGCAACGGCATCTCGGTCTACAGCCCTCACACGGCATGGGATTCGGCTCGCTGCGGAATCAATCAGCAGTTGGCTCAAGGGCTTGAGCTGACGGGCATCCGTCCGTTACAACCCATTGCAGACGCGGCTGAGGATTTGGGCAGCGGTCGCTGTGGAATCTGGCCTCGGCCGTCGAAGTTAAGTGAGGCCGTTGAGCGTGTGAAAGACTTCCTGTCGATCGATCGGTTGCAGTACGTCGGCCGATTGGACCAGACGATTCGCAGCGTCGCGGTCGCGTGCGGGAGCGCCGGGACGTTTCTGGGCGTGGCGCATCGAGCGGGCTGTCAGTTGCTGATTACCGGTGAAACCAGCTTTCATACGTACCTGGAAGCCGACGCCTTGGGTGTGGCACTGGTGCTGCCAGGACACTTCGCCAGCGAACGTTTCTCACTAGAAACACTCGCGCAGCAATTGCAGACGAAGTATCAAGATGTGGAGATATGGGCTAGCAAGTGTGAGGCAGATCCTGTGCGTTTCGCATAGATCACCCTAGTGATGGAGATGGCCATGTTGCGGATCGGAGTTCAGCTCGACAGTCTTCGACTGCCATTGCGAAAGGCCCTACCTTGCGTGGCGGCCATGGGAGCGGCTGCCATCGAGCTGGACGCACGGGGCGAGCTTAGGCCACGCGAGCTAACCAATACCGGTTTGCGCCAGATTCGCAAATGGTTGGACGACTACAATTTGAAGGTGTCCGCCGTCAGTTTTCGCACACGCCGCGGATACGACGTCGAAGACGATCTCCAGCCGCGTCTTGAGGCGACGAAGGAAGCGATGAAGTTTGCCCGTGCATTCGACTGCAACGTCGTCATTAACCAAGTGGGCCGGATTTCTAGCGACGAGGCGGATCAATCGAGTTGGAACCGGCTGGTCCAGGCGCTCACGGACCTCGGACGCCACGGCCAGCACATTGGCGCCTGGCTGGCCATGGAGACGGGCGCCGAGAGCGGACCGAAGATGGCTGAGTTGATCCAGGCCCTGCCGGTCGGGAGCGCCATGGTCAGCCTGAACCCCGGAAACCTGATTGTCAACGGTTTCTCGCCCCTAGAAGCAGTAGGCGCGCTCGGCCCTCATATCGCACACGTCTACGCGAACGACGCCGTTCGGGACTTGGCGCGCGGACGCGGTCTCGACGTTCCGCTCGGTCGCGGTTCCGCCGACTTTCCTGCGTTGCTGGCCTCGTTGGAAGAATTCGGCTACGGCGGATTCTTGACCGTGCAGCGCGAGTCGTCACGAAATCCAATCGAGGAAATCTCGCTCGCCGTTCAATACTTGACGAATCTTTGAGTCACTCACACCGAGTCTCGGACAAGGAGCTCATTACGATGAACCAACTCACTCGTCACGATCGCCACCGCAGGACATGGAGAGTCGTTGTGGGGATGGCTACATTGTGCGTCGAATTACTGGCCGTACATTCTGCAGCCGCCCAAACCGACACGAAAGCAGGGGCCGACACGAAAGCAGGGGCCGACACGAAAGCAGGGGCCGACACGAAAGCAGGGGACAAGCCAAAAGATGACGCGGCCATCGTGCGAACGAAGGACCTCCACGACACGTTCAGCAAAACGCTCTCCGGAAGCACTTTGCAAGGACACTTTACGGTGGACGGTCAACCGGGCGGTCTGAAGGAAGAGACGTACGAGATCAAGAGCGTTACGAAATTGCCAAGTGGTGATCTCTGGTTGTTCAAAGTTCGCATCCGCTATGGTGACCATGACGTGAACGTTCCGTTGCCGTTGACCGTCAGTTGGGCCGACAAGACACCTGTCATCGTCGTCGATCACCTAATGATTCCCGGTATGGGTACTTTCGATGCGCGTGTCGTTATCGCCGGTAAGCGTTATGCCGGGACTTGGCAGCACGGCCAAGTCGGCGGCCATCTGTTCGGGAAGATCCTGCCGCCCGAGGCCGTCACGGAAGACGTGGCCCCCGACTCGGTAGCCCCCGACTCGGTACCGTAAGCTATCGCACGTGTCGCGTTTGCCAGACGAATGCAACTTGAGCAGCGAGTGTCAAGGCGGCGGTCTCTGTCCTCAGGATGCGAGGGCCAAGACCGACGGGCCGCCATCCTGCGGCGAGGGCCTCTTGCACTTCAGATTCGCTAAAGCCGCCTTCCGGACCGACCCCTATCTGCACACCCGCGACAGGGACGTCGACCAACGGATCTGCAACGGACGGCCCTGGGTCGCCCGTCCGTTCGATGTGGGCAAGCAAAGACGTTTGCGGAACGGAGCGCGAAAGGTAGTCGCCGAAGCCGCACGCTGCCTCGATCGACATGAGTCGATTGCGGCCACATTGCTTGCTGGCCTCAACGACCGTCCGTCGCAGTCGCTCAAGCGTCTTATCGTTCGGCCGTGCGACACTCCGCTGCGTCTGCCATGGCACCAATCGAGCGACCCCCAGTTCGACGGCCTTCTGCACCAACCACTCTTGCCGATCCCCGCGCGGAAGCGCAACGACAAGCGTCAACGAGAATGGCAACTCGCGATCGACGGTCTGTCGTGACACGATCCGCAACACCAGCTGCTTGCGTCCAACCTGCTCGATCGACGCCTGGAACTCATCGCCCGTTCCGTCAAACAGCACGACTTGGTCGTCCACTTTCGCTCGCATGACGTGGATCAGATGATGCGATTCCGGGCCGTCCAGTTGCACAACGTCGGTCGTAATCGGTTGTTCGGAAAAAAATCGACGTGACACGCGCGTTCCGTTCTGAGAGACGAATCGTTCTGGAAGGTGGATGAGCGAAACATCGCTGGCCGACTCGATTCTAATGCGATTCTTGCCCGGTGTGAAACGCCGTGAACCGAAGTGCTCTCGCTGCGAGTCTCTGCGTCCTCTGCGTTTCCTCCTCCCGGCGCTCGGCGACCTGGGGCCCCAGCGGGTGCAGGAACGCACTTCACGGCCCGAGCTCTTGTTCCGCACGGCTCGGTCATTCGATCAGGGTAAACGCAGAGGACGCAAAGGACGCAAAGCCGCGCGGAGGGGAGGGATCTTCGTTCTTTTCCTGCATGGGCTCTTCATTGGGTGGTGGCCTTGAGAGCGGTGATTTTTGCACTTTCGGTGGTTCTTGGAGTTCGATTCCCCGAAGACTGCGGTTCTCCCTCTGCGGGTCTCCGCGCCCTCTGCGTTTTCGTTCTTCCTCAGGAACTGCCGACTATCAGTGTGTTCCTGCACCCGGCCCCAGCCGCTTGCACAAACCTCGCTTGACCCACACTCGACATCGCCTTACACTCCCGCCGCTTTTGCCCTCCTCGTTTCGGAGATCGTCTCGATGCATATCGCCTACTGGGGTCTAACCCACTCGCCGTTCGCCAGCCAACTGGATCCCAAAGACTACTATCCGAGTACGCTGCACGAGGAGGCATTGGCGCGACTGGACTTCCTGATTGCCAACGGCCGCCGCCTTGGATTTCTCTTGGGAGCTTCTGGAACGGGCAAGAGTCTCCTGTTCGAGGTCGCTGGCCGGCAATTACGCCGAAATCATAGCCAATTGGTCAAATTCAATGTGGTCGGGCTCAGCGCGATCGAGTTCGCATGGAAAGTTGCGGCTGACCTGGGTAGTTCGTTGCCTTCGAGTGCCTCGCCCCTGGAGTGTTGGCGCGGTATTTCGGACCACCTGACCGCCAATCGTTACCAGCGTCGGTCGACGATCATCATGTTGGACGACGTGGATGCCGCCACTCCCGAAGTTCACGCGGCGATCAGCCGATTGGCGCTGATTGATCCTCACGCCGATGCCCGATTGACGGTGATCCTGGCGGCCGGGCGGCATCACGCGTCGCGAATGGGGTCTAAACTGAGCGAACTGTGCGACCTTCAGATTGTCATTGATCCGTTGGACGAGTTGGAAACGGCCAGCTACATCGAATACGCGCTGCAGCAAGCGGGTGCCGAGCGGTCGCTGTTTTCCGTCGAGGCCATTGAACGTCTGTTCGAGCTGACACAGGGCATACCGCGCCGCATCCGTCAGCTCGCTGATCTGAGCTTGTTGGCGGGAGCCGCCGAGTCGCTGGAGGAGGTATCCGCTGGCGTGATCGATTCGGTACAACAGACCCTGACGCGCGAGGGTACGCCAGAAGCGGCCTAGCGCAAGGGCGAGCCGCCAGCGTCAGCTGGCCGGAGTGGGGCGATAGCGTGTCGAGCGGCTGCGGGGCAGTGGCGTGATTTTTTCGATTCTTGCACCCTCGTATTTCCCGATCACCCAGACCTGACCGCCCTACGGCTAACGCCGTAGGCTCGCCCATCGATTGCCTACCACGCCGATTCTTAGCTGAAACGCAGCCCTGGTTTCACGGGTCCGGATCGGTACAATGGTGCGCTTGCACAGGTGCCTCTTTCCAGTGAAAGTTGTGGGAAATGGACAAAGTCGTCAAGTCTCCGGACCCGGCCTATCCTCTGGAGATCAAGCTCAGGAATCCGCCGGTCGCCGCGCTGTGGGCGTGGCTCATTCCGGGAGCTGGCCACCTATACCAGCGTCGCTATGCCAAAGGCGTGCTGTTTATGGTCTGCATTCTGGGAACTTATTTTTTTGGCTTGGCACTCGGCGGTGGGAAAGTCGTTTACGCGTCGTTTCGTCAGCCGGACATGCGTTACCCATACCTGTGTCAGCTTGGGGTGGGTCTCCCCGCGTTGCCGGCATTGGTTCAGCGCCAGCGAGTCATTGGCCGAGTTCCGTCGCTCGCCCCGCTGTGGAACGGTCTCATGGCTCCGCCGCGACAACCGGTGCGTGAGCAGGATCGAGACCAGTTGGCGGACTGGCACAAGGAATTGAAGGTTTATTTCGAGCTTGGAACGTTGTACACGATGATCGCCGGGCTGCTGAACGTGCTTGCGATCTACGATGCGTATGCGGGGCCCGTGTTCATCTTGCCGGACGAACAGACAGAAAAGAAGGACAGGCCGCCACCCCAAGGTAAAGGCACGGGTGCTTGAGCACGAACGGAGTCGTGTCACGAGTATTGCCTACGAGAATCAGAGTGTGAGCATGATGGGAATATTATCTGAGCTGACGATTTTTTCTGACGTGTGGTTCAGCCGCATGTGGTACAGCGTGCCGCTCGTGGTGGTCATCTCTTTGGTGTACGCCGCCACTCGTCACGAAGCAGTGAAGCCCATCCTAGAACACGCGGTCCGTTTCGGTCTGTGGGTTGTCGCGTTCATGTTTGTCGTCTTCGTGGTTCTGTCGGTGATGTCCTCTTGGCTGTGACGCGACGACGGTCGTGAAACGCCGGACTACTTTTTCGGCCGAAATCGACCGTCAGTCGAGCTGGCCTTCAAGACGAAAGGCGATCTGTCGACGAGGCTCAGGGTGATCGTGAGCCAGAGGGTTGGCGGGTTGACGCATTGGGAATGCGAATCGTTGTTCTCGGCGCCGGTACCGTCGGCACGTGGATTGCCGACCTTCTTTGCCAACACCGGCACAGTGTGACGGTCGTGGACGTTGATCCTGAACATACGGCTCGGATCAACGAAGAAATGGACGTGCGTGCGGTCACCGGTTCGGCCTCGGAGTGCAGCGTGTTGTTTCAGGCAGACGTCTTAGGATCGGACGTTTGTCTGGCGGTGACCGGTGTGGACGAAGTGAATCTCGTGGCGGCCAGCATGGCTAAGGCGATGGGTGCGCGTCGTAGCATCGCCCGTGTGTTTGGGCCGGTGTTTCGTGACCGAAGTACGTTCGACTACGAGCAGCATTTTCGCGTCGACCGTTTGTTGAGTCTGGAGCACTTGTCCGCACTAGAATTGGCGCGCGGAATCCGTGACCCGGGTTCGTTAGCGGTCGAGCATCTGGCGGCCGGTAAACTGCAGATGCAAGAAATCAATCTGGCAAAGTCCACCAGCTCGCTTGGGAAACCGCTCAAAGATTTGGGTTTGCCGGCTCGCGTTCGCATCGGAACGATCTACCGCAACGGGAAGATTTGGATTGCGGGAGCCGAGGATCGTCTCGAGCTCCAAGATCGAATCACGCTGATCGGTCGGCGCGAAGATATCGTCGAAATGAAGGACCGCTTTCAACATATGTCGGACTCTCGACAATCCGTGTTCATCGCAGGAGGCGGAGAGACCGGATACCACTTGGCCAGCAGCTTGAATGATCGCCGGTATTCCGTGACGCTGATGGAAACCGACACTCAGCGTTGCTCATTCCTTGCGAACAGTCTTCCTCACATCACCGTGGTCCAAGCGGATGCGACGCGGCGAGCGGTCTTGGAGGAAGAGCGAGTTGCCAGTGCGGACGTCTTCGCTGCCTGCACAGGCGACGACGAAAATAACATCATGGCCTGTGTGGAAGCCAAGGAATTGGGCACCAAGCGGATCATGGCGATCGTGCAACGCCCCGATTATGCGAATGTTGTCGGGAAACTGGGCGTCGATCTCGCGGTGAGCCCGCGCGACGTGATGGCGAAGCAGGTCCTCAGCTTCCTCAATCTGGGCGCCGTGATCTCTCGCAGTCTACTCCCGGGACGTCGCATTGGCGTCTACGAGTTGGAGGTGAACGAGGACGTGCCGGCCACGCGTTTCGACCTTTCCGCCTTGCCGTTACCGCCCGCCTGCCTTGTCGTGGCGGTCATGCGAGACGAGTTTGTGCGAGTGCCGGGAGCCAACGATCGCCTACAACCGGGGGACCATGTAATTACACTCGTCGAGGAAGAATCGGCCGACGGAATGCTCGCGTTGTTCCAATCCGCACCGCGCTGATTGACCGCGCTGATTGACCGCGCTGATTGCCCGCGTTGAATGACCGCGTGACGGCGATCAGGAAACCTCCTTTCCGCGATCATCGGCGAAATCTGCGTCTCACCTTTCAAAGCGATCACGCATCAATGAACCTACGTCTCTTGGCCCGACACTTGGGAACCATTAGCCTGTTGATCGGCGGTACGATGCTGTTCAGCTTGCCATGGGCCATTCCTCAACTCGGGCATCGCAACGATTTGCCGGCGATCGAGGAATTCGAACGCAATGGGTTCGTTGCGCTGATCTTCAGCATGGTCATTTCGGGCGTGGCCGGAGGTCTACTTAAGTGGTACGGCCGAGGCGCTCGCGGCAAGTTATATCGACGTGAGGCGATGGCAATCGTTGGACTCAGTTGGGTCGGCGCGACGTTGCTCGGCGGCCTGCCATTCTACCTGAGTGATACCTATCGAGGTTCGTCGGTCCGTCTCATGGAGCTGACGGAACCGACGCAGTTGTTCGCATTCGACCGGATCACGTGGGGGCAATGGCTCCCCAAAGACTCGCTTCCGGAAGCCACTTACATCCTCGTTTCCGCGTTGTCCGATGCGGGCGCAAGAGGATTGAGCACGGAGCAACTCGAGGCGATCGATCCTCAGGCCGGCGAGCGACTGCGGTCGCTCGCTCACGATCCTGACTGGAACGCCGCGTTACTCTTTCCGGGTGATCAAGGCCCGTCGGAACGGACGCCGAACTATCGCCTGCGGTGGGTTCAGATGACATTCGTCGATTCGATGTTCGAGTCGCAATCGGGATTTAGTACGACCGGTGCCACGGTGATCAGTGATCTGGAAGACCATCGTCTGGTCGCCCACTGCATACTATTCTGGCGCAGTACGACACATTTCCTCGGCGGGCTGGGCATTATCGTTTTGTTTGTCGTGATCCTAGGCCATGGGGCGACAGGAAAGGCGATGATGCGAGCTGAGATGCCGGGCCCCAGCAAGGACGGCCTCCAGTCGCGAATGCAGCATACCGCGTGGCTGTTTGCAGGTACCTACCTCGGGCTGAACGTTGTCTTGACGATCTTTCTCAAGTTTGCAGGTCTGACTTGGTTCGATTCGCTTTGCCACGCATTCGGCGCCATGGCAACCGGTGGCTTCAGCACGTACAACACCAGCCTTGGGCACTTCGATAGCGCGCTGATCGATTACCTTGTGATTTTATTCATGGTGTTGGCGGGAACAAATTTCATTTTGCTGTACTTCGTTTTGCTCAGACAACCCGGCAGGTTGCTTCAAGACGTCGAATGGCGCACATACATCGGCTTGATCATCGGGATTTCATGCGCTGTGGTCCTGTTCGGAATGTACTGTGGTGACTTCCGCAATTCGCCCGACGAGGCGTGGACCACCGAGTTGTCCAATGCTGTTCGCTTCGGACTCTTTCAAGTCGTCTCCATCGTCACGACAACGGGATTCGCAACGGATGACTTTGACCAGTGGAACAGTTTCGCGCGAGGTATTCTGTTCTTGCTGATGTTTGTGGGAGGGTGCGCCGGCAGTACGGGCGGCGGGCTCAAGGTAATTCGTCACGTGCTGTTCGTCAAGATTCTCAAGCTGGAGGTCGAACATGCGTTTCACCCAACCGTCGTACGACCGCTCAAATTGGGTGGCAAACCCGTGGAAGACACGGAACTACGGCGATCGATTCTTGTGTACTTCTGTCTGATCTTGGTGATCTTCGTGCACAGTTGGCTGTTCATTATTGCGATCGAGCCGGACTTGACCTGGGGTAACGACTCACAACACAAGCTCCTTGATACCGCGACAGCCGTCGCCGCAACGCTCAACAACATCGGCCCCGGCCTGGGCACGGTCGGAGCGACTCAGAACTATGGACACTTCAGCTCGGCCACGAAAATCCTCTTTACGTGGCTCATGATGCTGGGACGTGTCGAAATCTTTGCCATCTTCGTACTCGTGCTCCCCAGCTTCTGGCGTAGACCGTAAACGTAACCGCACGCCCAGAGAAACTCGATCCTTTGACTCCAACGCATTCCCTTCTAAAATGCGGAAGGACACTGGAACAGACTCAAGATGGTTACGTCATCCTGGCTGAGGCAAGGCACTTTCTTATGATTTCCCCCCAGCGCGTGGCGCGGCGGACGACTGGACGTCTGCGCCGCGGGTCTTTTCGTCGTTCACTGTTGAGCGAGTCGCTCGAATCCCGTCAACTGCTGGCTCAAGTCGCTGGCGGTATTGACCAGGACACGACATGGACGTTGGCGGACTCGCCGTATGAGGTAACGGGCGACGTTCGCGTTCAGGCCGATGCCACATTGACAATCGAACCGGGAGTCCTCGTTCGGTTCCGCGCCGGAACCGGGATCGACGTACAAGGCCAACTCTTGGCGGAAGGTACGGCCGACGCGAGGATCCGATTCGAGCGTATCACCGGTCAGGGGCGTTGGGACGGCCTGTCTTTCAAGAATACATTGGCCGACAACCGTATTAGCTATGCGGACATGACCGGTGGGGATGCGCAAGGCGAGTCGATAAACATCGAAGAATCGCGACTACAACTGGATAACATCGTGTGGTCAGGCACGAAGACGACGATCTTGGAACTCGAACATCCGTCGCTGATTGTTCGCAATTCGCAGTTCCCGACATCCGCAGGTGGCGAGATCATCCATGGCGAGCAAATTTCGGGTGACGAATATCTGATAATCGACGGCAATGTGTTTGCAAACAGTAACAATGGCGGCGACGTGATCGACTTCTTGGGTGCCGAACGACCGGGTCCCGTTTTGCAGATCCTCAACAACGTCTTCGAAGGAGGTGGCGACGATGGGTTAGACCTGGATGGTACGGATGCCCACATCGAAGGCAACCTCTTCATGAATTTCCGCAAGAATACTTCGCGCGCCACGACGTCCAACGCAATCGCGACCGGCTTGCCTCAGAATGGAGATCGCAATCGTACCGAAATCACGGTCGTTCGCAATATCTTCGTCAACAACGATCACGCGATGTTGCTGAAGGAAGACGCGTTCGCTCAGGTAGAAAACAACGTGTTCATCGACAGCCGGTTGGCAGTGATGCAGTTTAACGAGAAGGGCGGGACCTTGGTGCGAGGTGCCGGCAAGGGCGCTGCGCTGGTTGGCAATATCTTTGCCGGCAACAACCAACTGTTTAAGAACTTGGTTGATACGGGAGGCTTCAAGACACAACTGACGGTCGATCGATCGTTGCTGCCTAACGAGGTCGTCGATTTCGGGGGCACCGACATTAACGCGCATGACCTTGGGGCAGGCAACGTTGAAGGAGACCCACAGTTCGTCGACTCGACCGCGGGCAACTACCGCCTGCAGGCGACATCGCCCGCCATCGACAGCGGTCCCAACGGCCTTGACATGGGCGCCTATGTGCCCGCTGGGCCGACCGTAACGGCACGAAGCTCCATCTCGGTTCAGGGTAGCGCCACGTTGGACGTCGCGGGACCGGGAGTGACACACTATCGATTTCGCTTGGCAGGCGAGTCGTTCGGGCCACTCACACCCGTGGCCGAACCGATCCTGTTGGACGGGCTTGCGGCAGGCGAGTATGCGATCGAAGTGGTGGGGATGAACAGCGCGGGCGAATGGTTCACCGGTCAGCCGGTGGCTTGGCGAGAACGATCGTTTCGATTGATCACGCCCAATCGGTTACGAGCCGGTGAATCACTGCCGATGGTGTCGCGAGCCGTCGATTGGCAAGGCACGATCGATCCAACGTACTCCCAGCAGCTTGCTCTGAGCCTTGGAAATGGACAGGCCAACCAGGACGTCCTGTTCGAAAAGGGTGTCGCTGCGGTCAACCTGGAAACTCAGGCGAGCCAGTCGTTTCAGCTTGATTTGCAAGGGACCGTGAAGGACATCGAAATCCTGCCTGCCAACTTTCCGATCGAAGCCGTCAGCGGAACGCTCGTTGGCGATGTTGTGTGGACCGCCGATCGCGAATACTACGTCGAAGAGGACTTGACCATTTCCGATGGTGGTCGTCTGACAATCCAAGCCGGAACACGCGTTCTGCTTGCTCCGCGCGTCAATATCCGAGTCAATGGCGACCTTCAATCCGAGGGAACCGCTGAGGCCCCGGTCTGGTTTATGGCCTCCGCCGATCGAGCCTGGGGAGGCATCGAATGGGTGGATGCCAAACCCAGTACGCTGCGATACACCTTCTTCACGGACGGTGGTGGGGATCCATCCAAGGAGTTCGGTCACTCCAACAGTCAGCCCGTACTCAACGCGACTCGATCGACGTTGACATGCGACAATTGCTTCGTCGTCGACAACGTCGGCAAGGGGTTTGCCGCATCGCGGGCACGAGTCAATATCTTCAACTCCGTCATCGCAAACGTCGATACGGGTGGCGAATTCAGTCGGACCGTTGCTCAAATTAAGAACACCTGGTTGATGAACATCCCGAACGGTCGTCAGCAGTTTGTGGATGACGACAACGATGGGTTTTACTTCGCCGGTACGCATCCGTCAGGCGATGCTTCGCGGTTCGAATCGAGCTACGTGATTAACACGAAAGACGATGGCCTAGACCACAATGGCGCTCGACTCGAGGTCGAATCCGCGTGGATCCAAGGGGCGTTCCACGAGGGAATCGCGGCCAGCAACAGCAATTGGGTCACCGTGACGGACTCGGTCTTCACCGGCAACAACCAAGGTGTCGAAGCGGGTTATGGTTCGCCTGAAGTGACAATCTCACAAAGTGTGATTACGGATAACCGTCACACGGTCGACCCTAACTCGCCCATTACGGCCGGAATCCGATTCGGGGATGGGTACGACGGTAGCAACGGTGCCTACAACGGACACATCACCGCACGCTACGACGTGCTGCAGAACAATGGCGATAACGTTCGTAACTACGACGGAACGATTCCGGGACCGCAGCCCGAGGCGATCGATATCACCGAGAGCCTGGCCAATGACATTGACGCGAGTGACCCGTCCAATTTGTCGGGTGTCCCCGTCTTTAGTCCCACGCTGCACTTGCTAAGGGGATCACCCGGATTCACCGCCGGCCCTGATGGGATGCCGATCGGGCGGATCGTCCCGGTAACCACGTTCCGCTTTGTGGTTCCCAGCGACGCTGATTTCAACGATGATGGCTCGATCGACGCGGCCGATATCGACTTACTGTGTGCCGCGATCAACTCGGACAATCCTGATGCACAGTTTGACCTGACCGGCGACGGCTTGGTCGATGCGTTAGATCGTGACACGATGATATTCGACCAACTGCGGACAACCTACGGTGATTCGAATCTCGATGGGATCTTTAACTCGTCCGATCTCGTGTCGATCTTCGCCCGAGGCCAGTACGAGGACGACGTGCCAGGCAATTCGCAATGGGCCGACGGCGATTGGAATTGCGACGGTGAATTTGATACAAACGACTTGGTCCTTGCGTTCCAGATCGGTGGTTACGTCGCCCAGGCGGTGAGCTAAGAAGTTGGAAATCAGTCGTAGGCACGCCGCACACCCTTCGTTTCGACTTGCGGAACCAACGAACCAACGAAAAAAGAGCCCTCGCTCGGCTGATACACAGCGGCGAGAGCTCCTAAAACGAATCGCTATCGGTTCGACCCGTGAGTCTACTTCTTCAACCGGCGACGCAGTCCCATGGCCAGTGGAAAAACAGCCAGGACTGCCAGTACGATCGTGCCCGGTTCAGGCACGGCGGTCGTGTAGTTGAACTGGTAAGCGCGGCCACCGGCGGCGGACGCATGCCCGGCCGCTAGTTCATCTCCAATGGCCGGAACATAGCTGGTGCCATCTTCGTTCTGCTGGAACATTCCGCTGCCCCCCGCATCGCCGAACGCAACCATTCCACCGTCTGTGTCGTCGACGCCCTCGTTCCACTGCCAAAAGGCGGGATGATAAACGTTGCCGTCATCGGGGACTACTTTGCTGCCCCAAGCGACGGAATTGTCGCCCTCGGTGGTCGGAGTCGAGGTCGGTCCGACGTCCCAAATCGTGAACGCGCCACCCTCCTCCTTCGCAATCAACGGCTGGACAACGTGGCTGCCGTCCGCACGACCCGCTGCCGCGTAGTAGCTGGCAGTGGTGACCATCTCACCGGCCGGCAGTCCGCCGTAGCCGTTCATGACAGTCACCCCACTCCAACCATCCACCGAACCGTCCGCCAGGGGTGAGGGTTCACCCACTACGGCCGCGTTCACGCTGATGGCCGACGCCAACAGGACCACCCCCGCCATGCAAAAGAATGTTCGCATCAATCCATCCCCCTCCAGTTGATCAATTTGGATAACCTGTGAATCGCGTCGAGTGCGTGATCACTTGAATCTACCGGCTCGCGACAAGGGCCAGAACGACGAAAACGAGTCGAGCCTGCCACTCGCGCGGAAGTCTAGCAGGGACAAGATATCTAGGAAGACTAGGCGGGTCAACGAAAATAAATGGAATTTACGAAAGATTCCTAGTTTTTCTTGACCGGACCCGGCGAACCGAAATGCGTCAGCGGTCGGTCGCAACCACCTGACGAACCATTCGGGTACTGGGGATTCACGGCGAGGCGCGACGTGTTTTCCCATCGGCCAATGACGCTCAGCTAAATTCACCCACCTGTGCTCCGCTAAACTGGGCCATCGGTTCTCGGTACGGTATGCGCCGGACTTGGTGCCTTGAGGGTGGCTTATGGGTTGGGCGGGCGACGATCGAAGAGGTGGCGCTCAGCGG
>JAJRVM010000132.1 GCA_024277285.1 Planctomycetota bacterium
CGCGTGAGGCAGATTGGTTTTCCACCAGCAAGCTACCTGATCTGGCATTCGACCATCCGCACATTCTGGACGTGGCACGCACTCGGCTGCGCAACAAGCTCCAGTACCAGCCGATTGGGTTCGAGCTGCTGCCACGCAAGTTCACGTTGCGGCAATTGCAACACTTGTATGAAACAGTGCTTGGGCAATCGATCGACAAACGCAATTTTCGCAAGAAGATACTGAGCATGGAGTTGCTGGTCGAGTTGGACGAATGGGAGTCGAATGTAGCTCACCGCGCCGCCAGATTGTATCGATTCGATCAACGCAAGTACGATCGCCTTTGCAAGCAGGGGTTCCATTTTGAAATCTGATCCATTGTCACATCACCAACGCGAGGCCACCGCCGGACTTGTCCCGGCGCGCGCTCGGACTGGTCAGCTACGGAGAGTTACTCGTCCTTCTTCCCGCCCTGTTTCAGGACATCAAAGAAGGGCAGTGTGATGGCCGATTCGTGCTCTTTGCGTTGCATATCGACATGTGCGTGAATGACCAATCGTTGCGGGTACTTAACCAGTTGCGTTTCGAGGCCACGGAACCAATCGAGTGCCGGTGCGACGTATTCGGGTGGCAATGTGTAATCGGCGGATGCGGGCCAGGCGGTCGAGTGCCAGTGTTGGCCGGAGCCGTCCGCGACGATCTCGTATTTGCCGCCCAGAGGACAAACAAATTGTGCGTTGAGCAGGCTTTCGGCCACAACACGCGATTCGGCAAGCGGCACTTTCAGTTGTTGTGACAAAATGCTCATGAACCGGGCGTTGGCAACCGACACTTGTCGAGCCCTTTCATAGCCCATCTGGTTCAGCCAACCACGGAATCGCGCCTTGCTCAAATCACCGATACGAACGCGGACTTGAGCGGGTTTACTTTCGAGAAACCCTATCTGCTCGCTCGCTTGCGTGATGATGTTCTTGTCCATGGACAGTACCGAGAATCCACGCCCTTGCCACCGCAGCAGGCCGAATGGCAATTCGGTAAAGCCGTCCTTCGCGGCTCCTCCGGAGGTGAGCGGAATCATGTCGAGGAATCCGGGTTTGGGCCAGGCACCCAGAAAGCCTGGTGCGGTGCGGACGATTTGGAGCAATTGCAGAGACTGATCTGGTCTCGGTTGTCGCAGCGGTTCTCGGTCCTGGACGCCCAGGAACAGGCGGTGCGGAGCCACGTTCGGGAAGAGTATGCCGCCACGCAGTGACGCTTCGATCGAGATCATGTTGTCGTCAGGTGGGACGAGTGAATAGGGAGTTGGATCGGCCAACATCGACATCAGCAGTTTGTATTTGAAGTCACTCATCGGCGAGATGAATGCGTCGATCGTAATCCGCTCATTGCGTTGGCCCTGCAGGGAAAAGCGTTTCAGGGCGACCAGGACCGGATCCACTTGCTGCCAGTGTTCAGCGTAATATTCTGCATGGGTCAAGTACCGTTGCAACTCGTCCGCCGATACTCCCGTGGTTGCGACGTCAGGTACGGGGGTGAAGAAACCACGTTGACCGCGCAGCGAATCGACAATGCCGTTCTCGGAAACCACCGCTCGGCTCTGATCGGCACGAGTTCCAAAGCGGGATGGCAAAACGTGCGCGGCAATCAGGTCCTCGACGGTGTTGTGCGGCATCCCTTCAGATTTAGCCGCCAGCTGTGCCAGCGTAATCAGTTCGATATCGGTCGCAGCTTGCAAGCGCCGATACAATTCAATCTGGTAATGTGGGCTCAGTAGATTGCGAAAAAATGCGGAGGAGAAGTAGATGAATATCGTGTCGTCACGTTCGGTCGAGACGACGGAACGCGCGTAGCGAAACTCGTCGTTTGTTCCCAACGTTCCTTGCCCATCCGCCACAGCGAGGAACCGTTCGACGAGCGCCCGGGAGTTCGTTACCAAGTGGTAATCGCCGTCAACCAGGTAGAACGAGCGTAAGCGATTGTCGGGCGTGGCGAGCAGCGATACGTCTTTACCGCCGATTTGTACCGTCGTGAGCGTGGCGCCCTGGTTGCGCTCACGCGCAAGCGCTTCCTGCCTTTGTTGACCAATGGAGATCCCCAGCAGCGGTCCACGCGATTGGAACACGACGCCCATGGCAGCCCCCTGCCGCAAGAACGTGTCGGTGCCGATCACCGCCATGTCGGCAACCGCTTGAGGGCCCAACAGCTTGGCCAACAGTCCAGCTTTCAAGACGATCTGGTTTTGAAAACGTTCGGTCAGTTTGGCGCGGTACCCTTGCGCCGACACCATGCTGCCAATCTCGCCGCCATAGTCGTTGGTCAGGGTGTCGAACCACATGAAATTCGCGTACTGACCGAAACGGATATAAAAACACTCTTCCGGTACTCGCATCGCCATGGCTTCGACGGCAACATCGCCTTTCAGCTCAGGTATCGTGCCGGTGTTCCATTTCACGCTGCGCGGCAAAGGATGATCGGCCGTAGCGTTGTCTGGCAGCAATCCCAAGCTGGTCGCCTTGACGATTTGCATGCGCATCGATTCTGCGCCGGCCAACAATTCGAGTGTCTGGCGTCCTTTGCTTTTGCGTGTTTCGGATCTGAGCCGTGTGACGAGGGGTGTTTCCAGGTTTAGCCGCCGGGCTAGCATGGACGTCAGATACGTTTCCACCAGTGGTGGATGCTCACTCTCCTTTGACAAATCCCGAAACATGGCGTTGTAGGACCGCCACCAGCGACGCAGTAGACGCCGGTATGCCGCGGCATTGCGACGCTCGGGAGTGACCGTGACGCGCTGCTTTGTCGATGTGCCGATCGTGACATCGAATGGCGTGTCGCCATGAAATAGGATCAGCACAGTCAGGCGGGAGCTCAAACGCGTGTCACTTCCAAGCAAGCGTTTCAGAACGCTGCCGCTGACCGTTGGGTAGAGGACCCGCCCTTGGGGACCTTCAAACGTCATGGCGGTACGCCCCAGCGGTGCTGTGCTGCCGTCTTCAGGATAGGAGACCGTGATCTGAGCGACACCGAAGGGCTGGCCGACGATCGCCTCGACTTCCACCGCACCAGCCGATTTGGGGGACGCTAGCATGGCAATGACTGCGGTGACAAATACAACCTGAATACTGCTGTCTCGCATTGAATTCACTCCCATTCGCTTCCTGCCGCCAAGCGCGCCGTGCTATTGCCTCTGTTCCATATCCCACAACCGTGGACAAATCGGGAACTCCGAGTCTCGAACTGCCGTCAGCTCCTCCACGTAGACGCGCCGCATGGGCAGCGTTGATCGGAGCGTTGGCGGATCCCCTCGGGTGCAATTGAGCCATCCCGGAAGCTGTCGCGTTGATTGCTAGCAACGATGAACGTCTCGAGCTACAAGTGCAGTCCGACCGTGCCGAATGCCCGCCTGCATGATTCTCGTTGGAATGCTGCTGGTCAAGTGGGCTGCAGCCGGTTTGGTCACCAGGGGCTTGCGATTAGGTTTGGCTTTCCGTGCCACCACTCGATCTCACACGTGTTCCAGTCATTTACATACGACGTGGCAACCAACGCCAGCTGGAACCATGAATCCCAGCGTGAGCAGCTTAAGCAGCGTGAGTCGTGGAGACACGATCTCATTTGTCCGCAAGAACAGAACGGCGGTCTAGCAGGTGCGGTGTGTTGGGCGGAGTTGATCGAGCTCGGAAGTCGCGTCGGTGCGTGCGGTGATACCTGGCTGGCATGGAAGGGGAACGGCACATGTGGACCGTAGCCACGTGTACCCACCGATTGCATGCTCGGCAGGCTGTGGGGCATAATGTGAGTCCATGAGCAACCAGCAGAACCGATATTACGCCGCCGCCTGTCAACTGGACCTACCCAACCCGAAACGAAGAGATGGGATCCACCGGCGCGTGCAGAAGATGCTGAATATGATCTCCTGTGCGGTGACCGGCTATGAACCTTTTCATGACGTTCGCCTGATCGTGTTTCCTGAGTTCGCTCATGCGGCGCCGATCTTCCCTACGGTCGACGAATTGCTTGATCGACTGGCGCTGCCGATCCCCAATGAGCATACGGATCGATATGTTGAAAAAGCCAAGGAACTGGGCATCTATATCCAGACTGGTACGTTTCTGGAGTCGGATGCGAAGTGGCCGGGACATGTGTTCAATACGACCTGCCTGATTGGGCCAGATGGGATTCTGTCGAAGTACCGCAAAGTACACACCTGGCTCCCGTGGGAAGTGCATACCAGCCCACATGACTTAGCTGAGTACGATGACCCGATCTATCCGGTTGTCGAGACGGAGATTGGACGAATCGGCGCTGCTATCTGCTACGATTGGCTCTTTCCAGAGGCGATTCGCCAGTTAGCGCTGGCCGGCGCGGAAATCCTGGTTCGTGTCTCGGCCTACATGGACCCATGGGGAACCGCAGTGCCGATGGATTGGTGGACGATGATCAATCGCGTTCGTGCGATCGAGAATATGGCGTACGTCGTGGCGGCCAATCAAGCCGCGTCACACGAAAACTATCTACCTTTCAGTTGGCCGGGTGGCAGCATGGTTGTCGACTTCGATGGCCGTTTGCTGGCGCAGGCTGACCCGGGAGCGGGGAGCAAGATCGTGGTCGGACCGATCGACCTGGAGGTTCTGCGCCACGAACGCCAGCGCCGTCGCGGGCACCAGATGATGGCTCATCTGCGTACCGAAACGTACACGGGGTACGCACAACCCTGTTACCCAAGCGGGCTGGGCGACGACGGCACGATCTCGGTCCAACGCAACGACCAAGCCACTGCAACGGCCTGGCAGCGCTTGCGCGAACGATGGAGTGCGAAATAGACCGGCGTTCTACTTGGACTACGTTTTTTCTTCGAGAGTGCCTTGCCGTTTAACCGCTAGGCCAGAGCTGCGGTGCGTCGAGCGCGCGTGTGGCATCGCGATACGGTTCGAGTCAGTGTGACGGTTTCCTTACGCTTCCGTCAGCGGCGGCGGCGTGCGCGCTGAAGGTCGGCGCGTCGAGGCGTACAGGCCGGTGCCGTTGGCGCGCGGGGACGAATCATGCAAACGCATCTGCTAACTCCCCACCCCCGCCAGATAAACACGGTGCCGGTACGGATAAATCCAGGTCACTTTATCCAAGTGTCGTGTTGATATATCACTTGAGTTGACGCTTGACTGACTCCCAGTTGTGGATGCGAGCGATCTTCAGGGAGATGCGAATCTTCTTGGGTGCCACGAAGACGGAAATCCGGTCTTTGACGAAACGTGCGTGCTTTCGTGCGGCAACAAACGTCTTGTTCTCGCCGCGAAAGTTCTCGTAGTGGATCTCGACCGGATCGGAAAAATCGGGTTCGAGCTCGCGCAAGGCCTTTTCCACATCGCCCCAATTCTGGATTCGCGTGGGAGCAAGGGCGACCCGTCCACCGGTCGGGAGGATACGTACCGAGACCCGTTGTTTGCGCGTTTTCAGGCTGTTGGCGTCGCATTCAAACGTTCGAGATTGTCCAAACGCGTTGATGTAGTCGATGTTCAACGTACGGTCAAACGTGACAGGTCGGGAGCGGGAGGGGTATGGATGAAACTCCATCGGCTCGTAATAGAGTTCACCGAGCTGCGAACTTGTCTCATTCTGGCTTGGCGGCGATTCTCGAGAAGGACAGCTAGGGTCCCGGCATCGAACTCCAAAAAAACTGTCCTTGGCATCGGAGGATCCGCATCGATCACAACGAACGGGCAGGCCAAAGAGTTTTGAAATAATACCCACGATTGGCTCCCTCGTGAGAACAGGTTGCAAACAAAAACGGAGCGGAGAGATGAACGGCTAAGAAAACGATCAACCACCCTCTTGTGTGGTTGTCTTCAATGACCTCTATCTACAGGTGGCGCTCTTTCTCACGAGTCTGTTTTCGCCACTGCTTCTAGATTTGGAGAAAAGGCCTTGCGGCCTGGCAACCGTTTCATCTCCCGCTCCTTAGCTCTTTCGGTACGCAGTTGGAAAAAGGAAGACGTAATGTGTCCGTGGTTAAGCAATCGCCGCCGATGGCGTAGCGATGGTAGGCCCATCTTACGAAGTTGAGCAAACGAAATATGCCGAAAGTTGCTCTTTCGGTGGCCCGTTTGCAGTGCCAAGGCAAGCACTTCTTCCGCCAGCCACCGGTCAATTAAACGCAATTGCTGCTCGTCGTCAACATGTTTCAAGTAATAGTCGATGATGGCGACGGGCCGAACGCCGCCCCTCAAGACCTGCTGGGCGATCTTGATCGCCAGTTGCGCTCGGCTCACTCGGTCCCGGCAGCGGCGGAAATGGCGGCGCTGACGACGAAACGCAAAGCGAAAAAGATTGCGGATTTTCCTTGCCTTGTCGCGTGACAACCGAATGTGGCCATCGACCCCAAATTCCAGCCCGAGGTGCCGAAACCCCTGAGCATGCTCGAATTGGTCGTCGGCTTGATTCGAGGCCGAGAAGGAGAGATCCTTGTGGTGGCTTGGTTTGCTTGCCAATTTCAGGGCCGCGAAAGAATCTGCCAAGATGACTCCGGCCGTAATCGCGGTGTCGCGCGACCGGCTGGCAAGAAGAAGGTCGTCCGCGTAGCGAAAATAATGCAGCCCGGTAATTCGCTCCAGGCGGTTGTCCAACGGAGTGAGGTAGAGGTTCGCGAAGAAGCAGGCGATTGGGCTTCCAAAAGGGATCCCGACCGAGGCGGAGACGGCGGGGACCGCCGTGGCATCGTTGCCGTCGCTGTCATCGATAACGAACTGAAACTCAATACGTTGCCGCAGCAGATCGAATAAGTAGTCCCCCGGTTCGACCCAACGTGCGAGCATTTCGATGAGGCATCGATGGTCGATCGAAGGAAAAAAGTTCTTCACGTCGCGTTTCAGGATAAACAACGGCTCGCCGCCGCGCGTAATCCGAGCGATTCTTCGCTGCGCCACATCCACACCGTACCCTCGATGCCGATAGGCGAACGAGCATTTCGAGAAGAGGTGATCGCAACGACGATTCAACTGGTTGAACAGTAAGCGATCAACGATCCGCTCTTCCCACGGAAAAATGTAGACGACTCGCTGTTTGTTCTTGACCTTGTAAGTGAGTTGTTTGGCAGCTCGAAATTCATAGCACCGCTGCAGGAGCGATCGATGGAGTCGCCGCAGGTTGCGCCCGGTGTGCCGAGCAAAGTCATACAACGTTTTCTCGTCGTGAGAAAAACTGAGTGCTTTGCGCCACGCAAACAGGGGCTTCGTGTAGACTTGCAAGGCGGCTTTGTTCAGCGC
Source organism: Planctomycetota bacterium (assembly GCA_024277285.1). The sequence continues at coordinate 7,236 of JAJRVM010000132.1, forward strand.
CAGTTCATTGTAGATATCGCCAAACCGGAGCCTTCGTTCTCGACATCTTGGCATCCAATTCAATGTCACTTGCCATGGCCCTCCGCGAGAACTAATTACGTATTCCGCGCGCCGGCGCGCTGCTTGAAGCACCGACCCGGGGCATCTCAGCCCGGTCCCTTAGCTGTCTAGCGTGGTGTCTTCGGGCAGGTAGAGCAGAGCGCCACAGTGGCTGCAAAACAACGCTCGACCTAGCATCAGGATATTCATCGTTTGTGGCGAGAGCATTTGGAAGCAGCCACTGCAGGTTTCGCCATCGACCTGGGCCAGTGTATCTTCGCCGCGTGTCCGCGCGATACGCAAATAGTCTGCCTTGATTTCGGATGGCAGCGAGCTTTCGGCTTCGTGCAGCAGCTGCGTCACGCGCTCCAACTCGGCGCTCAGCTGAGTTTGTTCCGCGTCGATGCGCGTACGAAGCGCTTCCAAGTCGGCGATAACCTTTTCCCGCTCTTCGTCTTCCTTGGAAACAAGCGCTTGTTGTTCGTCGATTCGTTCGAGTGCTTCGAGAATCTCATCGGATAAGACACTGTTGGCCTGATTGTCTGCTGCGATCTGCTCAGTCAGCGTCTGGTATTCCCGATTGCTGGCACAGGTGTTCAGCTTGCGTTGCAGATCTTTTATCCGATCTTCGCGCTGGCGCAGCTGCAACTGTTTCTCATCGGCGGACATGCGCGTTTGTTGGAGTGTTTCCTTGTCGGCGGCAAATTTGGTGTCCACCGTTTGCAGATGTGCTGCGGACGCTCGGACCAGTCTGGGACCATGTTGCAGCCGGCCGCGCAGGTCGGTGATTTGACGATGAATGCGATGGACTTCGCGAAGCGCTGATGCGGTGACAGACATGATGAAATCACTCCTTCAAAGGACGCTGGCCAACGGAGCTGTTGTGCTCGACGACATGGCACGATTCTGTTGAGTTGTAACCTTGGTGAAGGTCGTTAAAGCGGGGCACGAAAAAACCGCCGGTCTGATGACCGGCGGTTGCGGATGCCAGAGTGTTTTGCAAGCGAGCTTGCTCAAACGCGGGCTGCGTTTCAGCTTGCAGCCTCGCGCAGGAAGCCCGCCAGCTGCTGACTGCGCACCGGGTGCTGCAGTTTGCGGACTGCCTTAGCTTCGATCTGTCGCACTCGCTCGCGTGTAACACGGAATATCCGTCCCACCTCTTCGAGGGTATAGGTATAACCATCCCCCAATCCATACCGTAGCCGAATAATCTCACGCTCACGATAAGTCAGCGTTTTGAGTAGACCTTCGATTTTCTCGCGCAAAATGCCGTTGCTCGCGGCGCGGACCGGGTTATCGCTTGACGAATCTTCGATAAACTCGCCAAAACTGCAATCGTCTCCCTCGCCAACCGGCCGATCCAGGCTGACCGGGTGTCGGCCAATATCGAGCACGCGTTTGACTTCGTCCAGCGACAGGCCGGCACGACAGGCGATCTCTTCAGTTGTCGGCTCTCGGCGGTATTCTTGCAAGAGCCTCTTTTGAATATTTCTCAGTTTTGAGAGTACGTCAATCATGTGGACGGGGATTCGAATGGTTCGAGCCTGATCCGCAATGGCCCGAGTGATCGCCTGCCGGATCCACCAAGTGGCATAGGTCGAGAACTTGAATCCTCGGCGGTACTCGTATTTATCGACCGCCCGCATCAAGCCCGTATTTCCTTCCTGGATCAGGTCCAGGAAGCTGAGTCCACGGTTGCGATATTTTTTGGCGATCGAGACGACCAACCGCAAATTACCACTCGATAATTGGCGTTTTACTTGCTCGTACGCTTCAAATTGGCCACGGAACGCTTCACAACGCTTCCGCAGGCTACGCGGGCTCTCGTGAGTCAACATCAGCAGATCGCGCAGTTCGCGACGCAGGTTGGACCGTTCGTCTTGAGCGCGCGGGTCGTGCTGGATATCGCTCAGGCGATCGCGAATTGCGTCCATGCGCGTGCTGAATTCTTCGAGCTGTCGCATCAGCGGTTGCACACGCCGCGTGCGCAAGCTCATCTCCTCGACCAATTGCAAGCACTTACGCCGTTGTTGCAGGAAGGTCTGGCGTGCCTGACGCGTCTCCTCATGGTCGGTCGAGTTGCTAATCAGCTTGGCAAACTCCTGACCGTTCGTTTTCAGCAGGTTTCCCAAGGTACGCAGATTATGAGGCATCCGCGCCAGAATCTGTTCCTTGGTCAATCGCTCGGTCAGGGAGACTTTGATCGTACGATCGAAGGGGAGGTCGCCCTGGTAAACACGGGTCAACGTTTGGACCGCAGTCTTCATGGCATAGTGACATCCCAAGACCGATCGGCGGAACCGCTTGCGCGTCACTTCGATTTTCTTGGCCAGAGAGATTTCTTCCTCGCGCGAGAGCAGCGGGATCTCGGCCATCTGGGAAAGATACATGCGAATCGGGTCGTCGCTCAGCTTCGGCATGTCGATTGCCGTTCGCAGCGCCGCATCGTCTTGTTCGACCGACAATTGAACGGCACCGGCCGACGGTACGGGACGCGGTTGGTGACATTCTTTCTTGGGCGGCTCGTCGACCAATTCAATGCCGCGGCCGTCGAGTGCGATTAGCAGGTTATCCAGTTTCTCCGGGTTGACATCTTCATCAGGCAAATAGTCATTCACCTCGTCGTATGTGAGATAGCCTTGTGTTTTTCCTTTGGCGATTAGGTCTTGCAAATCCTTTTGGAAGTGTTCCACGTGTCATTTCCTCCTGCGCTTTCTTGCGCTCAAGACACTGGGATGAACCTCTGCGACGCCCCCCCTATGGGTCAATTCGCAAAGATCTCCGACATGGCTTGCTACCCATCCGTGGGCGCGGAAATACCTTGTCGGTTGCGCTCGTTCTGTATGATTTGTTCCAGAACTTTTAACTCTTCCTCCTCGTCGTAGTCACGTTGTTGCAAGGCGGCGAGCGACTGACGTTGGGCCGTCCGCTCGCGTTGAAAACAAAAGTCGCGGACTAAACCGTGCAGGCGGTTTTCCGCGTCTTCCAAGGCCACCTCCGCCTTGCCGCAGGCGTCCTCGTGAAGTTGCACCAGGGCACTCTTGATCGTGGGGTTCTCGGCCACGGTCATGATCTGTTCAAATTCAAAACCACGCTGTTGCTGCCGCACATACAAGTAAAGTTTCCACAAGCTGACGGCAAGCGAACTGGACAGTTGTTCGGTTTGAATCACTTCCAAACCGGTCTCGGCCAGATCGGGATGCGCCAGCAAAATCTGGAATAACTCGAGTTCTGACGGTGACAGGGAAGCGATACCTGGTCGCGATTCTTCCGCTTGCCGCGTGGCGGGCTTCGTCTTGCGCTGCTCCTGCAACTCGACCAGTCGTGCACGCAATGACGCCTCTTCCACGTGGAATTGACGCGCCAAGCGTACCAACATCTGCTGTTCTCGTAATCGTAGCGACTGCGATGCCACGCTCGATAGGTGGGGTACGTTTGCCATCGTGCGCAATATTTCCTCCAATGCACGATGGGCACGATCGGGGTCTTTAACGATGTCGATTCCCGCAGTGGCGGTCCGCGACTTGTGTTCGAGCGCGTCGACGGCCTCCGTCAACAACGCACGGAATGCATCGGCTCCTTGCGTCTGAACAAAATCGCACGGGTCCAGACCGGCGGGAAGTGTAAGGATATGCAGGTTCACCTGCGCCGCAAGGAACAATTCGAGTATTTCGTTGGTACGCCGCTGGCCCGCGTCGTCGCCATCGAGCACCAAGGTGATTTGTTCCGCGAAACGTTGCAACAGTCGGACATGCCGTTCGCCCAACGCGGTCCCCAATGCCGCCACAACGTTGCTGACGCCATGCTGGTGAGCCATGATTACATCCGTGTACCCCTCCACCACCACGATCTGTGGGTCACGAGTCAATGTGTCACGCACGATATCGAGCGCGTAAAGATTGTTGCTCTTGGAAAAGAGCCGCGTTTCCGGTGAATTGACGTACTTGGGGCCGTGGTTAGCGTTCTTGTCGCCAGCGTTTTTGTTAGCAGTTGCCTCAGGAAGGATCCGTGCACCAAATGCGATGGGACGATGCTCGGTGTCGCGAATGGAAAAAATCAGGCGGCCACGAAAGCGATCATAAACGCGCCGACCATCTTGCGAACGACCCACTAACCCGGCTGCTTCCAGAACGGCTGGCGAAAACGACGTTGTTCTGGCCCGATCCAATAGCCACTGCCAGCTGTCGGGAGAACACCCCAAATGGAACCGGCCGATGCTCTCGTCGCTAATGCCGCGCTGTTGCAAATAGCCGCGTGCTTGCTGAGCCTCAGGAGCATCGATCAAGTAACGATGAAACTGCTCCTCCGCCCAGGCTACGGCACGGTAGAGTGTCTGCTTGTCGTTCGGACTGCCAGGTTCAGCACGTTGCTGACCGCCTTGCATCGCAATTCCAGCTCGCTCGGCCAGAATCTTCAGTGCTTCCCGAAACTCCACGCCTTCGCGTTTCATGGCAAAACTGAAAACGTCACCGCCGATATCGCAAACCCAGCACTTCCACGATTGCCGCTGCGGGTTCACTTGCAAGCTGGGGCGTGAGTCATCGTGCCACGGGCAGATCCCGACATAGTTCTTTCCCTGGCGGCGCAGCCGTATCGAACGACTCACTAGATCCACTAGATCCGTGGCCTGACGCACTTGTTCTTTAGTATCGTGGGATGATCCGAAGGACACCGGCGTTTCCTGTGGCTTCTGGGCCGCGGGAGAGTCCCAAACGCGACCACGGACGGAGTGTCACTTCCTTGTGTTCATTGAATCGGTGTTCGTTGAATGGGTGTTCACAGAACCCGTGTTCTAGACTCCATTGCCGCCGGTTCTGGGTCAACCAGCAGTATGTGCTTCCGAAGCACGGTGGGCAATTATAGTGAGGCTTGGCAGGTGGGTCAACATTGTCCTGGGCGTCACCGAAACGAGGCGAAAGTGGCACTTTCCGCCGTCGGTGGGGTTGAGTCAGCCCTGAGCGTGGTACGGCCAGTGTCTTGTGCCAGCTTTACTGCAATAGCAATGCTGCTGCTACATGTAGCTGGGCCCGCCAGGGCTCAGCTGCGTTGCCACTGGACCATCCATCGCACTGAGGCCTTGGCGGTCTCAGCTACGCGCAAATAGGAATGGCTCAGCAGGTGGAAACTTGTCCATGCTTGGGAAAGATTCCCAAGCTACATAGTGTGGAACGCCGCTCCGCGGCGTTCGCATCGCCTGAAAACAGCCCAATTGTATTGCCGCCAAACGGGGCGAAACGGCCACCCACGGCACGGAGTGCCGTGCCACACTTCTTGGGAAAGATTTCCAAGCTACGTGTTACTTACCGCGAACCGGGGGGGCGTTGAGTTACGGTGACCGACAACGTCACCTCATGGCCATCGCGAAAGACGGTGACGTTAACCGTCGAGCCGACGCTCGTAAGTGCAACGAGTGAAAACAGGTCGGTGCGGCGGACGACCGGTTTGCCATCCCATCGGATAATCACATCCCCGGCTTGAATCCCGGCCTTTTGGGCCGGTGATATCTTGCCATCGAGATTGGACACGACTTCGGCAACCAGCGCACCGACCGCTTCGGGTAACCCGAGTTGCTGGGCCAGCTCCGGCGTGAGTTCCTGAGGATCGACGCCCAGCCAGCCCCGAGTCACGCGCCCCTCGGCCCGAATACGCTGGTAAATGGGCTGCGCGATGCTGCTCGGTATCGCAAAACTAATGCCCTGGTAGGCTTCTCCCACAATCGCCGTATTGATCCCCACGATCAAGCCTTGCGAATCGACCAATGGTCCACCGCTGTTGCCAGGGTTTACCGCGGCGTCGGTCTGCAGGAAATTGTGGTAGGATGAATCGCTCGCAATGCCCTTTGAGTCCAGGATGCCAAACCGCTGCTGAGCGCTGAACGACCGGTTCTTGCCGCTGAGGATCCCAAACGTGACACTGCGCTGCAAGCCCAACGGGCTCCCTAACGCCCATACCAAGCCGCCTACCTGCAATCGGTCGCTATCGCCCCATTGGGCTGGCAGAAGATTGTCTGCGTCCACCTTCAACACGGCAATGTCCGTCAGTCGGTCGACGCCAACGACCGACGCGAGCACGTTGCGACCGTCGCTCAACTTTACGCGAATCTCTGCGTAGCCCCGGATCACGTGCGCGTTGGTCACGATGTACCCATCCTTGTCAACCACCACGCCCGATCCCTGACTGGTCGCCGGATGCTGCCATCTCGGTTGCTTGGGCCCAGCCGTTGCCGAAACCGCGCGGGTCGATGTTACATTGATGTATACGACGCTCGGGCCAACACGATTCGCCACCAGCTGGCAGGCGTCGGACATGTCTTTCAGTGCCACGTTCTTTAGTTTCTCGCCCGCCACGTCATACATTGCCCGTTGCTGGCCACGCGCGAACGAATAGGTCATCCGTTCCACAATGTAGGGCAAAAAGAATGTCAGCAATGCTAGAAATGCCATGCTGCTCAACAGCCAGGCAAAACGGTCCTTCGCCTCGGGAACGCTTCCACGCTGTCGCTCAGGCGACGCGGTAGTAGACGTTGTCTCGACCACTCGGGTGTCGCGGTCCAGGGGCGTGGCGGGAACGACAAGCCGGTCGCTTGCAGAGGAATCGTCGTGTGCGAGTGGTTCCGTAATGAGCTACCTGATTCGGCAAAAAAAAATCAAAATCGTGGCGCGGGTACCTGCCAACTTTCGCTTGCCTAGAAGTCAGTTCACTGCCGTTGTGCGCTGAATTCTTGCCCGAGAAATCGCGCTTTCCCGAGTGTTGAGCAAGGCGGCTCGGCCCGGCCAAATTGCGGATACTGCACGCTGCCGAGCGTGGCGGTACCACCAAAGCTCACTGCGGCATTATACCGCACTGTCGCTAAGGAGGCCCCCTCCGCTGGGCTGTAAGTGAGTCAGAATCAACAACTTCTGCTACTGAAGCATGCGTCATTGACGGTTTACGGTGACTTGGGTAGCCGACCAAGGTGTTTCCGACGGCCGAAAAAGACGTGTCATTTCGCAACGGAATGCGACCGAGACGCTCACTGGCAGCGTCCGAGGACGGCCAAACTTCGTGGTGCGGCTTTCGTTGTCAACGCAGCGAAAGTACTCTGAAGGTGCTGTGAGGAAGTGCAGAATATTCGGGATAATATCGAGCTGCCGTGGGGCGGCACACCGCGCTTGGTGCCCGCACGTGCGCAGGAATCGCGCGTGCCGACCAAAGTGACACTGGTCGCTGGTGCACGCGTTTGGACGCGTCGCCCGTACTCAATGCTGAGGGTTACCGACGGTTCCGAGGAGAGTTTTGAGGGCACGAATGGACGATTTCGAGGCATGCATCGATTTTCCACCGATATCGACAGCGACGGAGGACGGATTGTTGATGGTTGGGGGGATACTCTGTCCAAGTTGGGTAGTGGCTGCGTACCAACGAGGGATTTTCCCTTGGCCAATTGTCGACGATGGCTGTGAAATTCTTGCCTGGTTTTCGCCTGACCCACGCGCCGTGTTGGACCTTGAGCAGCTTTACATTTCCCGCCGATTGGCCCGGCGCATCCGGAGCGGGCGTTTTCGAGTCACTTGTGATCAGGACTTTGCGGCAGTGGTGGCGGGTTGCGCCGCGCCGCGTGGTGCTCTTGACGGGACGTGGATTACCCCGGCGATGCAACGCACCTACCGTGAATTGCACGAAATGAGGGTCGTACACAGCGTCGAGGTCTGGCGGGATTCGGTACTTGTGGGTGGATTGTACGGCGTGAGTATCGGTGCCTTCTTTGCCGGCGAGTCGATGTTTCATCACGAGCGTGATGCGTCGCAAGTTGCGTTGGCCTATCTCGTGGCTCACCTCCGAGCGCGCGGGTTCCGGCTGTTTGACGTTCAGCAGGCGACCGAGCATGTTGTTCGAATGGGGGCACATGAAATACCTCGAAATGAGTTTCTTCGCCGGCTTATCGATTCGGTCGCCTCTCCCGTATCGTTTGGGGAAACAATGGACACCTCGTTACTCGCAACGATGCTGCAGAGATGACGGTGTGACGGAGGCACTCGTTGCCTCGTTTGCCGCGTCCTGCTAGCCTGGTGCGACGAAGAGTGGTTTGAATGGCTGGGATTGATCATGCGACGGAACCTCAATCATCACGGCCAAAATCACCCTGGCATGGTCCAGTCGGTGGATATGCCGTTGAGTGTCGAGCCGCAGTATGAAGAATTGAGTGAGCTGTGGCGGGTGGCGATGGCCGCTTTGCCGACCGTTCAAGAGCTGGTGGTTCGGCTTCGTCACTTCAACCGCTGGAGTTTGCTGCGGATTGCCGCGCACCTGGGGCTGGACGAAATCGTGGTGGCACAGCTGTTGCGCGTGGCGTTGCGGCGGCTGGTTGAAGCGACTCAGCGGAATGAGCGGAAGGACGCGAGTGGAGCATGAGCGGCGCGAGTGGCAACAACGAGCAGCTTGACCGGGTTATCGCCGAATACCTGCGCCGTCGTGATCGCGGCGAGGCGATCGACCGAGCGGAGTTTATCCAGGCCCATGCGGATTTGACCGGTCCGCTAAGCCGCTTCTTTGCCGACATCGATTGGCTCGAGTGCCGCGTTCATATGCCCGACCATGTTGCCGAGGCCACGGCCGATGAATCGACTTGTGCGTTTGTCGGTGGCCAGACGCCACATGCTTTCCAGCGTCTTGACGCGTCCCGCGCCGGTGTGCCTGGCGGTGCGGCGTTTTCCTTTGGCGATTACGAACTGCTACGGGAGCTAGGCCGGGGAGGGATGGGGATCGTTTTCAAGGCTCGGCAACGGTCGCTCGATCGCATCGTATGCGTGAAGATGATGCTCATGGCCGAGTTAGCGGACGTCGACGAGTTCAAGCGGTTTCGTGCCGAGGCGATGGCGATTGCCCGTTTGCACCACCCTGGGATCGTCGCGGTCTTCGAAGCGGGGCAATATAATGGTACTCCCTATTACACGATGGAATTCGTCGAGGGTGCGCCGCTTTCAAAATTCGTATCGGAGACACCGCTGCCGGCACTGGAAGCAGCCAGGTATGTTGAGCAGATTGCCACGGCGATACACGTCGCTCACCAGAATCACATAGTCCACCGTGATCTCAAACCATCGAACGTGTTGGTGGACGCTCAGGGCGGTACGCATATCACTGATTTTGGTGTGGCGAAGCACCTCGGATCGAACGAGGACTTGACGGTGACCGGTCAGTTGCTGGGGACACCATCGTACATGTCTCCCGAGCAGGCGGGTGCCCGGCGTGGTGAAGTTGGCAAGGCGACAGATGTCTATGCGCTCGGGGCCATCCTTTACGCACTGTTGACTGGACGACCACCTCATCGAGCGGCGGGGGCGCTCGAAACGGTACGGCAGGTGACGACTGAAACGCCGGTCTACCCACGCGTGCTGAACTCGCGTGTTCCTGCCGATCTGGAAACGATTTGCATGAAGTGCCTGGAAAAAACGCCATCAGCGCGCTATACGACGGCTGCGGATGTGGCACGTGATCTACAACGTTTTCAGGCGGGGCAACCGATCAGTGCGCGTCGTGTCTCGATAGTGGGGCGGGCGGTACGCCGCGCGCGACGGCACCCAACGGCGACGATCGCATTGGTCGCGTTTGTTTTGTTGGGGCATGCTGTCGCGTTGGGCCTGACGTTGCACAATCACCAACTGACAAAAATCAATGGCCTTCTCGGCCAGTCGATCAAGGACCTCGACAGGGCACTTTTTGCTGCCCACCGCAACGAGCTTACGGCGCGCAACTTGCAATATGTTGCTGACATGCAGTTGGTCGAACCATATGCAGCTGAAGGAGACTATCATAGCAGCGAAGAACTGCTGACCAACAATATGCCGCCACCTGGCAAGCAAGACCTGCGTGGTTTCGAGTGGTACGTGCTGCAACAACAGCAAGGACGCACGGGCCATAAGATTGACGCAGTTTCTGCACCACTCTACCACGTCTGCCTCGCTTCCAAAGGCGATATGTTGGCCACGGGCGGAGCCGATGCGATCATTCGGCTGTATCAACGGCAAGCGGCGGAAGCGGCGCCGGCGATCGAGATTCCTACGCGGCATGGCGAGATTAATGGCCTTTGCTTTTCCGCTGACGGTCGGCATTTGGCAACGGCGGGCGATGACGGCTACGTTTGTGTTTGGGATGTCGCATCACGACGACAACTGCTTCGCTTCCGAGCGCATCCCAAAGCGGCATTCAATGTAGCTTTCATCCGTGATGGTACCGCACTGCTGACGTGCGGCGCCGATACCGCCTTGCGCCTCTGGGATGCGACAACCGGTGCAAGTCTTGGCGCGTGTGGTGGACATGACAAAGCACTCGATGCGTTTGCCGTCTCGGGCGATGGCCAATCCGTTTGGTCGGTGGCGTCAGATGAATTCTGTTTGCAACACGATCTGATCTCTCTGACGCTTGTTGGACCACGCGTTGAACATGCCAAGCGGCCCACCTGCGTCGCCGTGACTCCCGATGGCCAGCTATCCGTTTCGGGTGAGTTGGGCGCTCGACTGATTGCTTGTAATGCAGCCACGGGAAAGACGGAGTTGATTCGAGTCACCCATCCCGTGCAGAGTGTCGCCATCTCGCCCAACGGTCAGCGACTGGCCGCAGGTGATCGAAACGGGGCGATTCGGATTTGGCGGATCCAGGTGTCCAAGGAAGCGCCATTGGGATATGTCCTGGAAGCAGAAACGGGATGGTTCGCGCACGAAGGACGCATTTACGCGATGGCGTTCGCAGCGGACGGGAAAGAACTGATTTCCGTGGGAACGGACGGCGTAACACGCGCGTGGGACATTGAACGGCTGATTTCCCGGCAGTGGTCCTATTCGTGGAACGCGTCCGTTCGCAACTACGGGTGGGCTTTTCAATTCGTTCCCAAATCGACGATCCTGGCCTCTTCCAATCCGGACGTTGGGATCGAATTGTGGGACTGCTCCGATCCGCGCGAGACACCCGTGGAGACGATCTCGTTTCCCGACGTCTGCTGCGTCGGATGTTCGTCCGATGGTACCCTTATTGCCGCCGGTACCGCCCATGGGAAAGTGGCATTGTGGCAGCGTGGTGACAGTGCGCGTGGTGACAGTGCGCCTCGGTACCAATGGGATGTCAAGGAGGACGTGTTTCAGGTCGTTATTTCGCCTCACAACGACTACGTGGCTGTCGTCACTTGGCTGCCGCATTCGGCTTTTCGTCAAACTCAGATTTTTCGTACCGGTGACGGAACTCCCGTCTTTGCGGCGCCGATACGCGGTTGGCGGCATGTCGCTTTTGCTCCGCATCAACCGATCCTCTACGTCGCACTCGACGAAGCAGATCACGTGATCGAGTGGGATTTGGTCGAACAAAAAACGCGCGCCGTTTTCAATACGCATGATACGACTATTCGAAACCTGGCAACGAGCCCCTGCGGGACGTATGTCGTCAGTGTTTCGGATGACCGGATCGTGTTGGTGCACAATACCAACGACGATACGGATGCGCAGATCAGCACGGGCATGTCGGGCGACATCCTCGGCCTGCTCATGGGGCCGTGTGGCAACAGTGTCGCGATCGCCGACTCGATGGGAGTGGTCCGTGTCTGTAATCTTCGTGCGGCAAAACGTGTGGTCGATGTTGTGCGAATCTTTAACCCAGGACATCCTTCGGGTTTCGCCCTGTCGTCCGAAGGACGCTATCTGGTTGTCCGCTGGGGCAAGCAATTCCGCCTGTACGACCTCATGCCGTTGGGAGCCCCGGCGGAATTGGAGCGGTAGGGGGGCTGATGAAGCGGTGGGGGGAAGATTAAGATTGAGGTATCTGTTTAGCCGATTGCAGCGTTTGACTAAGTCAGGGACCCCTACGGGCTTGCCCCGCAGGTGAACGAGTTTTGCCAGCTAAGACGGCGATCCCAATAACTCTCCCCTCCTCCCCCACCGCCTTCGGCGGTGGGGGAGGAGGGGAGAAGACGTCGTTTCTAGCCCAATCAACTTCTTCACGCACCGCACAAGGCGGTGAGGGTCGACCCACCGCCAACCAAACCTCAATGCACGCTCAACTTCATCTGGGTAAACTGTTACAGATTCAGAAATAAATCGTCGCTTACGGCCAAGGGAAGCTGCTGAAAAAGTCAATTTCCCTACCAAATACGGTATAGCAGCACGACGTGCTTGCACATCATATTGTGGGTCAACCCGACTTTTTCAGTAGGCTCCAAGGGCCGTGAACGGCGGCGATTGAAGCGAGTTCGTTACCGATCGTCTTGTTGCACCGATCGTCTTGTTGCACGTAGTGACGCAGTAGCATAAGGAACAAATGATGGCTCTTAAGTCGGGAAAAACGATCGTGGCCGCAGCATGTCTCTTCGTCGCGGTAGCGGGAGTCGACACGGCATGGTCACAGGAAGGGAACACGACGGTGAATCGTGACGAACAGACGAAACCAAGGCAACGTCCAAGCGATCGATCGTGGACGAAGGAAACGAAGATCGGACAAATTGTGGCCGATTGTCCGCAGACAGCGCGGATCTTCGAACTGGTGGGGATCGACTATTGTTGTGGAGGCCGCGCATCACTGGGCAAAGCGGCCGAAGAGAAAAAGCTTGACGCAGACAAGCTGCTCTCCGCACTCGCAGTTGCCGGTAAAACCGTACCAGATAAGCAACAGCGTGATTGGCGCAACGCGGAACTCCCGGAGCTGATGGAGCATATCGTTAAGCGGCATCACGGGTGGACACGTCGTGAATTGCCGTCGCTATTGGAGACGACGAAAACCGTTTATCGTGTGCATGGCGACAAGCACGCAGAATTGAAACGCGTGCTCGAAATTGTCCAACGGTTCCAGGACGTCGTGCTGCCGCACCTAAACGACGAAGAGCAGCAAGTGTTTCCCGCCGTGCGCAAGTTGGCCAGCGGCGCTGTCGCACCGGCCAACACCAACACGCTGTTGGAAGCAATGCGTGCGGATCACGAATTGCTTGGCGCCCAGTTGCACGAACTGCGCGAGTTGACGCACGGGTTTGCCGTTCCGGAAGGAGCTTGTGCCAAGTACCGAGCGATGTTGACAGGGCTCGAAGCGCTGGAGAGTGACGTGCACACGCATGTCCACTTGGAAAACAATGTGCTGCTGCCACGTGCGCTGGCCATGATCAATAAAGCCAAGAGCAACACGCAAGACTAACCTCTCAGCACCCCGTGCCTTACGGCACCGGCCAAGGCTGTTTCTGCCCTCCGGGCCAAGAAACGGTCGATGATCTGTGGCATTGGCACCGGAGACGTGCGCTGCGACACCTGATGTTTGCTGCGAGACTCATCAAGTGCGGAAGGGCGTAGCAAGCCCTGAGCACGAATTTCCTCCCGTGTCACCAAACACCCACCGTTTCATCACCCCACCAGGGCTGCCAAAAAGGCCGTTTCGACGGCCGTGCTTCTCGTGGTCGATACGACGCTTTTTGTTCCAAATTGACGCACGCTGTGTTCGGACAGGGATAGACCGTTGCCCCGTCGCTACGTAATCCACCAAGCGCTCTTCTTTGCCCTTGAACAAAGCGGCTGCGCCGCGGAAACAGCGCGCCATTTGTACCGATTTTGTGGTGTGGACCCGTCAAGTACTGAGGGTTCCTGGCTGTTCTCCTTGGAGGGCAAAGAAGATGACGGGCAAAAAAAGTGTGATGCCAGCCTTGTATCTGCCCGTGGGTTGCCTGATTTCGCCTGCTAGCTACCTGTGCGCCCCGTCTCGACCGCTCACGCTCGGAATAAAACGGGATAAACAGAACCATCACAGCTCAGCAAGCTTTTAACAGCCCACAACCCACCGGTCGCCTGGGATCATCGAGTCCCAGGCCGAGTGATGGCTTACACTCTTATGCCATGGCGGAGCTGACTTCCTGCATGGCGCTCTTGAGTGCGACGATTCCTTGGGCGATGTCGCCCACGCGATCGTCACCCGCTTCACGTTCAAAGACATAGTCGCCGGTGAAATCGGCCAGTGCCAGTGTGCGCACGAACGCGACCCAATCGACCTGGCCAGTCCCGACAACCACCTCTTCGCCCCATTCGCCTTTCACCGTGGTGCGGTTAGCGTCCTTGACGTGCACTTGTTGCACATGCGGGACCAATTTCCCGAGCGCGTCGGTCGGATCATCCATATCGTAGAGGATCATGTTGGCAGGGTCGAAGTTAACCGTCACGTTCTTGACGCCGCGTTGGTCCATTTCATGGAGGAAGGCAAGCAATGTGTCAGCCGTTTCCTGGCCCGATTCGAGCAACAGAAAACCACCGATGTCGGCATACATCTTGGCAAGCGTCGCGACGCGCCCGCTGAGTTTGTCAAAATCAGGGTGACTCGGTTCATGAGGCAAGAAGCCGGCATGGGTGCTGACCAGTTTCAACCCCATCTCCTGAGCCAAATTGGCGGCAGCCTTGGCCAAGTCCTGGTTCTCCGCCCAATGCTCGTCTGGCACGATCCCCCCGGTCTCGCGAATCGCCGCCGGAGTCGAGTAATCCTCGCCAATCGTGGAGAACATGCCAGAGACGATGCGGATTCCCGACTTGGCAAGGATCTCTTGTGTTCCTTCCCAGGTGCCTGGATCGTCGCGATGTGGCGTGAGGCCGAGTTGAACTTTGTTCAAGCCAAGCGTGTTCATTTTGTCCGCGAGATCTTGCGGGCCAGTGGCTTGAAGTGACCAACTGCATACACCGATTTGATCTGCCGTCTGCGGTTTCATGATGACGTGTCTCCGTGACTGTGAGGCTTGTGGCAAAGTGCCGATTGAGGCGAAACGCATTGCGTTGGCGATTCGCACGAACGTTCCCGCTCTCGCTTGTCAGACGGACCTGCCCAGTCGCCAAGGACAAGTCGCTCAGGACGTTGGTGTCCGCAATTCGCGGACAAAAGAAACGCTATCCAATCAAGATAGCCAATTTTCTGGCCGTCGATAAGGTACGAAGCGACTGCCGGTTGCTTTTTTCGTAACCGTTCACGGCCTTTAGCCGTGAGCTTCGTTTTTTAAGGCCCGGAGGGCCGACATAGTCCTTGCCGGGGTCGTCAGGCCCCGGTCCTCGGCAAACAATATCCGTAAAGCCCCGGCAGGGGCGATACAGACGCCAGCCCTCGTCCTTCCTGTGCCGCCCCTACCGGGGCTAACGATTCTCTTGATAACGACAC
>JAJRVM010000133.1 GCA_024277285.1 Planctomycetota bacterium
AAGCGGAAAACCATCGTAAGGTTTTGCCGGTTTGCCGGCCGATACAGACGTGGTAAGCTTGATCATGTCGTTGCCTTTCCCCTGGCGGGGGTAAACGGGGTGACGTCACTGACGCCTGCCGGTGCAACGGCAGGCGTCGACTTACCCGCAACCTAGCAGTTTGCTAGAATAGGCGTCAAACGCGGCGTCGAGCCATTCGAGGGGGCAAAAACGGATAGTTAGCAAGTTACCTAACTAACTACTATCAAACGACTTACAACCTGGAGAGGTGGCTGAGTGGTCGAAAGCGCGGGTTTGCTAAATCCGTGACCGGGAAACTGGTCCGCAGGTTCGAATCCTGTCCTCTCCGCTCATTAGCCATTTGCAAAATTCTTGCAAGTGGCTTTCTTTTTTTGGCTTAGGACACATTCTATGTAAGTATTCGCGGAAGGCGTGGAGTGATTGCCACAGCGTTAAGTGTCCATCGGGGGCATGCGATTGTTTTCCGAGACGGACGCGGAATGCGCACGATCGAACGGGGCGATGCCGAAATGTGTGAGGGAGTCGCGTCAGGAAGTGTCGGGGGGAGTCTTGTTGCTCGCCGAATCTTGCAAATCCGCCAGGCGAGTTTCCGATAGGTTCCAAGGTAAGAAGGATGCAGGATTGTCCGGAGGTTTACCGCCGCTGGCCGCCTATTCGATTCTCAGCGTCCCATCTGGAACGACGTGCCCCTTTCTTGTGCCAAGCAGCTTGCAGGAGGTGCCGTCCAAATCATTGTTCCCAGAGACGGCAAGATATCGACGAACTATGCCCAGTACGTCAGCGGCAGGTGCGAACTGTGTGGAGGGCAGGGGCACGTAGCACATCACACGACGTATGCCTTTGGGTTAAACGCTCCATTGTGGAGTCTCCTGTTCCTTTGCGGAGACTGTCACCGTCGAATTCATCACCGTCGAATTCACTCCATCGACCCTTGGTGGTGCATACGGCATGGCGAACGGTTCGACCCGCGACCGCTTTACTACGAGTTGTTCCCACACGGTTGACCTGATGACCTCGGCTTTGCAATTTTGCAAGTCGGGGTGTAGCCGTAGAACTGGGGCCACTCCAAGACAGATAAGTATTGCTTGGACAGAGAGAAGAAAGGGACGCGCCCAAAATCGAGGCACGTCCCATCGGAACATCACTCGTAACGCTTGCAACTCCATGTCAGACTGAAGTCGGTAGTCCCACGCTCGAACAGTACGAAGTAGAAGCACCGGGGCCATCGGGTCTCGACCACATGGAACTTGCTGATCGTCCACCCACGCTTCTTGGCTTCGGATAGCCTGGTGGCAAGTTTTAGCGATGGACTCAATCTGGTCGAGCGTAAGTTTTACGACCCGTTGATTGGCTTGGTCGAGGAGCAGCCGGGGACGAAGGTCTGGTAGAAGCCTAGCGACGGCACGTCGCTGGGCCTGGGTGAGGCGAAAGGGGACGGTGGGTTTTTTGGTCTTTGACATGGTGACTACTTTCTACGATCACAACGACGGAGCATCGATTCCCAACACCTCGGCCAGATGGTTGGCAATCCTCTTCGCCATCCCCAGCAAGCGATTGCGGCCAGCCGTCTCCTTCATCCTCCCGCCGCAGAGAGCCAGTAACACTCTGCTCCATTCGTGGATATCCAACTCGATGACGTGGCTCTCAGCAGCCATCGCTTCCAACTGTGGACGCAGTACCTTTGTTTTGGCGATTTCGGCCTTAGTCAGGATCGCCTTCAACTCTTCTGCCGTCAACTGGATCGGCACAGCAGTCGTTGGGTCATAGAGGGGGACGGCGACGTTGCGGGACGGATAGGCCCCCTTCCACATGGCATCCGTCCATTCCATGAGATCCATCGCATCCGTAAACAGAGTTCGCTTTCTCTCTGGAAACGGCTTCTGAAGAATCGCCTCTATCTCATCGATGGAGGCAATGTCTTCCTCTTTGTTTGCCGCATCCAGTCCACGACCGCCTCGTCAAACCACGGCAAATCATCGGCCGAGACGACTTCGATGCCAAGCTGCCGAAGATGAGGCAACAATTCCTGCCACTGCGGGCGATCCCGAAGGCGGATTATTCCAGGCCGCTGGTGATCCTCCCCGCTCTTCTTCCTTGACTAGGGCTTCGACTTCGTGTCGCAGCAGCCGAAACCATGGGTTGCCGTGCATGTTGCTTTCTCTAAACTGCAACTTGTCCGCCCGGATGGCAGCAACGATTTCCTACTGAGTCAAACCGAACTCCTGCCGAGCAGACTTATCGCTCAGAGTGGCTCCCTTGCGTGACCAAATAGACTCCATATTTCCCCCGCAATTCTCTGGTCGTCCGCACCAGACATTGCATTTCTTATCGACGGGCATCAAATGCCAGTATTGATTCTACTGACGGACATCATGTGAACGATAACGCTCATTTGAGGTAAACATACAATGACAAATTCCATCTTCGTAATCAAGCCATACAAATGGAACGGCATGTGGGTCTTCGACGATGAACGTGTCGGCTTGATCAAAGAGCCGTTCGTCGCCGGTGCCGACACCATGATCGATACCGCCGTCGAATTGAAGGGCATCCAGACCGCCGATGATGGCTTCTTGATGGTCTTTTCGGCAGGCCCGTTTCCCGATGCCGACTTCGACCTTGACTGGGACAGGGAAGAAAGCGGCGGCAATGTTTACAAGGGGCGGTTTGAGGTTGATGGGAAAGTGAAGGAGATGGAGGGCTGGCTTTGTCCTGCTTTGAATTTGTACTATCCAGAGGCTCCCAAGAAGCTTTATGTGCAGATAAGGGAAGTGAAGTAGGTGACTAACTCCATATCGAACATCCATCATTTCGTTATCCAGCCAGGGAGTTTCTTTCCATGAGCCGAGGATTGTTCTATGTCGGAATGGCCATCGGCGGTTACGTTGGCTGGTGGGCTGGTGACTACATTGGGTTTGGCCTGATGGGCTGTTTTCTGGTAAGCACTGTGGGCAGCTTTGCAGGGTTGTACTTGGCGTGGTGGGTCATGGATAAGTATTTGGGATAACGAGGATCACTCACAAAGCCTCTTCTCCGCAACCTTGAGATACTTCTTTGTTTTCTCGATCCCGATCACCTTCTTTGCTCCAAAATCCAGTCCCGCCAGAAGCATTGTCCCCGAACCGGCGAAGCAGTCCAACAAAACTCCGTTCTTCGGCAATAGATATTTGACCCACCATGCCGCAACATCATAAGGAGTCGAAGCTGGGTGCGAGTTGTTTGCCGCAGCCCCACCTCCTGCGGCCAGACGTCAGGCGCGACCGCAGCAGTACGACTGATGCGGACAGCCTTAAGACCACCGTCTTGCCGGCGAGGCAGATGCGAGATGGGGAATCGCTCCTAACCGCGGGAGAACTCTATCGGGCAGCATTTGAGCAGCCACATTGGCCTTCCTCGCCCGCCAGGCATCGGCCCGGTATCACGTTTGGCCGTAGCGGTACAACTTGCGAGTAGGATCGACTTAGGGACCCAGCTCGCCCTTCGCAGGCGCTTCTGCGAAGCGGCCAGCGGTTACCGCAGTGCATCTCAACCCTCGTCCCTCGCCCTGTCAAGCGTACTCTGGCAAACGCCCCACACGTGGGCGCTTCCAGCTCTGCCTTGGGAACTCGAGTCGCGACGAGTAGCGCGGATGCACGCGTAACCGTGGGCGGCGACCTCCTCTGATCCTCATCGCTAAACAACCGCTCCGCCGTACTCCCTGCCGGTCCCATGCTCGGCAACATTTTGATCTCGATGAACTCCGCGGTTCAAAAACATGCCGTGCCGAGCGGAGTCGCAGTTCGCAAATCGCCAAAACTCGATCGCCGCTCGCCCCGAGCGCCGGCCCGAAATGTGCCGAAAACGCCGGCGAATTTCGTGCTGGTCCCATGCAGTGCGCGGCGGTGTAACGGTTGAGCGGTTGGAAGTGCCGGATCAGTTGGAATGGGAAACTCGTCCGCGCGTGCAGTGGCACACGCGTTCCGTACGTTTCCTAACTCCAAATACTCGAACAAAGCGCAAGTCGATACCAACACGCAAACGCCAAGTTGAGCAGTGCGAAGCGTCAATCGAGCCGCCATTGGAAACCGGCTAGCCGCTTCGCACTGCGTGCAGTTACCGGCGGTGTGTTTGCGGAGCGGTTGGAAGTGCCGGATCAGTTGGAATGGGAAACTCGTCCGCGCATGCAGTGGCACACGCGTTCCGTACGTTTCCTAACTCCAAATACTAGAACAAAGCGCAAGTCGATACCAACACGCAAACGCCAAGTTGAGCAGTGCGAAGCGTCAATCGAGCTACCATTGGAAACCGGCTAGCCGCTTCGCACTGCGTGCAGTGTGCGACGGTGTGATGGTTGGTAGTGATAAGTCGATCGGAATAGGAAATCCGTCCGAGCATGCAGTGGCACTAACACTCCGCACTGCGTGCAGTTACCGGCGGTGTGTTTGCGGGGCAGTTGGTCGTGCGAGATCGATCGAGGCGTAAGGCACGTCCGAGCATGCAGTGGCACCAACATTCAGTACGCACTGCAACTGCGAACGTCATAATCACAGCAGCAAGTCAAGCAACTCTTCGTCGAGCAGGTCGTCCGCGTCGTCTTCCATTGTGGCGAAGACGCGCTCGTGGGCGGACGCATCGACACGCGCGACGGAACCGTGATCAATTGAACCAACTGACGGTACTTGCAGGTTCAGTTGGTCGATCACAACTAACGCATCGCTAAGCGTGACCGAACCGTCCGCGTTCGTGTCCAGTCGCGTCGAGTCGTTGCCAAAACCTGTGCCATTCAACTGGTTAATCACCAGCAGCGCATCCCTGGGCGTGACCAGGTTGTCGCCGCTGGTGTCGAGCGGATCGTTGACAACCGGCAACGAATCGTAGGGCGGATCGATCACGAAGTACGCAACCTGCTCGGTCGTGTGATACCGTTCCGTGTCGCCCGATTGGTCCTCGTCAATCGCCAGGTGGATCGTGTTATTGGACAACGGTGTGCTGGCATCGCCATCCGTTTCACTGCCGTACAACATGGCCCAGCCGCCATTACCGCCGTCCATCCCCGCCTGGCTGACCACTGCCGCTTTCACGTTAGGCAGCGCTGTGAACGCATAGGTGTAGGACGGCGAGTTCGTAACACCGCGAACCGTGTCGGCGCCCACCGCAGCGATGAATGGCAACCCTTCAATCGTGCCATTGCCATCGGTACTCGATTCAAGCACCAGGTAACCAATCGTCTCGTCAACACGCGTCGTGTCGGGGTCTTCGCCCACATGCTTACCGACCAGAAGTGCCGTGCTTGACGGTGGCGCCGTGCGGCGGCTGCCGGCGGCCCAGAAGACGGACCAGCCGGCGTCGTTGTAGGTCATCACTTGGCCAACCACCACGGGCGAGCTGTACGTTTGCTGATAAGTGCGCGACGTGCCCGTCCACTTGTTGTTCTCGTCCGTTACGTCTGACGTGAACTTCACCGCCTCCATCTTGAAACCGGACTCGTCATACACGCCCTCTTCCACCACCACATAGTGCACATCGATCCCGCTCACAGCCGTCGGGCCAGCCGCATCCACGCGCATTTCAAAGCTGCTGCCAGCGGCATTTTGGATCCGTACTACCGCCGGCATCGAATTGTTTTCGTAAACCGGCGTGGCAATCACCACCATCGACTGGTACGTGTGCCCCAAATCAACGATAGTCCAGCTGCTGCCAAGATTCGTGACGATGCCGTGCGCAAGATTCGGACCGGACACTACTGCTTGGACGGTGATCGAAACTGTGGCCGCACTGCTGTCCACCGTGCCGTCGTTGGCCACGAAGGTGAAAGAATCAGCTCCCGAATAGCCGGCGCCGGGCGTATAGACCAGATTGGGCATCGTCCCGGTAAGTGCGCCGTTAGTCGGTGAAGCAACGATGGCGTAGCTGAGCGTATCATTTTCCACATCACTCGCGGTGAGTGTAATAGTGACCGCCGCGTCCTGATTGGTCGTGGCCGATTGGCCATCCGCTACCGGCGCATCATTGATCGAATTGACCGTGATCGAAACGGTCGCCGCGGCACTGTCGACCGTCCCATCGTTGGCCACATAGATGAAGCTGTCGGCGCCGAAGTAGTTGGCAGCGGGCGTATAGGTGATACTCGCGCCACTGCCACTGAGTGTGCCGTGAGCCGGTTGGGTTGCGATAGCGTAAGTCAGTGTGTCGCCATCAATATCGCTGCCCGTAAGCGTAATACCAACCGCCGTGTCCTCATCCGTGGTCGTCGATTGCAGATCGGCCACGGGCACGTCATTGACCGAGTTAACCGTGATCGACACAGTGGCCTGGGCCGTGGCGCCCTGACCATCGCTCACCTCATACGTAAACGCGTCGCTGCCGTGGTAGTTGGCATTCCCCTGATAAGTGAACGATCCGTCGCCGCTCAAGTTGAGAACGCCGTTGGCCGTGCCGCTCACGAGGACGACCGACAACGAGTCGCCGTCGGCGTCCGAATCGTTGCTCAACACACCGGGTGCGCCGACGGAGAGCAGTTGGTCCTCGTTCACGCTGTAAGCATCTGCCACCGCCACCGGCGCGTCATTGATCGAATTGACCGTGATCGTCACGGTAGCAACATTCGAGTCATCGATCGTATCGTTAACCTTGTACGTAAACGTATCGGTGCCGTGGAAGTCGACATCGGGCGTATAGGTGAACGCGCCGTTGGCGTTGAGTGCCAAAGTGCCGCTGGCAACATCGTTGATCAGGATTGCGCTCAGCGGATCGCCATCCGTGTCAGTATCGTTTGCCAGAACGCCGGGTGCGGCGATGTTCAGCTGAGTGTCTTCATTCGTGCTGTACGCATCACCCGCAGCCACCGGCGCCACGTTGACGCGCGTGACCGTGATATTCACCGTGGCGACATTCGAGTCGACCGTCCCATCGTTGACCTTGTACGTGAAACTGTCACTGCCGTGGAAACTCGCAACAGGATCATACTGGAACGAACCATCCGCGTTGAGCGTAACCGAGCCGCTAGTTGGGTTCGTGACAACCGTCGCACTCAAGCTATCGCCGTCCGCGTCCGTATCATTGCTGATCACGCCGGGCGCGGCGATCGTGAGCGTCGTGTCCTGTGCCACCGTATATGCGTCGCCGGCTACCACCGGCTGGTCATTAACCGGGCTAACCGTAACACTGACCGTTGCGGTCGCCGTGCCACCACGCCCGTCGCTGGCTGTGTAGGTGAAGCTATCGCTGCCGTTGTAGTTGGCTGCCGGCGCGTATTGGACCTTGCCGCTCGCGATGGTCACCGTACCGTGGCTGCCTTGTGTGACCGAATCGATCGCGAGAGCCGCATCGTCCACGTCCGAGTCGTTGGCCAATACATCGATTGTAACGCCGGTGTCTTCGAGTGTGGTCGCCACGTCGTCCAATGCCACGGGCGCGTCGTTCACTTCATTGATTATTACGGTGACGGTGGCCGAGACAACGGTTGTGCCATCGGTCATCGAGTACGCAAAGCTGTCCGTGCCGAAATAGTTCGCCGCGGGCGTATAGGTCAGCGTATTGTCACCATTGACCGTCACCCCGCCATTGTTACCTTGGGTGACAAAGTCGATCGCCAGCGTATCGCCGTCTACATCGGTATCGTTGCCGAGCACGGCGATGGTAACCGCCACGTCTTCATTGGTCGTGGCCGAATCGTCTACCGCCACTGGCAGATCGTCGATCGGATTGACCGTCACGGCCACACTGCCCGTATCGGTTCCGCCGTTACCATCGCTGATCGTGTACGTAAACGTATCGGCGCCATTGGCATCCGCATCGGGCGTGTACGTGATCGACGTACCGGCGATAACTACCGATCCGTTGGCCCCTTGCGTGACGCTACTGATCGTTAGTGTGTCACCATCGGAATCCGTATCGTTCAGTAGCACGGGAATCGTGACGGCCACATCTTCGTCGGTGACGGCTGAATCATTGCCGGCCGTGGGCGCCGCATTGGGTGGCGCGGCCAGGCTGGTGGCAACCAATTGGACGTTGTCGACGTTGGCATCTTCACGCGAGCCACTCATCTTCGCTCGGTATCGGAATTGAAAATCGCTGACCATGTAGGCGCCATCAACGGTGATTATCTCGCTGTGCCAGATATTCTCCTGATCGACATTGCCGCTGAGCTTCGCCACTTCAATCCAACTGGAACCATTGTACAGATCGAGTGCCAGGTACTCACCGCTATCTAACCCGTTCTCGATAAACCAGTCGAACGTCAATTCGGCATCACCGTAAGGTGTGAGATCGATTGGATTAGCGATAGTCAGAGTGGCATCAGTTGCCCGTCCATCCACTTCCGCCGAGTAGCTGCCATCCGTTTTGCGTTGAGTCGAAGTAAACCAGTCGTTCTGGCTATCCTCGACCCACTTGCCATTCCACTGACCGTTTTCAAAGCTGTCGGCGAAAAGGAGAATGGGGGCATCGTCGTCCAGGTTCGTCACAGAGATGTCGACCGGATCGAGCCCGTTGTATTGTGGATCGGCACTAACGGCGGGTGCCAGGATGATACTGAAGGGCGTGTTACCATCCGCAACCGTATCGTCCACACCCGTGATCCAGATCTGTTGCGGGATGTTCCAGTCGGCCGACGTGAAAGTCAAGCTGGTTTCATTGACGACCCCTTCACTTGTATCGCTCGACGCGATCGCGATTGTGACATCTGACGCCGACTGAGTGTTGAGCACGATGGCCGACACGTCGCTGCTGCCCGCTTCTGTGACCGACAAGCCGTCAGGTCGCATGACGGTGATCCCCGGTCCCTCGCTCTTGCCCGCAGTTCCCGCAGTGTGGATCGCCGCGATTTCATCTGCAGTTAGTGCCCGATCATAAACGCTCAGTTCGTCGATCAGGCCATCAAATGCGAAATTATGAGGCGAATCGGGAAAACCGCCGTGGTGGCCGATGCCAATGCCCGGGTTACTTGCCGGATCCAAGTCGCGGAACGGTCGCACGGTGGTTACGGTTTCCGCAACCACATCCCCATCCACATAGAGCCGCATAAGGCCCGTCTGGTCGTCAAGAGTTCCAGCGATGTGTATGAACTTCCCCGTGGGTACTGGGGCAGTGAGGGCGGTCGCATTGGTCAAACTTGCAACCTCCCAAAACACCAGCCCTTCGGCAGTCACCGAAATGTGGTAGGGATCAAGTCCGCCACGGTCATCTCCCCGAAACAGTACGATTCCATGCTCGGACGCTGGGAATGAATCGACGTACAGCCACGTTTCGATGGTCATTGACTCCGTCAGTTTCAGACTATCATCGTCGGCAACCTGGACACCATCATTAACGCCATCAAAGCTAAAGGCCTCTCCGACTTGTCCATCGGCAAACGTAGTGCCGTTGAACAGGGTGGCGTCATTTGGTCCCACTGCATCTTCCGCCGTTCCATTGGCCTCCCACCAACTCACGATGTCAGCCGGCGCGGGAACAGGAATCGCATATCCCTCATCCAGGATGAGACCCGTTCCTTGAGCGTCCGAGAGCGTTCCACCCACGGGGCCGCTCAGATCAACCGTAAAGCTCTCGACAACCTCGGTCTTGCTGTCGGCAATCGTGGGCACGACAATCGCATGAGTGATTTCGCCGGGAGCGAAAGTCACTGTGCCGCTGACAGAAGTGTAGTCAACTCCGGCCACGGCCGATCCATCGGCTGTGGTGACATCGATCGTAACCGCCGCGGACATCGGGCCCGACATCGTTATCGCAAATGCGGCCGATGAAGCCGGTGCGTAGCGAAGAACTTCGCTGCTGTTCTTGCTCGTTACCACCAGACTCCTGTTGTCGTCAAACGCAAGTTCGATGGGAAAATCGAGTGTCCCGCTGTTTGCTCGTACAAATTCGTCGATGAACGCACCGGACGTTCCGTCATAACGAAGGACTTCGTTCGTCTTCGCGCTGACGACGTACAAATACTCATCATTTTCAAAGTGCAAGCCGCGAGGTGCGTCGAGACCACCGCTCGCGGATGACACGAATGAGTCAATGAACGCACCGGTTGTCGCGTGGTATCTGAGAATGGAGTCCGTTCCAGCGCTGCTAACATACAGGTTGCTATCTGGCCCGAAGGTCAGGTACGTCGGGTAGTCCAGGCCGCCGCTTCCGACGCTAACGAAGGAGTCTATGAATGCTCCTGTAACGCCATCGTAGCGCAGAATTTCATCGGAGTAGAAGCTAGCAACATAGAGGTTGCCGGCGTCGTCAAACGCCATGCCCACAGGGGCATCCAATCCACCGCTCCCGCTCGCGACGAATTCACCCATCAACGTGCCAGTCGTGCCATTATATCGTACGACATTGTCGCTCCCAAAACCGGCCACGTAGAGGTTGCCGTCGGGCCCAAACACCAGACCTTGGGGGTCATTGAGCACACCGTCCCTGGCGGGCGTAAAGGCGTTGAGAAACGA
>JAJRVM010000134.1 GCA_024277285.1 Planctomycetota bacterium
CCAGACTCAAAGAACCAGACAGCCTGATTTCGACTTGTAGCTTGGGATTCCATCCCGAGCATGAACAGGTTCAAGCCTCCAGAAAGCCATCTATTGCCACCGAGTCAGGAACGGAGACTCAAAGAACCAGACTCAAAGAACCAGACAGCCTGATTTCGACTTGTAGCTTGGGATTCCATCCCGAGCATGAACAGGTTCAAGCCTCCAGAAAGCCATCTATTGCCACCGAGTCAGGAACGGAGACTCAAAGAACCAGACAGCCTGATTTGGGCCGATGCCCAAAGAACCAGACAGCCTGATTTGGGCCGATGCCTGTATCGCCCCTCCGGGGCTTTTCTCGGGGGGGGGCCAGATTCCGCAGTCTGACGACCCCGGCAAAGGCTGTGATGGCCCTCCGGGCCAGAGTTGCTGCGGCACCAAGAGAATTGGCAAGGCGATCCCGTTGCTTCAATCCCAGACAGTCTGATTTCGACGGTCTGATTTCGACGCGATAGACCGTTCTCTGCAGGAGGGGGACCGCTGACGGCCGCTAATGAACGCCAATGAAAAAGAGCTCGTGGCCAAGTTTGCCCCTCAACCCGTCTCCGTGAAGATCCGTGCCTATCTGTGGCCCTCCCATCATCATCCCCAGACAGTCTGATTTCGACACGGCAGGAGGGGGACCGCTGATGACTGCTAATGAACGCCAATGAAAAAGAGCTCGTCGCCAAGTTTGCCCCTCAACCCGTCTCCGTGAAGATCCGTGCCTATCTGTGGCCCTCCCATCATCCCCAGACAGTCTGATTTCGACACGGCAGGAGGGGGACCGCTGACGGCCGCTAATGAACACCAATGAAAAAGAGCTCGTCGCCAAGCTTGCCCCTCAACCCATCTCCGTGAAGATCCGTGTCCATCTGTGGCCCTCCCATCAATCCCAGACAGTCTGATTTCGAACGAATCTGATTTCGAATCGTGCCCCCCCCATGCGTGGTGGTGTGTTCGTGCGTACGTCCGGTGTGGCCGCAAAATCGGACGATCTGTCTCGACTTCCGGCGGCTAAGGGGATGTCGAACGATTGACAAGCTACGCGTCCCTAGGCCATTATAGAAAAATAGGCACATTTTATCGGCAGTTGCCGGGCCAGATTGTCATTTGACTGCCGCCGGGTTGCTCGGCAACGCGTCGTGGCGCTGGTACTTCGTGTTGGTGTGTCTTCCTGTCTTGATATGACTTGTTGGGAAGGTCTTCTCTCATTTCTAGCGTGCGCCGCACTAATGCGTCGTTTCGCACACGGTCGATCCAAGGAACCCTTTGTATGGCTAACGAAGATTTTGGAGATATCCTGGTTCGGCTTGGGATTATCAGCCGCGACCAACTCAACGAAGCGGAGCAGATGGCGCGGGAGCAGGACGTCAACATCGCCGATTGTCTGGTGAAATTGGGGTATGCGACAGGCGAAGATGTCATGAAAGCGATGGCGCAGTTTCATGGCATGGAGTATGTGGATCTCAGCGAGTTGAAGATTCCCGAGGACGTGATCGAGCTGGTCCCCGAGTCGGTTGCGCGTGAAAATGCCGCGTTGCCACTGTCTCATGAAGATGATGCGCTGCGCGTTGCCGTGAGCGACCCATTCGACATCGAGACGATCGAAAAGTTGCGGTTCATCTTGAATCGCAAGGTCGAAACGTCACTAGCCCCCCGCGAGAGTATTCTGGAGGCGATCAACCGTTACTACGGTCAAGTGGAAGGTGAAAGTGCCGACTCGATGCTCCAGGAGTTCACCGATACGGCGATCGACTTCACCGAGACGGAAGATTCTGACATCGCGGCCACGGAAATCGTGGACGAGAATAGTGCGCCGGTCGTTCGCTTGGTGCAGTTCATGATTCAGGAAGCAGTGCAATTGCGCGCTTCGGATATTCATATTGAGCCGTTCGAAACCAAGATTCGCATTCGATACCGGATCGATGGCGTGTTGATCGAGCGTGATAGCCCACCACGGCGACTGTTGGGAGCCCTGCTCTCACGTATCAAGATTCTTTCCAAGCTCGACATCGCCGAACGTCGGCGTCCTCAGGACGGACGGATCAAAGTGACAGTGGGCGAAAAAGAGCTCGACCTGCGCGTCAGCGTGATTCCCACCAACCACGGCCAGTCGGTGGTCATGCGATTGCTTGACAAAGACAGTATTAAGGTGGGTATTAGACAGCTCGGATTGGGGGAGGGAGACTTCCAGAAATTCCAGTCGCTGATCCGCCGTCCTAATGGGATTATTCTGGTCACCGGCCCGACCGGATCAGGCAAGACGACCAGCCTCTATGCGGCGCTCAATGCATTGAACCGGCCGGACCGCAAAATTATCACGGCGGAAGACCCGGTCGAATACTACCTGGCGGGCATCAATCAAGTGGAGGTGCGGCACAGCATCGGACTCGATTTCGCACGCATTATTCGCTCCATGTTGCGTCAAGCCCCGAATATCATTCTGGTCGGCGAAATGCGAGATTCCGAGACCGCATCGATGGGGATTCAGGCATCTCTGACTGGACACTTGGTTTTCAGTACGCTACACACGAACGATGCGCCCAGTGCTGTGACACGTATGGTCGATATGGGAGTGCCTGGATACCTGGTGGCGAGCAGTGTAATTGCGGTGTTGGCACAGCGTTTGGTACGCGTGGTTTGCAATCGCTGCAAGCAGAATTACACGCCTTCGGAGAGCGTCTTGGCCGACGCTGGAATCTCGCTCGAGTTGGCCAAGAACGCATCTTTCGCACGCGGAAAAGGCTGTTCCTACTGCCAGAAGAAGGGGTATCGTGGACGATTGGCAATCTTTGAAATCATGATGATCACGGCGAAGATTCGCGACTTGATTTTCCACGCGGCAACTTCCACCGAGATCCGCGCGGCAGCCATTAGTGAAGGTATGTCAACACTTTATGTAGACGGGATTCGCAAGGCCTTGACCGGAGTGACCACACTGGAAGAGGTCTATCGCGTGGCGAAGCGGACCGAGCAGGATGTGATTGTCGCGTAATGGCCACCGCCCAGAACGGTGGAGCATGCACTGGGCTAATCACGCGCGATCGAAACGACTCGACGTTAGTTCTTATGGCTGGATGGGTGTGGCTTGGAGGGGTGGGTTGGCGAGTGTCGAGGCAGCAGGACGGCTGGGAGTTTGAGGTGATCGAAAGGGGCGGTTGGCCGCGATTGAGAGGGGGGAAGTGCCCACCGAATGGGCGTGGCATGACCGCCTCGTTATTTGAGTTCTTTGGCCCGACGGCGAATAATCGGTTGACGGACAACGGCCGTTCGGTCCGTTGTCACACGATTCGGTTGCTTCTCTTTTGCTATTAACGGCAAGAAACGTGCTCTCTTTCGCGAAAATCAGCGACCAACGGGAGCGGGGGCATTGCTGTGCGAGCGGGAGCTCGTAGTTGGTTGGCGGCCCTGTAGTTCTTATTCAAAGTTCTTATTCGGTCTTACTCAGGCTCAACCGATGCGGTGCTGGTTTGCCTGCCAGGTTGAAACTCGATTGATAGTTGACGGCAGTGGTTGGCGCGATCGTTGGCGGCGAGTTAGAGCTGGGTCCCGCATCGGGCTGGGGCCCGTATCGGGGCGAGAGCGGGGGTTCTGGCGGTCAGTGGTATTCTTCGGGCAGCTCGAAAGGGCAGCTCGAAGCTGGTGGACACGATTGCTAACGGGCTGAACGATGCTAACGCGGGCTGAACAAATGAGAGGGTTGGTAACTTTTCTCGGGAACGATCCGTTCTCACTCATCAATCACACATCGCAATAGAAGCGCACCGATGGCACAACAGATTCTGATTGACAAGCTTTTGATGGCCTGCGTGAAGCAAGGGGCCAGCGACATCCATATTACGGTGGGGCAACCCCCCGTTTTTCGTCTACACGGCCGGTTGCGTAAGTTGGAGACGAAGGTTCTGGAACCGGAAGATACGGTTTCGTTGATGAAGAGCATCTCGCCGGAGCGTTGCCAGCGGGAGCTGCAGGAATCGGGGACCTCGGACTTTGGCTTCGCGTTTGGCGACAAGGCACGTTTTCGCGTTTCGATTTTCAAGCAGCGCGGCAACATTGCCATGGTGTTGCGGCAGATCCCGACCGACAAGCTCAAGCCAGAGCAGTTGGGGTTAGGCGACGTCATCACCAATCTGGTGCTTCGTCCACGAGGGCTGTTTTTGGTTACGGGGCCGACGGGCTCGGGCAAGAGTACGACATTGGCCAGTTTGGTCAATTACATCAACGAGAACGTCGACCACCACATCATCACGATTGAAGATCCGATCGAGTTTTACCATTACCACAAGAAGTCGACGGTCAATCAGCGCGAGATTGGTGTGGACGTGCCGAGCTTTGCGGAGGCGATTCGTCGTGCGTTGCGGCAGGATCCGGACGTGATTCTGGTGGGTGAAATGCGTGACTTGGAGACCATTGAGGCGGCCATTACGGCGGCGGAAACCGGCCACGTTGTATTTGCCACGTTGCACACCAACAGTGCTCAAGGCACGGTCAATCGAATGATTGATGCGTTTCCGGGGAACTTGCAGGACCAGATCCGCACGCAGTTGTCGACGGCGTTAATTGGGGTCTTGGCACAGACGTTGTTGCCTCGGATCGGTGGCGGCCGCGTGGCGGCTTTCGAGACACTGGTGGTAACCCCGGGTATCGCGAACTTGATTCGCGAAAACAAGACGTTTCGAATTAACTCCGCGATCCAAACCGGTGCCAAGTTCGGCATGCAGTTGATGGACGATGCGTTGTTCAACTTGTGGCGTGACGAGATCGTCACGGTGGAAGATGTGCTTGCCAAAGCGCATCGGCCCGACGATCTGGCGCAGCGCATTGTGACCTACAAACGCGAAGTGCTTGAGAACGAGGACGAAGAAGACGAGTTTGGCGAAACATCGTAAGGGGCTGACGCCCGGCGCGATCCGTCGGTTTTGATGGGAACCGCTTGTTTAGCTCGATGCGACAGCGTGCGATCACCCTTACGTGAGTTTTTAAAAATAATCTACTTGGCCCGAGCAGTCTGTATCCGGTGGCTGTGATAGATCGATGTGGGTGGAAGATAGGCGTGTTGAGGCAGGTCGAAAGAGGGCTCGCGGGGCGAGCCAACGTCACGAGCCGGCTTGCGGTTGGGCAGGTGAACGGCTCTGCAGTGCGAGAGAAAGCAACGTGTGTACGTGAAACCGGGTAGGCTGACCGCGAGCGGTTGGGTGCCCATGAACTTGGTGTTGTAGTTGCTGAGGAACAGACATGGCCATTCGTCGCATTGGGCAGATTTTCGTCGACATGGGTTTTATCGACGACGACCAGCTCGAAATGTTGCTTGAAGAGCAACAGCAGCAGCCGGGCGAGAAACTTGGCAAGATTGCCGAGGAAATGGGGTTGATTACGGACGATCAGTTGGCCCAATCGCTGGCCGAACAGATGAACCTGAAAGTCATCGATTTGACCGAAGCCAGCTTGGCTCCGGACATTGTGCGACAGATCAGCGAGACGATGGCGCAGCTCTATCGTGTTATCCCGGTCCAATTTGAAGATGACACGTTAACGGTTGCCACCGCCGAACCGCAGAATCTGGCGGTGGCGGACGAATTGCGCACGTTCCTCGGCTACACCATTCGTTTGGTGGTGACGACCGAGCGTGAGATCAAGCAGGCGATGGATCGCTACTACGACACGGCTGGCGAGAGTGTTGAGAGCGTCATTGCCGACCTGGAAGACGACGAAGAGCTGCTCAAGCAAGCCGAGGCGTTAACGGGTGACGGGCCGATCGACTTGACCGGTGCCGAAGCGTTAGCCGACAGTGCGCCGGTGCGCAAGTTGTTGAACATGGTCTTGTTGCTGGCGATCAAAGACCATGCGAGCGACGTCCACTTTGAGCCGTTTGAAGACGAGTTTCGCATCCGCATCAAGGCGGACGGCGTGTTGTACGAGATGGTTCCGCCGCCACGTCACTTGGCGTTCGCGATTACCACGCGCATCAAGGTGATGGCCAACCTTGACATTGCCGAACGTCGGCTGCCGCAAGACGGCCGGATCGAATTGTCGGTGGGGGGGCACCCGGTCGATCTGCGCGTGAGCGTACTGCCGACACTCTTTGGCGAGAGCGTGGTCATGCGGATCCTTGATCGCAGCGTGGTATCGCTGGACTTGAACAAGGTAGGGATGGACCAGGCGACGATCGACGCGTTCCGAGACGTCATTGCCAAGCCCAATGGCATCGTGTTGGTGACCGGTCCGACCGGATCGGGTAAGACGACCACACTTTATTCGGCCCTGAACGAACTGAACACGATCGAGGATAAGCTGATTACGACGGAAGACCCGGTGGAATACGACATGGAGGGGATCGTGCAGATCCCGATTGACGCGGACATCGGCAATACCTTTGCGTTTTGTCTGCGTAGTATTCTGCGGCAGGACCCGGACAAGATCCTGGTGGGCGAGATCCGCGACCTGGAGACGGCTGAGATTGCGGTGCAAGCTTCGTTGACCGGCCACACTGTTTTCAGCACATTGCACACCAATGATGCGCCGAGCACGATTACGCGTATGAAGGATATGGGAGTCCCGACGTTCCTGATCACGGCGACGGTCGAGGCTATTTTGGCACAGCGTCTGGTGCGCCGCATTTGCACGCAATGTCGTGAAGAGATGACCCCGACGCCCGACATGATGGCGCAGCTTGGCCTGACGGATGAAGAGAGTGACGGGTTGAAATTCTTTCGCGGCATCGGTTGCGAAACGTGCAACAATACGGGTTACAAGGGGCGTGTCGGCCTGTTTGAGCTGATGATTATCACCGACAAGATGCGTGACATGATCATGGAGAACGCATCGATTGACGCGATGCGCGATGAGGCTCGAGCCAACGGCATGGTCACCTTGCGTGACGCGGGGATCCAGTTCCTGGGGCAAGGCGTGACGACGGCGGATGAAGTGTTGCGTGAGACGATTATCGACGCGTAGCGAAGTGGATCTAGCGAGCGTGACGGGCGCGCGCAGCGATGCGTGTGCCACGTGTGTGGGACTCAGTGGTTTGAATATTCACCGGATCTTAGGTTTATGTAATATTTAGCGGATTGAAGTAATGTCGCTTTCAAGAGACTCCCATGGGTGAAAGCGTCTGGTGAGCTACCCGCGATGCTGGGGGGGGATGGGATGCCACGGGTAGCCTGCCAATCCTCTTCACCCACCGCACAAGGCGGTGGGGGTCGACCGATGGAAAAGGAACTCGAGTGCACGTCCCACTTCAGATGGCTAAACAGTTACAGATTCATAAGTTGTAGATTCATAGCCAGCACACGTCGTGTGTGCCGGCTACGTACAAGAACTTGCATGGTCCGAGCGTATGCCAGTGGCGGCAACAGCGGGACTCGTGACAGCAAAGGACTTCGACGATGCCAACGTATCAATTCGAAGCGATGGACGCGACTGGTCAGGAAATCAAGGACGTCATTGACGCCGTATCCGAGGACGAAGCACAAACGACGATCCGTCAGATGGGGTACTTCGTAACGAAGATCTCCGTCAAGAAGGGAGCGGGCGCAGCGGCCGAATCGGCGGCGAAGAAGAAGCGTTCGTTTGCCATGGGCAAGGTGCGTGGCAAGCATCTGTCCGCATTCACGCGGCAGCTGTCGATTCTGCAGGATGCCGGCCTGCCGATTTTGCGCAGCTTGCGGATCCTGGAAGGCCAGGCCAAGGCGGGGCGATTGAAGAATTCGTTGATGGACGTTTGTGACGAGATTGAATCAGGTGCGACGTTATCCGAAGCGATGGCCAAGTCGCCGAAGACGTTCAATCGCTTGTACGTGAACATGATCAAGGCGGGTGAAGCGGGTGGTGCCTTGGAGATCATCCTGCAGCGGCTTGCCGAGTTCATGGAACGTGCCGAGTCACTCAAACGTAAAGTTCGCGGTGCCATGATCTACCCGGTTGTGGTCGTGATGGTCGCGGTCGGTATTTTGACATTCATCATGATCAGTATCGTGCCGACGTTTGAAGAGATGTTTACGGAATTCGGGCTCGAGTTGCCGGTGGCCACGCAGTTGTTGATGGCGATGTCCAAGAATATCGTGACCTACTGGTATCTGATCCCCACGATTCCACTTGGCATATTCCTGTTTATCAAGCTGGTCAAGAAGTTCAAGCATGGTCGCATGGGATGGGACATGTTTGTCCTGAAGGTGCCCGTCTTTGGGGCTTTATTGGAAAAGAACGTGTTAGCTCGCACGACGCGAACACTTGGTACGTTGGTGGCCAGTGGTGTGCCGATTTTGGAAGGGTTGACGATCACTCGCGAGACGGCCGGCAACTCGTTATTCGAGCGGATGTACGCCAAGGTGACCGACGCGATTCGCGAAGGTGAGACGATCGCCAAGCCGATGAAGGAGAACTCGAAGCCGGGCTTCCACCCGGTAGCGATGTTCTTCTGGTGTGCATTGCTCGGTGGCCCGATGATTCCCTTCTGTTTCTTGCCTAACATGATGCAAACCGGCCTGTCGATGGTCGCTGTCGGGTCGGTCTTGGGCTCGCTCTGGTACTTAACGCGTATGAACGCTCGATTTGTCGACGACCTGGTGGTCAACATGGTAGACGTCGGTGAAGAGACAGGCGAGTTGGACACGATGCTGTACAAGGTGTCCGACACGTACGACGAAGAAGTGCGGACGATGACCGACGGTTTGATGAGTCTGTTGGAACCGCTGTTGATCTGTTTCCTCGGCTTTGCGGTCGGCTTTATTGTCGTCTCGTTGTTCCTGCCGCTGGTCGACTTGATTACGAAACTATCGTAAACGAACTCACGGCATTCCCATGCTTGCCGGAACGGGCGTTTCGGCAGGCGGGCCGATGGCGTCTTAACTTTGGGCGTCTTAATTTCAAAAACGGCTGAGCATTTTAGACACGAACACCGGAGGGATAGAAATGATGAAAACGAACCAACGACCCCAGCGCGCGGGGTTTACCCTCGTGGAGATGCTGGTTGTGATTGTTATCATCGGCATCCTCGCCGGTCTGCTGCTGCCCGCGATCGGCATGGCGCGTAGGAAAACGCTCAACGCGCGGATTGCGATGGAGATTACCGACATCGAAAAGGGAGTCGAAGCTTACAAGCTGAAGTACGGGGACTTCCCGCCTAACTTTACGAACCCGGCGCTGGTAAAACGGCACATCGTATCGGCGTGGTCACACATTACCCCGTTTGACATGGCGGTGCTCCAGTTTGCCCAAGCCAAGGCGGGTGCCCCCATTGATCCCGCGGAAGCGCTGGTCTTTTGGCTCGGTGGTTTTAGTGCTGATCCCAAACGTCCCTTCACGGGCAAAGGCGGACCTTTCCTGGTAACGGCGGCGGGCAACCCACTTGTGATTTCGGATGTTGTTCCCAACCCTGAGCGGAATAATGGGGTTTACGGCTTCGACAAGGGCCGCCTCGACTTTACCGACGATGGCGACAGCTTCCCTGTTTATGCACCCAAGAGCAGGAAAGCGCCCTACGTCTACTTCGATTCGCGTACCTACAGTTTCATTTTGGGTGGACAGCCAACGTATACGGTTTACAGTCATCCGAGCATTCCAGGGGTTGCCGTTCCGTATAAGGCGAATAGGCTCAACGCGGCGTTTCGCTCCGCCGTGGACCCACCTGACCAATTCGTTGAGTTTGCGCGGCCACAGACGTATCAGATCATTAGCGCTGGGTTGGACGATCACTATGGAACCGGCCAGACGCTGGTCTTCAACGATTCGATCCCGTTTTCACCGGCGTCTAGCTACAGCGGCGCAACGTTGCCGGTCTTTTTCAACTTTGTCACGAAGCAGCCCATTTTTCCCGATGTCGCGCCGCCCGCGATCGATCCTCGCGTGACAGCGGACTTTTTCTTTGGCCACGTCGATAACATCACCAACTTCACCGAAGGTGGCAAGATTGAGGATGTGGAAGAATGAATGTTATGATTCGCGCTGATCGCCGCGCATTCACGTTGGTCGAACTGTTGGTGGTGATTGCCATCATCAGCTTGATTGCCAGCATGACGCTCTTTGCACTACAGGGTGTGCGCGAAGATGCCAAGGAAAGCCGCGCGCGGTCGCAAGTTGCAAGGATAAACCAATTGCTCATGCAGAAGTGGGAGTCCTACCGCACAAGGGCTGTGCCGGTTCGTGTTCCACGTGGCACGAATCCAAGAGTCGCTGGGGCTATGCGTTTGCGTGGCATGCGCGAGTTGATGCGGATGGAGTTGCCGGACCGCAAGGCGGATTTATTGGTGGGGGCCAGTGCCCTCGAGTCGGCCCCCGCGATTTGGGGAGCTTATCTGCGCCGCGCCATGCGACAGAGTGTGGGTAATCCGGCCGACCTGAACGGCTGGACGCCCGAGCATGAGCAGGCCGAGTGTCTGTACTTGATACTCGCCACCATGCGCGACGGTGATACCACGGGCTTGGATTTCTTCACTGAAGGTGAGATCGGCGATGCGGACGGCGATGGCATGCCCGAGATTCAGGATCCGTGGGGCGTTCCAATTTATTTTCTGCGCTGGGCACCAGGCTTCCGTTCGGATATTCAGTTGGGCGATATCGAGCCGACCGAAGCCGGAAACGCGGGACTCGGCAACGGCGACCCGTTTGATCCCTTGAAAATCGACGGTCGGTGGCGGGATGGTATTGAGTACAACGATCCCTTCTTGCTCCATCCGGTTGTGGTCTCCGCGGGACGCGACAAGCTGTTTGGCATGATCTTCAGTTTTGCGGCAATCGACCCGAATGCTCCTGTCCCGCCAAGTCCCTATGTATACGGTGACCCCTACGCCATCGACCCAAATGAACCGTCACCACCCCAGATATCGCTTCCGCAAATCGGGAGCGTTGCAGGCCTTGATTACGGCGACAATATCACGAATCATTTACCGGAAGTGAGGTAGTCCGTTATGGCGAGACCTCGGAACAACCGACTGAACAACCGACGTTTCCCGACCGGTATGACACTGGTCGAGTTGCTGATGGTGATCGCGATCATGACGATCTTGATGGCGGTAGCCATCCCCATGATTCGTCCGGCGTTCCAGAACCGGCAGTTGCGTGAAGCGTCACGTCAGGTGAATGCCTTCTTCGCCGGCGCGAAGGCGCGCGCTGCGGGGACCGGGCGCCCGGTAGGTGTTTGGATCGAAGCCGCTGCCCCTGTTGGCGACCCACAGTACTCCGTTCAGCTCTATCTGGCCGAAATCAGCCCCAATTATACAGGCGACGTTCTAGGCGCCCGTGCGACGGTTGAATCCTTAGGTGGCGGCGTGGGGCAGCTTTATTTTGGCGATGCCTACGGCCAGAATCTCGTTTCAAATCCAGCGGTACTCGGGCAACTGGTAGCGCCGGGCGAGAAGTTTTTTATTCGCTTTGATCACAAGGGACCGCTTTACACGTGCACACGACTGGCGACGGGATATGAGATCACGTTGCCGACCGGAGCGGTTCCACGGGGCACCGAACATCCTCCTGCGAATGTTGGTCCGCGACCCGGACTGACCTATGAAATCACGCGCAGTCCGTCGAAGTCGATTGTCAGTCCGCTGACGTTGCCCGGCGACTCGGTTGTGGATCTTACCGTTTCGGGGGTGGGCGTTGGTTCGACTGCGAATGTCTTTGCGAATGCGCTGCCGAACGAACCCATTGTCATCATGTTCACTCCGAGCGGTCAAACCAGCTCAGTGTTTGTCAATAACATTCAGTACATCGCAGGTGGCTCGATCTACCTGTTGATCGGACGGCGTGCCAAAGTGCTCTCGCCGGCACTGGCAGCAAGTACGGATGACGCCGAACTGAGCAACTTGGCGGACTTGACCAATCTTTGGGTGACGATCAACAACCGGACCGGCGCGATCACGACGGAAGACAATGCTGCGACGTTTGCACCGCTGACGTTGGTTGAACGAATCAAGGCGGCCCGCGAGTTTGCTCGTGGTTCCCGACAAAAGGGAGGGCGATGATGATTCAATTGCCACCAAGTAACGCTTGCCAGCCGCGGCGGACTCATGGCCGACGTCGTGTGCGCGCGGGTGTGAGTCTGTTGGAAGTGATGTTTTCGATCGGCGTGGTGATGATCGGGTTGGTCGGTATCGGCGCCCTGTTGCCGTTGGGTGGTGCCCTGGCTCGCAAAGGCGCCGTGGCCGATGCCTCCGCGCAAATGGCCGCAAACGCCGCACGCGAGTTCAAGGCGCGTGGCATGGCGATTCCGAATAATTGGCGGTGGTTTGATCCTTCGGCTTCACCGCCTCAGTATATTGCAGTACCGGTCGTCAGTGGATTCGCACCACCACCTGGCATGTCCTTTTGTCTTGACCCCTACTTCATCAGTTTTGCCGATCCGACGAGATCGAACTATACGAACGAAGCAGCGGCACGCAATCAGTTTCCGATGAACGTCAAGTACGACAGCGGTCTCATGGCGATGGCACGTATTACGTTGCCAAGTGGCTGGACGCCCAATGGCGTGCTGGCAGCGACGGACGCGATCGATCGGTTCGTAAGTCGGGATGATCTGGTCTTTGAATTGCCCAATGATCGAACGGTGGGGCCGGTACAGAATTTCTCGTTCCTGAACGGAGCGCCGGCCGTTCCGATTAAGCGTAATGCCAAGGGGGAACGATCGTGGCTGGCCACGATCGTTCCGAAGCTGGATCGAGTTGGAAGTGGCGGTGCAGTCAATGTGACTGACGAATACACGTTATCGATTGTCGTCTTCGACCGTCGCCCGGTTGACCGGGATACGGTGATCGATTCAATCACGGGGAATCCGGTAACGGAAGACGACATTGGCGAGCGGGTGGTGATGGTCGGAACGTTCTACAGTGGCATGCCGGCATTCAGCGGTGGTGACGTCGTGCTTGTTTCACGCGCGTCGCGTGGCACGAGTGGCAAGGACGATCTGGAGTTGCGCGGTGGCGATTGGGTGATGTTTTCGGGACAGAAGACCGTTTTCGATCCGAGCGCAGGTACTACATTTCCGGTCAACGTTCACAAATGGTATCGAGTAGTCAGCGTTGGTGACGATCCGGTTTACAACGGCACGGTTTGGGCACGTGAGATCACGGTCCTGGGCCCCGATTGGGATACGGCGAACATAGCGGCTACGCAAGTCACGATCGTGCGTGGCGTGGTCGACGTCCACGAGAAAACCATCCGCCTCGAGCGTTCCTCGATGTGGACCAATTAGCATCACAAGTCACCTGTTATTAGCGACGATTCGTGTTCATTTGCGGTGCAACTGTTCGGTCTCGTGAATGTCACCTCGTGCCTCGCAAATAACGTCAAAACAACTCGGTGGGATCACACGGTATTGAAGAATCTGGCTTGGACACCGGTGTCCGGGGCCCAAGCACCCGCTGAGTTTCTTGATGAGTAGGAGAACAAGAAGATGGTACGACGACACAAACCACGTCGCGGCGTAGTGCTGCTGGTCGTTCTGACTCTTCTCACACTGCTGATTGTGATCGGCTTGACTTTCGTTCTGCTCGCCGGCGGTTATCGCCGCGCGGCGGAGGCGAATTCGCGTCAAGCGCGGTATGGTGATAAGCCTAACCAGCTGATGGATCGCGTGATTTATCAGGTGGTACGGGACACGCCGGTGAATTCCCGTTCGCGTCTTACCGGGCACAGCTTGCTGCGCGACTTGTATGGTAACGACGGCGTGGCAGGGATTGTCGTTTCGTGGAACGAGCAAGTGGGCGGCGAGTTTCTGGAGATCACATTTGCTCCCGTTGGTTTGGCTAACCAGCCATTTCGCAACAGCTTTCGGACGCAGCCAGGGTACTACAACGGTTGCACGCTGACGATTCTTGGACCTGTCTACTCGGCTGGTCTCGATGGCCAACCGGGGCGCGCGGGGTTCGACGACGACGGTGCCAATGGCGCGGACGACGCTGGCGAATTGGGGTGGCCGGGTAGCGATGATATTTCGATGATTGCCGAGTCGGCTCGCGTGGTTCGGTACAATCCGTCCGGTGCCGGTGGGACGATTACGGTCGAATGGTCGCCGGGTGAAGGCGGCCGCAAGGCCTATCCACGGCCGGGCGGTACCGTTCGTTTTCTGGTTAACGGACGGCCGTTTAACGGGACCGGTGCCGGGTATCGTAGTGTTGATCAAACACTCGAAGCAACCACGTCGTTGACGCCGGGATCTATGCAGCCAGAAATGTCAATGCTGCCCAATTACAGTGACTATGCGGCCGATGCCTTGACCCAGCCCAACGTCGGCGGACTTGACGAAGGTTGGGACGCGGTCGATTTTCAGAACATGTTTATGGCAATGGTTCCGGCTGATCCGACAGTTGGAATCATTCCGTCCTATCATCGCCCGGCGCTCGTAAATTTTTGGCTGAAGCGTTTTGCGGATAACGTGCTTGTGCCCAATGGCGTTACCGAGGTGGACCTTCAAGTTGCCGCGTTTCGCGCCCCGTTTGGCCCCGATGGTATTTCAGGGCCCCATCCGATTTCGGGAGCCAATGATGATCCGGTAGATGATTCTGGTTCGGCAATCAATTCGACGGTGTTGATCCAGTTGGCCAATCTCAAGCGGATGATCATCTTGCGGCCGCTGCCTGAGGATAATCCCAACTTTCCCAATGGAATTGAATTCGCATCGACGATGGGGTTGCCTGACCAGGTCGATCCGAACACGGGGAATCCCGCAGGGCAGCAGTTGCCCGAGATGGTCTGGGACGTCGACAACGACGGCGACGGTATTCCTGACAGTATTTGGATTGATGTGGGGTTACCGATCCAAACGGATGCTTCGGGACGCCGCTATCGGCCGTTGGTGGCTATCTTGTGCCAGGACCTGGACGGGCGGTTGAGTGTGAATGCGCACAGCAACACGGCGCAGCGATCGAATTGGTATGCATCGGCTGGAGCCTTGCAGACGTCCCCTGCCCCCCCGGACCCGATGCTGCCGGCCACACCCTTGCCGTTTGCTTCGTTTCCGCCAATGCCGCCGCAACCCTTGCTATTGCCACGTGGTCTTGGCGTGGGGCCGGCCGATATCTTCTTAGGACATGTCTTGGGCGCGACGGACCTGAATAACGTGTTCTTGCAGCGGTACAGCCACGACCTCACTGTGTCGACTTGGGCTGGGGGCGAGAGCAACGTTGATGACCCGATGAGCATGATCAAGAATCTGGGGATGCCCTTCCAATATGGCTCCCAGTACTCTGCCTATGGCATGCCGCCAGATGTGATGGGAGTGGGTGGCATCGGTTTGGACTACGTCGGACAGCCGTTGGCGTTCTACATGGGTGAAGATGCCCAGTCGATTGGCGATCCGTACGAATCGGTGCTGAATCGCAAGTCAGCCGGATATACTGACGCGCCGTTCACGATTGCCGAGCTCGAAAGGCTGTTGCGTTTCGATGATGTGGATGCGGCCAGCTTGCCGAATCGTTTGCTCGCCAGCGTGATCAACTCGGCGGGGGGCAACAGCGTCGCTGCTCGTCGCGTTCGGCGGCTATTGACGACGATCAGCAGCCACCTTCCCGTCGCCAGCGGCATGGTTCCGGCCAGCCAGCGAAACAGGGTTGCGAGTAGCCTCCCAGCGACGACAGCGAAGTCGTACAGCATTCTGGATCTGTATCGCCAGAAGATGATCGATGGCGGCGTACCGCCAGCGCAGGTTCAGAACCAAATGTTGCTGATGGTGCCAACAGAGATTTGGCATGGCGAGCGCTTCAATGTCAACCGTTTGTTGGGCAATGGCCGTGACGACAATGGCAACTTCGTCGTTGACGAACCGTTGGAAGCGGATAATGTCGCGACACCGGTTTGGCCCAATAGTACGGTGTCACACCCTGGCCCACCGGCGGTTGGCTCACGTGCCGTGCCGGCCAGCTTTGTGAACGTACCGTTCAACTACTTGAATGATGACTTTCTGATCAGCACGAATCGATTCGCTCCGCAGATTTACGCGCGGCATCTTTATTGCTTGATGACGTTGCTGACCGAGCGAATTGGTGGCGCGAACGGGTTTATCCATCCCACCGAAGAGGCTGCACTGACATTAGCCGAACGGCAGGAACTGACGGCACATCGTATTGCTCAATGGGCGATCAATGTGGTTGACTTCCGCGATCCCGATGCAATCATGACGCCGTTTGAATACGATGTGGATCCGTTTAACGCCAATGGCTGGCAACTCATGGACGGTGACCCAGGCACGCCCGAAGGGATCGATCGCCGTCTGGTTTGGGGTGCCGAGTATCCGGACCTGTTGCTGACCGAAACGCTGGCATTTCACAATCGCAATGTGAAGGACACGGCGTACGATCGTGCTGGGCAGCGGAAACGCGAACCGGTGGGTGCTCCGACTCCGGGGGACGACGATTTCGATCAGTATCGGATCCCCCAAGGAACGCTGTCTTTAGAACTCTATTGCACACGTAATCTGCCCACCAACCCGCGTTACCCGAACGCGACCAACACCAGCTATCCACGCGAATTGTACGACAACAATGGTAACTTGGATCTGGGCCGCCTGGCGCCGGCCGATTCGACCGGTTTTCGTGCACCGGTTTGGCGCGTGGCGATCAGCGAGC
Organism: Planctomycetota bacterium; assembly: GCA_024277285.1. Next base: position 16,575 of record JAJRVM010000134.1, read on the forward strand.
CTTTGAACGATGGGAATTCGCCCGACAGTTTGCTCGAACGTGCCGAACGCGGCACGGGCAACGGGAAACCGGACAGTACTTCATTCAACCCAATGCCGACCGGCGTTCCGGCGACGTCATTCAATATGGATTTGCCCAGTTCGCTTCGTGGTGCGGTACCACCATCGCCGCAGGCCGACCAAATGGCACTCGAGCGGTACGTATGGTTCACGCCACAAGCACCTCCCACTGCGGGAGATGGCCTGGCAACCTATTTCTGCCGCAACTTTGCGTTGGGAGCCGACCCTGGCAACGCGTTGCAACGTGAGTCGTTTGTCAAGCTGGCGCCTGGCAGCTATGCGGTCGTCGTTCCCCGGTTGCTGACGCGAATCGGGGCGAGTGATGATAATGACTTAACGACCTTCTGGGACCCGTCCCCACACAAGATCAAGGTTGACACAACCGTTGCGGCGTGGCCGAGTATCCGGATCTTCGATAATGACGGCAACGATCGTTACTCGTTGCTGCTAGGGCCGCCGAGCCCGATTCGTAATCCATTGGCGATTGTCTGTGCGGCGTATGCGCCCAATACGGGAGCCAATGTGTGGGCCGACTCGGCGCTGATTAACGCAGGTATCGGTCTGAGTGTGTCCGAACCGCTGCCGCAAAACAACTACTATGAAGAACCGACGTTTATCTACGACACGGAAGTCGGGCTTGCGGACGGTTACGACGATCCCGATTCCGCGCAGCGGACGCCTCCCGGGCTATTCCCTGACGAGCCGTTTGACAATATTGCGGGGCGGCCTCTTGCAATCAACAATTTGCAGCATACCGGCACGACGCTCGACTATAAGGCGGTTTTCCTGCAACGTCTGGCCAATCCGCTCGAGCCGTACGATTTGACGCGTAATCCGTACATTACCGTTGACTGGGCCACCGTCGACCTGACCGTTTTCAATGGCGAGGAAAATCGCACCAAGGCAGGCTACAATCCTGGCGATCCTTTCGATCCATACGATGATGTGAGTGACGACAATGCTTCAAACACGATCCGTTTCGCCACTCGTCAACGTGGCGGACGCGCATCATTCACTGGGAATCCGCCGAACTATGGCCCCTTTATTGCCACGAACCCTGACTATCGACTCTGGTCGCCTACTTCCCAGGAACCGTTCGAGACGCAGGTGATTCCGAATCCGGTGACCGACGTGGTCAGCGGTCTGTCGTTGGACCACTACTTCCAATACAACCTGGTCCACTCGCTCGGCTATTTGAACGGTACGATGGGCGCGCCGATCAGTGCTGCTGTCGCCTCGGCGGTACCACCCTACACCGGTGCGCCGCGACGTCCCTTCCCATGGCTGATTTGGAATAACCGGCCGTTTGCCAATCCATTGGAGCTGATGCAAGTTCCGGCAAGCACGCCGTCACGGTTGTTGCACGAATTCGAGGTCCACGTAGATGCCAGCGGCACCACGCAAACGACCAACGATCCGTATGATTCGGTGGCCTACGGGGGGATTGCGAGGCCGTCAAACCCGCAGGATATTGTTAATTTTCGCGGTACGTTCCGGCACTTGTTGAACTTCTTTCATAGTTCAAAGATCGTTCCGAGCAACGCACGTGGTGCCAACTTCTATCGGTTGTTCGACTATGTCGAAACGCCTTCACCGTTTGTGGGTGCCGAGAAATGGTATAACCCGCAGGCAACCGGTGTCGATCCAGCTGGGGCCACGTTCCGGCCACCTTACAATCACTTGTCTCGGTTCCAAGATCCAGGTCGGATCAATATCAACACGATCTTCGATAGTCTTGTGTGGGAGGGGATTACCAAGGGGGATCCGTCCTATGACCCGACCGCGCTGGGGCTGGTGATGTACAACCGTGTGTTGCAGAGTCGACGCGGGTATGGTGGGCTTCCCACCGAGCTGAACTCGAATTATCCGACGCTGTTTGCGGCTCCGTTCCGTGATGCGGATAGCGCCGATTTGATGCCGAACGTACCAGACTCGCCAAGTTTGCCGAACTTCCCCAGCATGCGCCGGAACGAGCCGGTTCAGGCCACGTTGTTGCGCGAGGATATGTTTGCCCCAGGCCCTCGAAGAGAAGCGTTATTCGTTCCCGACGAGAGTGTCAATACGAACGTTCTCAACCCGTATCAGAATCAGAACCGGCACTCGCGGTTCCGCTATCACAGTGCGGCTCGGCTGAGCAACTTGGTCAGCAACAACTCGAACGCATATGCGGTTTGGGTCACCTTGGGGTACTTTGAAGTCGAGCCAAACGTGCCCGATTCGCTTCCCGCTGGGACTCCGGCCGTGGTGGATCGAGCGCATCCGGATGGGTTCCGATTGGGATCGGAGCTGGGGACCGACTCGGGTACGGTCAAGCGACATCGGGCGTTCTATATCATCGATCGCAGCGTTCCGGTCGCGTTTGAACCGGGCGAGAACCACAATGTGGACAACGCGATCCTGCTGCGACGGTTTATTGAATAGACGAAGGCATAACCAGTAGACAGAGTGCAGGCAAGTGAAGGCGCTCCCCTCGGCACCCCGTGCGCTGAGGGGAGCGTTGGGCTTTCTTGGCCCGCGCGCATCCCGTCGCGGCTAGTGCCGCTCTGGGATAGCGGTTAACCGCAAGGCCAGCGGCCTGCGCGCTGTGCCCTGCCCTGGCGCATCGCGCGCATCCCGTCGCGGCTGGTGCCGCTCTGGGATGGCGGTTGACCGCAAGGCCAGCGGCCTGCGCGCTGTGCCCCTGCGCTGTCGCAGCGCGCGCATCCCGTCGCGGCTGGTGCCGCTCTGGGATA
>JAJRVM010000135.1 GCA_024277285.1 Planctomycetota bacterium
CAAGCTACTACGAGCTCGAACCAAAAAAAGCCAGTGAGCAATAGCTCACCGGCTCAATTGAACAATCGAAACCAATCGCGGGACTACGCCTGGCGTTTGCGCCGCAAGCTGGCGCCGCCCATAATCAGGGCCAACAGCCCCCACACGACACATGCCGCAGGCTCGGGAACTGCGGGCGGATTCACACTGCCGTTGCGAGCAGCATAAACGTAGCGTCCATTTATTTGAACATTCGTATTGTGAATCAAACCGGTACTCGGATTGGAGTCGAGAAAAGCACCGTTAACATGCGAACCAGGAAGCTCGTAAGCCGTATCAACGCCGTTGGAATACCCGGCTACAGCAGAATCTCCACCCAGCCCAAAATTGCCACCACTGGCGTCGCCCGTTTCCCATTGGATCTGATCGTAGTTGAACTCAATATCGAAATTCCCAACCCCCGTGTCGGAACGATCGATCAATACAACCTGAAACTTATTGAGCTTGTCGACGCCGTGGTCGAAATAGCCGACACCAACACCAGCCCAAGTCACGCCAAATGCATCACGTCCGTCGACCGTTCCAGCGCCGTATCGCATTAGATCCCCTTCACCCAGATCGACATAGGCACTGGTATCCACATCAGCAAAAAACGGCGCAATGATGGGCGTACTTGTCGCCAAAAGACCAAATGGCGTGAACGTGGACAACGGCGCGTCGAAGGTAATATTCCCATTGTTATTCAGATATGCACCAGAATATACCTGTCCAAAAAAATCAATGGTAAATCCAAAAGCCTCAAGTCCTGTGGATAAGTCGTCATTAGCAGCCAAGGAACTCGCATCAAAGCCAGAGCGGACCACAGCCCCCTGCACCGGTGCTGCAGCGATAAACACCGCCATCATGGCCAAAAGAAAAAAACGTCTCATGTTAAAACTCTCCAACAATAGCTTCCTCACTTACCGAAACGAAAAGACACGCCTAGACGCGCATTCGCCGCGGAGGTCGAAACCAGCGAAAGGGAAGGATTGCAGGGAGAATCATGCTTGCTTCAGTGACGAGAAAAGTCTGAAGCGGATCAACTTGAAACACTACAAAACCACTCGCGAGCCCCAATCCGCCAGAACTCGGATTCGCGACTGCCACTGAAGGTGGAATCGAAACGGCAATGGGTAAAGGCACAAGAACTTCATCAACTTCCTGAGTATCCGTCACTGCCACCGGTACAGAAGACAATGGCGACAACTCATCCGCGTCGCCAACCGCAAATCGCATATATCTCCCCCGCCGCGACTCGTTAAGCCCTGAGGCCGCAGCTTCGCGCCAGTTATACCTATCGCCGTCAGCCATGTTCGAGCAATTGTCCCATCCCACCGGAGCAACAATCGTCAATGCAGCATCCGCCTGAATCGCACACGCGGCGACCAACAGGACCGAGCCGAAGACAAATTGAACTCTCAACTTACTCATTACACAACACCAACAACGGGTCTACCCATTTAAAACAAACCTACCCAAATGATAGGCGGCCGTTCGCACGAGATGACCGACCGCGAAACGTTACCCCTCCCGCAAACCACACCGATCAGCTGATCGGTATTGTACCCGATTCATCCCAGTTGCCAAGCAATAGACCGCTGCAACGCCAAAAACCCCCCTTTAGGACTGCACTGAAATAGGCATCATCACCACAAACCAGCATGCCAAACAAGTGGGAATACTGAAATACCCAATGACGAAACAAGGCCGAAGTTCCAACATGGTTTGAAATGCAGCCTCCACAAGACCGTCCGATGGAAAGTCTTTCGGCATTCGTCACTCCGGCTTCTTTCGTCATTAGTCATTGGTAATTCGTTATTTACGAAGAACTGCGATCGCAAAGTGGCGTTGCCCAGCTAAGAAACGTGGCGTCTTGGCTGAATGGGAAAAACACCAGGCCAATCACAGTGGACAAAGTGAATCATTCCCGTTGCGTCAACGGCTTAGGTACAAGGCCTCCATGGTCAAAGTAAGCCTCTACCGTTTCGCCACTCTCGTAGTGGAATACCCACTTTCCATCCATGCGGCCGTCGAGATAGACCCCCTGGCTCTGGAGGCGACCATCCTCATACCACATCGTCCACGGGCCATTCTCGACACCGTCGCGATAGCGGCCTATCGCCTCCTTCTGACCATTGGGATAATAGTAGATCCAGTCACCATCCCGCTTGCCGTCGCGATACGTACCTTCGGTCAGTGGATCGTAACGCGCCAATACGACTCGCTGGACGCTCGAACTTAAATCCTTCGCGTCTGGATCCTCAAAAATCAACGCCAACTGCACGTGCTCAATTTGCTCGTCGGCCACGTGCGTGGCGTTCCATTGCCGTGCCAGATAACGGGTAAAGGACTCGCGCAACACCTGTCGACCAGGGCCTACAAAATCAACCATGATCTGCACCCACCGTTGCGAGGGCGGGTCAAGCGACATCTCTTCAGGGCGTTCGTCGCCCGTAAACGTACGGTTGCGCATGATGTCGACCGTCCGCCCGTCGCGCAGGTCCGCAACCGCGACGTAGCGATAATTGTAGGTTGCCGGGCAAGCAAACATACTCCAACGCTGCCCCCATCCGAACAACTCATCCAACCTCAACACAGCGCGAGGAACTCTGGCACGCACGGCAGAACTGCCGAAATAGAGTAACGGGTTGACCGTCAGAACAAAGACCAACGCCACTACGCACACGGCCGAAGCAGCCAATGCTGCCATGCGGTGGCGAACTCGAACCGGCTCGACCTCGGCCTCCGCATGGGAAACAACGTCGCGCGACACACCACCGGCAACACGCCGCACAAATGCACTTTCCCAAAACACACTGGGAGTAAACAGCGTAAGGGCCGCGAGACTCGCATGCGAGAAAATGACCACGTACATGGTCGCCTCGATACCGAGGTGCAACAACACAAAACAACCGACTGTCCAGATTCGCACTTTGCGCGTCTTCCACGGACTGAACATTAGCAACGGACCCACCAATTCGAGGACCAATGTTGCGAACGTGAGTGCTTTCAGAGCTTGTGGGAACTGAGCAAACCATACGCCCAACGGTCGCGTGAACAGCGGATTCGTAAAAACCGACTCCAACGCGCGCCCCTCAAACCACAGATAATTGCACTTGGAGAAGGCCGTAAAAAAGTACATGAAGGCAATCTGAATCAAGACAGCACCCGATGCGACGCTCAAGATCGGAACCGTATCCTTGCCATAGCCACCCAGCCAGCCATCCACCGATGCGCGGCGTCCCCAAGGTAGAAACATGCCCCAAAACAGGAGCATCAGTAGAAGCACGTCGCCACCGGTCACCAGGACGGGAACACGATTGTGCAACGACACCAACAGCACCCAGGAAGCAACCGTCGCCGTGCGCGTAAACAACCCCAGCAATAACAACACTGCAAAAAACGCCGCGATGCCAAATAGAATGCCCTGGTACATTGTGCTGCCATCGAGCATATGCAACGACCAACGCCAAGTATCCGAACCCAAAAAATGGGCAACGTCGGCAATCGGAAACAACCCGCTGTCGCTGTACATGGCCGTCAGCTCCGCACCACGCGTGGCCAGGTTGTAAAGCAGCACCAGAGCTACCGCCATACGTGAAAACGCCAACGTACGCGGGTCGATCCCGAATAACTCCGCTAACTTCGAGCGCCAGGACCGCGAGTTGCTGAGTGCGGGGTCGATAGGGAGTGCGGGAACGGGATCCATGATTCACCTGCCATCGAGAAGTGTGAAATCGGCTCGGCCCGCCAAGAGCGCCGTGGATGGCGACAAAAACAACTGGCCGTCGGAGCACGTTTGGTCGCCACGACACGTGGGCGAAGACTTCTTACGACCAGCCTCGCGTGAGCGCCAACGCCTTGATTCTAGCCCGGGCGTCACCCTCCAGTCGAGGGTCCCGGAGTCGACGTGTTATTGCGGGTGGTCATGACCAGTCGCAAGCAACCTCGCGCACAGCGCAGAACTCGGGGCGGCTCTTGGTCGAAAAGGGCGCGACATGGGACCAGCACGCGATGCGCCGGCGCTTTCGGCACAATTCAGGCCGGCACTTTTTTCAAACCACCATTCCCCGGGCAATCACGAATGACGAAACACCCAATGACGAATGAATGACGAAGCACGAATGACGAGAGTGCCAATTTCGTAGGTAGTTGCGCGCATGCCTCGCGTGGAGGGCCGATGAGATGCCGCGCGCAAGCAACTGGCAGCCAAGGGCAGCGATGCCACGGGCAAGAGGAACATTGGGAGTGCGTTTTTTTTGCCCATGATTTTCTTTGCCCTCCAAGGAGCACCATCGGAACGTCGTCCATGAGCGCAACAGGAGAGAAGGGCAAAGAAGATTACGGGCAAGAAACAGCGCTCGGTGGAACGTCATCCGATCAGGTGACCGTTTACCACGCTTCGAGCTAATCGAGCAAAAGCTCGGGCCCAAAAACGTCAAGTCCACCATGAACCGTCACCGGCTGACGAACAGCCGGTGCCCCCGCGCGCCCGATCGACAAAGGCTATCTTGCAACCGCGGTTCACTCAGAGAAGTCGACTCTCTGCTGTTTCCAAAACGGCGTCAAGTCTACAGATCAGTCATATTGTCAGACAACTAGTCCAGGGACAAACTGGGGCAGATAAGTCGGACCTAGCGCTGCACGCTGAAACAGGAAGACGACGAAACACGCAACGGTACTGCCGGCAACGCCCGCACAACCGCGACAATCTCCGGCGAATTGCCGAGAAAATGTTGCCAACAGGCCTTCCGCATGCTTACATTGTGACGGGACCTTGCCCCAGCTGAACTGCACAACGCTACGTCGCAATGGGAGTCGAGTGGATGCCGCGTGTCCTCATAACCGCCTTTGGACCCTATGGCTCGTGGAAAGAAAACGCCAGCTGGCTGGCGTTGGTCGAACTGACACGTAACCTGCCCAGTTCGCCAGAAATCACCACACGACTCTATCCGGTCGATTTCGACGAAGTGCAAACTCGATTGGAGCACGATTTATCGAACGAATTTGATTGCGCACTGCACCTGGGCCAGGCACCGGGCGCGTCAAGCGTGCAATTGGAAGCGATCGGAATCAACGTCAAGGCCGCCCCGGTGACCGACCTGAACCAGCCCGAACCAATCGCATCGGCTGGCCCGGCAGCTTACCAAAGCGCGCTGCCGCTCGCGCACTGGGCAGGAAGCCTGCGCGAAGCGGGCATTCCGGCGCGCGTTTCCTATCACGCAGGCACGTACCTCTGCAACGCGACCCTCTACCTAACACACCATCTGTGCCGCCGTTATGGATGGGAAACTCAAGCCACGTTCGTGCATCTTCCACTCACTTGCACGCAGGCCTTTTCCCACGAAAAAGAATTACCGTCAATGCCCAGCGCCGTTGCTGCGGATGCGATTCGCTTGATTCTCGAACAGCTCCACGCGTCGCCGTAACGCCAGAGGCCAGAAAAGGTTGCCGACACTTTTTGGGTTAGCGCCTTTTTGGGTTAGACGGGGGCGGGCTGCGCTTGTTGACGCAGCACTTCGGCGACCGAACAATGCGCTTGCCGCGCTTTTAAAACGGTCTGCCGATAGGGTTCGGGACGTGAAACACCTTCGAGCCGAAACACCTCAGAATCGCCGTGTAAGAAAACCAAGTCGGCGGCATCGTACCACTGCTGCCCGTCCAACACGTCGGTCTTGATCGTGTCAAATGCGGTCAAGCCAATCGCGCGCTCTTCCCGCTCGCCACCAATCCCTCGCTCGACCACCACGCGTCGATTCGTCAAGCGATAGCGCATACCGATCTTCGGCGCTACGCGACTAAAATAGAGAAACAACGCGTGCGGAATCAGCGCCAATGCCAGCAAGTGCCCAATGCGAAAGATATAGACGTCGGGCCATTTGAGTCCGCAAAGACGCCCGATCCACTGTCCTGAGGGATAAGCGGCAATTGAGGGCCAAATAGTGGTGATAGTCGCTTCCGCTTGCGCGGACGGTACGACGCCGGCGATCGGCTGTTTCATCGATGCATTTCCTGTGACAAAAAACGCGCAACTCTAGCAAACTCGAAGCGTAACAGAATCGCCGCATCCTTTCTAGCATTGCAGAACAACGGAATCCCACCGGCTGGTATCGTGGAGCGGTAGTTCGGTTACATCGCCATTTCAGGAGCTGCTTCGCGCCTGCTTTTTTTCCAGTCCCGAAGGGACGACCCTCTACGAGCCCAGGCGCCCCCATCGGAATGGGTGCCCCAGTAACGTGAGTGGAACGAACGTCGCGCAACCCTGGGAAACGAAGCGTATCACAGTCAACCCCACAGGGGTGGTCCCAAGAAGGTTAGGGCCGCCCCTTTGGGGCCTTTTGGTGTGGTGTGGGAAAACCACCCAGCGTTACGCCCATGCTCGCAAAAACTCGCATTGACTGCACCCTGGACTCTCCCCCTCTCCCACCACGTGACGCAATAAAAAAAGCCCACTCAGGCAGGCTAACCTGAGCGGGCTCCGTCTTTTTCAATATGGCAGCTGGCGACGAATCGCCGGTCTTTTCTGATAGCATAAGAACAATGTCCACCTTAAATCTATGAATGTCACCATTCAATGATTGATAATCCTTAGAAAGGAGGTGATCCAGCCGCAGGTTCCCCTACGGCTACCTTGTTACGACTTAGTCCCAATCGCGGAGTTTCGATTCGGCGCTTGCCTCCCTTGCGGGTTAGCTCGGCGACTTCGTCGACCCCCCA
>JAJRVM010000136.1 GCA_024277285.1 Planctomycetota bacterium
CGCGAGATTGCCGACGAACTGAGCATTGGTCTCGATAGCCTGGCATTCCTGGACGACAACCCGCGTGAGCGTCACCAGGTGCGGATGCACTTGCCGGAGGTGACCGTGTTGGAAGTCTCCGAGGACCCGACAAGTCTGGTTGACGTCGTCCGCCGCGAGCCGCGGTTCGAACGACTGCAACTCACGGCCGACGACCGCCAGCGCGGCGTCATGTATCACCAGCAGCGGCAGCGTAAGGAACAGGAGCGGAGGGCGACCGACTTGGAGAGTTTTCTGCATTCGTTGGAGACAAGAATCCGACGAGTTTCCCTTTGCGCGGCGACGATCGAACGTATTGCACAACTGACTCAGAAAACGAATCAATTCAACCTCACGACGCGTCGTTATCAGCCGCAAGATATCGCCGCCTTTCACGACTTGGAGAGTCATGAGGTCTATGGTTTTCAGGTAATGGATCGCTTTGGGGACAACGGCATTGTGGGCGCTGCCATCGTCGAATTCGCCGGTCTGAATTGTCGCCTGGATACATTTTTGCTGAGTTGCCGAGTCATTGGCCGGTCTGTGGAAACGGCCATGCTGGCTCGGATTTGCGAAGATGCCGTCGGTCGGGAATGCGAGCGGCTGATCGGGCATTTCCGTCCTACGGCAAAGAATGCTCCGTGCAAAGATTTCTTTGCGAAACATGGTTTTCGGATGCAAACAGAACCAGAGCAGTGGACTCTCGATTTGTGCGCATCGACGGTTCCCCGACCGAGGTGGATTATCGAAACGGACTCACTTGACGCTACAATTTTCTTCGAGCGATTAACATGACGGATATCTTTGGTCAAGTTACCGAGGTCATGAGCGACCTGTTCGGCGTCGATCCCGCAACGCTGACCATCCAGTCGTCAAAGGCCACCGTCGAAGGTTGGGACTCGCTGCAACAGGTCAATCTGTTGCTGGACATCGAGCAACGGTTCGATCTGCAACTGCAATCCGAAGAAATCGCAAAACTGAAGACCGTCGGTGATATTGTCGCAATGATCGAGCGGAAGCGCGCGAGTTCCTGACAATATTATTTGGTTGGCGGCCCTGCCGCCCCGTGCATCTATGCCTTGGTAAAGGTACGTTTCCAATGGTTACCGGTCACCTGCCTTTACGCCTGTCGATAGCCATTCCAACCTACGGCAGGGAAAGCATCCTGCTGGATACGGTCCGGATGCTCCTGGAACAGGATCCCGCCGCGACGGAGATCTTGGTTTTGGATCAGACGGAGGCGCATGAACGCGCGACGAAGGAACAATTAACGGCATGGGATGAGGCGGAACGTATACGCTGGATTCGATTGGATCAGCCATCGCAACCCAAGGCGTTGAATGCGGCGATCGAGCACGCTACGCAGCCCCTGGTACTGTTTCTGGACGACGATATTCGCGTTGATCCCGGTTTCCTAAAAGCCCATTACGAGGCCTTCGATTCCGAAGCGATTTGGGCGGTGGCCGGGCAGGTACTGCAACCGGGCGAGCGGGAAGAGGTAGGCTATGAACACAAGCCGACGCCTGGGCCATTCTGCGACGCGAGTTTCGTCTTCCGATCGGCACACAAGACGTTCGTCCAGAACGGCATGTCGGGCAACCTCTGTGTGCGCCGCGACAGGGCGCTCGACGTCGGTGGTTTTGACGAGAATTTCACGCCACCGGTTGCCTATCGGTTCGACAACGAGTTCTGCAAGCGTCTGTGTCTTGCCGGTGGCAGAATCGTTTTCGAACCGAAGGCCAGGATTTACCACCTGCGAGCCAAACGTGGCGGCACTCGCACCAACAGTTGCCACTTGACATCCATCTCGCCGGAACATGGCGTCGGCGATTACTACTTCGCATTGCGATGCGCCGCCGGTTGGCATCGCTGGCAGTACATCCTCCGTCGACCGGTTCGCGAAGTCCTGACCAAATTTCACTTGCGTCACCCCTGGTGGATTCCCGTGAAACTGCTTGGGGAGATGCGGGCGTTCTGGCAAGCGCTAAATGCCTATCGAAAACAGCCAAAGATTATAGAGGGGCGAGAAGCGAGGAGCTAGAAACGAGAAACGAGAAACTCGCCACTTGCCACTCACCCCTCGCCACTCGCCACTCGCCACTCACCCCTCGCCCCTCACCCCTCGCCACTCGCCACTCGCTACTCGCTACTCGCCCCTCGCTACTCGCTACTCGCCCCTCACCATGCCCTACCGCGTCGCATTCGTAACAACTCATCCGATTCAGTACCAGGCGCCCCTGTTCCGGTTGCTCCATGCCCGGCCGGATGTGGATCTGACGGTCTTTTTTGGCCATTTACCTGATGCACAACAGCAAGGGGATGGATTCGGGGTCGCATTTCATTGGGATGTCCCATTGCTGGATGGCTACGAGCATGTGGTGCTGAAAAACGTATCGAAATCGCCCAACGTCACGTCCTTTCGCGGTTGCGATACCCCGGAAGTCGGTCGCCACCTTCAACGAGGAAAATTTGATGCCGTGATTGTCAACGGCTGGATCGCCAAGACCTGTCTGCAAACGCTGCTGGCCTGTCGGCGGTTCGGCGTTCCTTGCATTGTGCGGGGTGAGGCCAATCGGAACCAGCCTCGGGCGTGGTGGAAGCATTGGTTGCATCGCCGGTTGGTGCGGCGATACGCGGCGTGCCTGTATATTGGCCAGGCGAACCGGGAATTCTATCGACATCACGGCATTCCTGAAGATCGTCTGTTCTCGGCGCCGTATTGCATCGACAACGCTCGCTTTGCCGCTCTGGCGGCCAAGGCGGCAGGGCAAGCGTCGGTTCGGCGGCAATACGGGGTTCCGTCGGATCGAGTGTGCTACCTGTTCAGCGGCAAGTTCGAGGAGAAAAAACATCCGCGGGATCTGCTCAAAGCATTTCAGATCGCAATCCGATCCGGCGCGAACGCTCATCTGCTGATGGTCGGCGACGGGGCTTTGCGTGAACCGTGTCAGAAGTTCGCGAGGGAGAACCACCTGCCGGTTGCTTTTACGGGATTCCTGAACCAGGCGGGAATCGTCGAGGCCTACATGGCCGCCGACTGCTTGGTTCTGCCGTCCAATTTTGGAGAGACGTGGGGATTGGTGGTCAACGAGGCGATGGCATGCGGCCGACCGGCGATTGTCAGCGATCGCGTGGGATGCCACGAAGATTTGATTTTGAGTGGACAAACGGGGACGATCTTCCCCTTTGGGGACTGGGAGCAATTGGCGAGCTTGCTGACAGAATACTCGCATCAAGCCGATCGACTCCGCGAGATGGGCCGACGGGCAAGGGATCACATCCAGGCCTATTCGCCGCGTGCCGCGGCCGATGGTATTGTTCAAGCCGTCCGGTGGTTTTCGGGCAGTTAACCGGACAGGCCGCCACCATTATCTCGTCCACAACGCCGTCGCCCTACGATGGCCAATGGTTGATCAGGATATCGCGCTAGGAGAATAGATGGAGCTATTGTATTTTGGTTTGGTGGCCGTTTGTTTCTTAGTCGCGGTTTCCAACTGGCGTTTCGGCATCTACGCCTGCCTGGTGTTGGATATCCTTCGTGATCCCATTCGCAAGCTGGTGGTGGGGCATTCTGTTTGGATTACGGTTGCCGTCGGAATGGTTTGGTTCGGCGTTTTCGTGGGAGTGGTGGGGCAGAACCGCCAGTACCTGCGTGGAGCGTTGGAGCAGTATCGCCGGATGCGGCGAGCATTACAGTTGGTGGCGCTGGCGCTTCTGCCGGGCGCCGCTCTCTCGATCATGCTTTATCCTGGCGGGTACAAACTGGCCATCATCGGCGGCATCTCCTACCTCGCGCCTTTTCTGGGCATCGCCATTGGATTTTGCTTCGCTACGTCCGAACGTCAACTTGTACGCTTGCTGCAGTTTTATGCAATATTGAATTCTGTGGCATTGATTGGAACGGTGCTTGAATACTCTGGTTACGCTTCTGCAGTCCTGGGCGGCATCGACATGATTTGGATCCGCTACCATGGAACCACACAAGTCAACA
>JAJRVM010000137.1 GCA_024277285.1 Planctomycetota bacterium
AGGGAGCAGGATGCGGTTCACTGCGACAATTCAGTGTTTGAGAGGCGGGAACGAATGAGGAGGTGCGATGAAATCCTCACCCTTGGGCACTGGGGCGACGTCGGGATGGTAATCCATCACCTGTTTTGAATATTTGTCCAAACCCGAGCCGTCGAGTAGCGTGTTTCTGTCACATCCATGATCGATGGCTTGACGCAGACTGTGCAGGATCAAGCTTTCTTTTTCAGACGTGTCATTGTGCATCCAATGTACAATTGCCAGTAACACGAAAGCTTGTGCCGGATGCGGTTCCAGCGTTGTGGCAAACTCAGCATCGTCAACCGCAAGCTTCCAGAAGGGCGTTCCATTGCCGTCGACACAGTCTCCGTACTTGTTGTAGACATAGACGCGGTTGAGATATGCGGCTTGGCACCTCGGGTCGAGTTTAGTGGCTCTGGTTAGGTATTCGATGGCGATCGTCTTGAAGTTCTCGCGGTTTCGGTACGCGTAGCCAATGTTGTTGAGCACGGCGACAGTTTCGTAGTTGTGTTCATCGATGGCCTGAGAATAGTAATACGCGGACGGAATACGTGCATGGCACTTTTGAAACGCGTACCCTGCCCAAGCTGCGGTAATGCCTTGCGGAGCCAGCGAATACACATGTTCCAGTTCGGCGGCAGCCTCCCTGAATTCCCCCATTGCGACCAACACTTGACCACGGGCGAACAGCGGTTCAAACGCATTCGGTCGGTCCTGGTTGGCGTCGCTAAAACACTCGACGGCCTGTGCCAGCTCGCCGTTCTGGAACGCGCGGATACCGGCCTGATAGCGTCGTTGGGCGTAGGGCGTGCGCAGCGCAAGTCCGGTCCCGGCGGCGGCAGCGATTAGGCTGGCACCCGCTGCGGCGGCGGCGAGCAAGAACCGACGGCGGTGTGTCCAGCGTTGCAGCCGCGCGGCATGGGTGAGACGGCCGCGCAGGTCGGCCGCCAGTTCGCGAGCTGTCTGGTAGCGATTTTCCGGCTCAAGCTGCAAGCATTTTTCGACAATCTCTGCCACATGTGGGTCGATGTCAGGAACCAGCGTTGTGAGTGCTTCGCTGCCTTCCTCTTGTTTGGCCATGATGCGGAAGGCAGCCACGTTGACCGGTTCGCCTACCCGTTGATCGCCGAAAGGCAGTCGTCCGGTTAGCAGTTCGTAGAGGATCACGCCGAGCGAGAAGATATCGGAACGGGGCTCTCCCAGTCCGGCTTCCTCGCAGTCATCGACCAAGACACCACGCAATTGTTCCGGCGGCATGTAGGGGAACGTCCCGCCGACCAAGGAACGTTGCAGTCGTTCGTCACTTGACAGGTTGAAATCCAACAGCAGTGGGCATCCGGACGGAGCCAGCAAGATATTCGAGGGTTTCAGGTCTCGGTGGCAGATTCCGGCATCGTGGGCATGTGCCAGGGCGTCGGCAAGCAGGGCGATGATATAGACTGCGCCGTCGGCAAGCGACGCGTTTTCGAGCAGCGGATCGTGTCGTGTGTATGCGTCCGGGATGGCGTCGAGGATGGAATCACGTTGGCCGATCGCGATGAAGAGATCGGCGCGCCGCAGAGTGGTATCAGTTCCGTATGCGACATCAATGGCCTTGAGCAGTGTGCCACGTCCCAGGTAGGGCATGCAGATGGCGGTCAGATGCGTAGTTTCATCTTCTTGCACGGAGTAGACAGGCACGATGTTGCGATGGGACAGTCGTCCCAGCGTCTCGGCCTCGCCACCGCCACGTCGCGAGATTTTTACGACGACCAGGCGATCGCCCAACGACGGTTCTGTCGCAAGATAGACGCGCGCAAACGCTCCACGCCCGATTTCCCGAATCAAATAGAACCCCAGAAACAACGTCTCGGTCTCTGGCCATGGCACTTCAGTCGGTTCCTGGCCGATATCGGTTACTTCTTCAAAGCATTCATGTGTTGCCAGTAGAATGCGCAGTGATTTGTGGACGGTGGGAAAACGTTCGCAATAGGTGCTCAGGACCACGCGTTCTCCCGCCTCCCGACGCAGGCAATACTCTTCGTAGGCCAGGTCAAGCACCAGCGAGTCGTGATTACACAGATGGGGGTGCCGGTCGAGCACCGCTTGCGCGTTCGGGGCGTTGCCCGACCGCCATGTGTTAATGACTTGCGAGACCAGCGAACGTGGGGCCAGGTTGGAGGACTTATTTTTCGTCGTCATGCATTTGTTCCGGTGCATCTGCCCATCAGCGCGTCGCGGAACCAGTTCGACGCGTTGTTTGATTGGATATCCGTAAAGCCTACCGTAGTTCCTTGGAACCTGTCACAAAACCGCCGGTAGGCATAGCCCATACCGAGCGAATCAACGGGCCAGCCAGGTCATATGACAGGTTCTTAATGTGTTCCAATGCCAGTTAGTCGGCTTGGTACGACCGCAGCAGTCGGTCGATGACGCGCCGAACCGTTCTTTCATTAATATCGAGTTGTCGGCTGATTTCAACAAACGTCGCGCCGCCAAGACGAAGTCGGGCGATATCCTGGTTGCGCACCGATTCGCCATCCATGAGTCGTTGCCACGTTTCGCGCGCGATGGCGACTTGGCTCGGAGTCAACTCAAGCGAATCAGGCATCTCGTCCGACTCTTGCAAGGCACACTCGCGAGCCACATCGTATTTGTCCGAGATGATCCGCCGCCGATGTTCATCGCAGACCTTGTTCCTTACCACTCTGCCAAGATAGCGATACAGGTCGTTGGGGCCTTGAAAAGATCGGATCTTGCGTGGATCACGGAAGAAGGAAACCCATACCATTTGCACAAAATCGACCGAATCGAATTTTGACTGCATGCGGGTATCGAGGTTGCGGCGGGCGATGCGGCGAATGAATGGGCCGTAATCCTCGATGAATCTCCAGATCGCATCAGGAGTTCCACGGCGGACCTCTTCCAATGCGGCGCGGAATTCAGCTTTCTCGTCGGCCATCGACTTACCCTCGATCCAATTGCCCGCAGGTCGATGCAATCTGAATCGCCAGTGGTCGAGTCCGCCCGTCCGAGATGCGGTTGCCCCAACAACGCGGCCAGATGCCCCAACGCCCAGATGCCCCAACGCCCCAAGACTCGTGACCCGCGAGGAATTTTCCGGCGCCTATCGCCAACGCCGGTCAATTTCACGTGCCAAACAGAATCTTATGACAGGTTTCTACCGATTCCCGTACCCTATCACCCGTGTGGAGCAAAGGTTGAGCGATTGTTCCTGCGGTGAATGCCGGTGCGAACAGCTCGCTGCCCGCAAGCCGTAGGTTACCAAAATTCCAGGGCCCTGTGCTACTTTCTTTACGCAAAATGCCAGCACTTTCTTGGGAGAGGCGGTTATTGCCGCTGGTGAGTGTGAGCAGGCGCTGGCCCCACTGGTCACCAAGCCGATCTGCCTCGACAATACTAACGCCGGAACGGTGTTCCTGTAACGCTGGTAGGTGGTCTAATGTGCGTGTCAGGGATGAGGGCGCGTCCGTGTCGACGAGATGTGCGTGGCTTTCGGGTCTCGATGGCTCGTGGCCGGCATCCGGTTAGTCGCGCGCTGAACGGCGGCAGGCTGGTCGGTCTTCGTATGTCATCACCTTTCAAATCACAACCTGCCGCGTCGGACTTGGAGGCTGCCTTTGGGGCAGGCCGAGTCGATTGGAGCTGGGCCATAGAAGCACGGCATCGGTAATGGTTTTCTTGTCGCGTCCCTCTAGCCGGTTATTTCCGAAAAGTGTGAGGATATGGGCGATCCTGATCCTGTGGTGATCACCAGGAAGTTGACCAAACGTTACGGCGACGTAACGGCGCTGCACGATTGCTCGTTGGGCATTCGTCGGGGCGAAGTGTTTGGTCTTCTGGGGCCAAACGGAGCCGGCAAGACGACGTTGTTGCGATTGTTGATGGGATATTTGCGGCCGACCTGCGGCTCCGCCACCATCTTGGGATATGATTGTTATCGAGACTCGCTCAGGCTGCGTCGCGACGTCGCGTATTTGCCTGGTGAGGCGCGGCTTTTTCGGCAAATGTGTGGCCGCGAGGTGTTGCGTTTCTTTGCTGATGTGCGCGGCGGTACTCAATACCAGCGCGCCCTTGCTCTAGCGGACCGATTCGATTTGGATATCCGTCGGCGGGTCGGCAACATGTCGACCGGCATGCGGCAAAAGCTGGCGCTGGTCGCCACGTTGGCCACGGAAACATCGCTGGTCATCTTGGATGAACCGACTTCCAATCTCGATCCGACGGTTCGCGGCACGGTTCAGGAATTGGTGGAAGAGATTCGTCAGAGTGGTCGCACGGTATTGTTTTCCTCACACGTGCTTTCCGAAGTCGAGCGCGTGTGCGATCGCGTTGCCATTCTACGTTCGGGGCAACTGGTTCATACGCAAGTGATGGCCGAGTTGCGGCGGCGGCATCGAATTTTCGCAACGCTACGCGGTGCGCTGCCAGCAACGCCGCCTGAAATTGACGGCCAGCTATCCATATGCGCTGGCGCTGACGGTCAGGTTACGATTGAAACACCTGGCGAACTAGCGCCGTTGTTAGGGTGGCTCAGCACATTGCCGCTGGACGCGGTTCGCATCGAACCGCTGGGATTGCGGGCGATTTACGATGCGTTTCACACTGCTTGAGGTGGCGAGCGTGCTCCAAGGAAGCGAACGATGGCGAACAGACGCACAGTGGCACGCCGCTCCGCGGCGTGGAAGGAAAGCCGTCGAGTTGAGTCTCCCGCGCGCTTGTAGCATGGGCTCTGTCTCAATTTGTTCAAACGGCATGCTGGCAGCACGCACTCGTCGTCATGGAGACTTGACTCAAACACGCTGCTCTCGGCTCCATGCGCTCTGCGCATGACTTATGCAAAAACCGTAACACTTTAGCCAAATGAAGCAGCTGAGGAGGTCGGTAGGCGGCGAAAGCTTGGCAAATTGCAATAGCGGTTAGATTGGCAAAATCGCTTTGCCAATCCCGTTCGCGTTGCCCGCCTTCCGACCGAAAGCCACCCTACTTCAGATGGCTAAACAGATACCAAAAACCTATGAAACAAGCGCTCCTACGCAAATCGGTTCGTGAAGCACGCCTGCTGTTGTTATCCAGCGCTCTCGTCATGTTTGCGTTTTGTTGGCTACGTGTCTGGATCATCAGTCTGTTGCCGACGGAACGGTTCAAGAACGTCGTCGAGCAGTTTCGCGAGTTCGAGCGGTTTGTCCCGGTACCATTCGAGCAGTTGTTCACCTATTCAGGGCGTATTGCGCTGAGCTACGACGAGTTGATCGTCGTGATGTGCATGGTGATCTGGGCGGTCTCGCGAGGGTCGGACTGCGTGGCCGGATCGTTGGGACGCGGCACACTTGAAATGGTTTTGGCGCAACCGGTCAGTCGCGCGCGTCTTATGTTAACTCACGCCATGGTTACGACGTGCGGCGCCGCCGTCCTGGCGCTCGCGTCTTGGGGGGGCGTTTTTGCGGGCATTTCCACGACCACGGTCGACGAGCCAGTTGCACCGATGAAGTTGTCGATGTCGATGCTGGGAATGGGGGCCGATCCCGCCGATGCTATCACTCAGGGCGCGACACGTGCTGTGCCGATGCGGTCCAAAGTCGATCCGAACGTCATGTGGCCGGCGGCGGTTAATCTCTTCGCGCTCGGGTTCTTTCTCGCCGGTCTCAGCACGCTGGTATCTGCGCCAGATCGTTATCGTTGGCGCACGATTGGGATCGTCGCGGCGATCTATGTGGTCCAGCTGATCATGAAGATCGTCGGCCTGGCGTCCGATCGCCTCAGTTGGCTGCTTCACTTCACGTTCTTCACCGCTTATGACCCGGAACGCTTTGTTAGCGTGGCGGTGCATTCGCCCGGTGACGCCTGGCGACTGGTGTTGACCAACGAACAGGGCCATTGGGCCGGTCTTGGTCCGTTGGGCTTTGATCTAATACTCATCGTCATGGGGATTGCCGCCTACCTGCTGGCCATCGTGATCTTCAGCCGCCGTGATCTGCCGGCTCCCGTGTGATGAGTGTGGGCTGTTGAGAAGTCGACGATTCGGGTCATGTTGCTGCCGGTGATCACGACGGTTGTTGTTCCGAATAGACGCCCACTGTGCTCGAACGCTTTGTCGGCAGTTGCCTGATCGCAACGCAATCCATCAGGCGTTATTCTTTGCCCTTAATCTTCTTTGCCCTTTTCTGCCGTCGCGCTCATGGACAGCGTGCTGGTTGTTTTCCTTGTCGGACACGAGAAAATGGCGGGCAAAGGAAGAAGTGTGATGCCAGCGTCTCGCCTGCACGCCGCATGCCGGATCTCGACGGCTAGTCGCTTGCCTGCGGGCCGCATTTTCAGCTCATGATGGGTGGCATTTGCGCTATCGCCTGTCGCGACTGTGCCGGCTTTGCTGGTTGCAGCGGTGGTGCTGGTCTTGCGCGTGGTCTGTCGGGGTTCGGAACAAAGCGAGAGTTTTCAGTGAGTCCCGTGCATGGTCGCCGTTCAACGGCCCGATGGCAAGGAGTAGGGTTATTCGGAATTAAAACGAGGGGGCCAATACCATGTTCTCGGCCATCAACGCGTCTGCTTCCAATTTTCACAATGTAATTGCGAAACCGTCCGCGTCTGCATCTCGCGAAGACTCGCATTCGGGAAGGTTGTACGAGGCGCCTGTCTCGCGTTCACGGGCACCGGACGAACTGTCTCTCTCGAACCCTGGAGCACTATCTGAACCGGGGAGCTTCAGCCAACGCACGGCACTGAGTATCCGATCACGCATGACGGTTGAGCGTAGCGACGATGGGGAAATTCGTACCTCGCTGAATTCAAAACTTCGATTACAATATGAGTTCGAAGCTGCGGATGGGACGAAGATACGTATTCGCGCCAAGGCGAATCTGCAATATACGCAAACGACCGGCGGTGACGAGCAATCGCAATCGCTGAAACTGCGCGTCAAGGCCCGCGTGAGTATTGTGCAGCAGAGTGTCTCGTCCCACGCGTCCGCGTTGGGTGAAATGCCCGGTTTGCCAGTCGAGGCTCAAGAGGCCATTTCCCAGGCGTTCGATCTGTTCCAGCAAGTAACCGATGCGACGACCTCTCAGTTTCTTGAGGGCGATTCCCTTGACGGTGACCCGTTCATCGCGGAGTTAGTTGATGCATTCAACGCATTGGCGGGAGTGATCGATCAAGTTCCTGATCCTGCCATGGCCGACCTGCTTGAGGCACCTCAAGCGCAGCCAGGAGAGCAGATCATTGCGCCGACGCCGGCGCCGATCGATGTGCCTGTTACCGCATCCACGGTCGGTGGCGTTGACGTACCGGTCGTGAGCGAACCATCCTTGCCGGCCGAGACCGCTGCGCCAGATGAAGTTGATGAAGTTGATGAAGTTGATGAAGTTGATGATGACGGCGAGCATGAGGCTGTCCAGGGTGCCGCAGAGCGATCGGATTCAGAAGTGGCTGAAGAAACTGGCCTCACTCCGGTCGACGGTGCGGTTGGCACGGAATCGGCTGAGTCGTCTGCCACGTCTGAGTCGCCCGTATCCGTTGCATCGATTAAGTTGCGAATGCGGTTTCAGTTCATTCAGTCGTTGACGAGTATTGTCGGGGAATTTGAGTCCGGCTCGCAATCGCTTCTCGTTTCGCAGTCGACGTTGAAGTTCTCGGCGGACGTTACCGCGCGCTTCAACACACTTGCTATCGAGGACAACAATGCGGTTCCACAGGGACAAAATGTCGATACTCAGGTGTAGGCGTTCGTCTTGTGAAGACGTTCGTTGGTGCCACTGCATGCAGTGCGCGCCGACTAATCACTTCCCATCTGGAAGCTCGATCGCCGCTTCGCACTGCTCAACTTGGCGTTTTCGTGTGCGTGTCGATTTGCAGCTTTGTTGAGGTGTTTGCCGTTGGATGGCGTACGGCGTGAGCAGTGGCACTGAGTTATTTCTAAGTGTCAGCTCGGGTCGAATTGCTGCTCGAGTTCGGCTCGCTTTCGACGGCGTGCCGGCGCGATGTCACGAGCCGCTGGCGGTAGTATTTCAGTCCGGGAAAGAAGAAGCAGGCGGCCGAGACGATGCCGAATATCAGGTGTTCGTAGTCGGTGAACGCTGCCATCAAGCCTGCGGTCAGGAACAGGACGGTGGCTTGGATGTAGAACTCTCCCGACAGAATACCGGCTTTGACGAAGAAGACCATGCCGGCAATCAAGCCGAGGACCGGCGCTAGTTTCAGGGGGGGCAGGCCGAGATACGCTTCCAACGGGAAGAGTGCGATGATGCACAGCAGCGCGGCGGCCCAGACATGGGCGATTTGGCGTTCGACGAAAGTGACCGGCCCTTGCCGGTGGCGCAAGGCCCAGAAGACGATGGCCCAGGTGCCGAACCCTGCTGACCACAGATCGAAATAGGCCCAGCGACTATCGACATGTTGCCAGAACAGCAAGTTGGTCAGCAGGCATGCGACCAACAATGCCAGGCTATGCCACATCCAGAGCAGGCCCCAGTTTTCCAGAACGGTGGCGTGGTGTGTTTCACGGAACCAGCGTGACACGATTTGGTGCAGTCGACCGCTGCGCGCGGCGATCGGATCGTGGTTCAAAAAGGCCTCCAAGTCGTCGGCCAGTGCCGCAGCGCATTGATACCGCAAATCGGTTGGCTTTTGCATGGCACGAACGGCGATGATCTCCAGGTCGCGATCAACCTGACGATTGCGTTGACGTGGCGGGATCGGGTCCTGCTCAAGGACCTTCATCACCGTTTCTACGGGTGAACGGGATTGAAATGGCGGCACGCCGGTCAGCATGTGATAGAGGATCGCGCCAAGACTGTACACGTCACTGGCCGGTCCAACACTCACCTTGTGTCCAGCAGCTTGTTCAGGGGACATGTATGCGGGTGTCCCGATGATCGCTCCGGATTGTGTCATGCTGTGCGGGTCGGCGAGTCGTTTGGCGAGCCCAAAATCGGAAACGTGTGGCTCACCCGTTTCATCGATAAGGATATTGGACGGCTTCAAGTCCCGATGCAACACGCCACGCGAGTGCGCAAACTCGATAGCTCGACTGACCTTTGCCAGCAATCGCGCCGCTTGTTGCGGTTCCATGGGGCCCTTTTCGAGCAGTTTCGACAGGGTTGGGCCCTTGATGTACTTCATGCTGAAGTACATGTGCCCGTCCGCTTCGCCGACCTGGTGGACCGGGACGATTCCCGGATGGTCGAGTCGTGCGGCGGCTTGCGCTTCGGCAAGAAATCGATCGCGATCTTGTTGCGATGCGAAGGGCCCACGAAGGATGGTCTTCACGGCTAGTTGTCGATTCAGGTTGACTTGCCGTGCCAGATAGACCACGCCCATGCCGCCTCGGCCGATCTCCTCCATCAGTTCGTAATCGCCGATTCGGTTGGGTACGCCATCCGGTTCCTCGATCCCGTTGGCAAGCGCCGCGTGTGTGTGTGCGTCGGCACCTGATCCAACCGCGTGGGCGATCATGATGGTACCCCATAATTCACGCAGGTCGGACGCCAATTCTGGGGATGTGTGGCAAGCCTGGTCGACATCAATTGCTTCGCCGCTTTGCACGCGGTCGGTCAAGTCGGCGATCACTTGCGCCAGGCGTTGGTCATAGGCCGTTGTGAACCGTTCGGGTGCCGAGTCACGAGGCAATGAGTTCCCCGAGTGGCTGGATTGTGATGACTCATTCACGGCTCGAATCTCATGCGTCAGTGTTGTGGAGACTCGGCGGATCCTGCAGCCGTTGCTTGAGCCGTCGGATCGCACGCAGGTAACGCATGCCGGCCGCCGGTTCTGTTAAGCCCATGGCTTCGGCAACTTCCATGTTCGAGAGCTGTTCGTAGTGCCGCATGATAATGATTTCACAATCCTGGTCACTCAGTTGCCCAAGTGCCTGTTCGACCAATTGAGCCATCTCTTGCCGAGTAGCCGCCGCAGCAGGCGTAAGTTCGGGATCACGAATTTGCATCACGAGGTCATGTGTCGAGGAATCGCCTGCTGCGGGAATTGCCAAGGACTGTTCGCGATCGACGCTTCGTTTGGCCGAGCCACGGTGACGTCGATGCGCGTCGATGATTCGGTCCTTGGCGATCTGCCGGACCCAGAGATGGAACGACATTGCCGGGTTTTCGAGGTATTGGGGTAAGCGTCGGTTGACCTCGACCAACGCCTCTTGCACGACGTCACTGACATCCACTCGCCCTTGAATCCTTCGGTCCAAGCGCAGTTCGACCATCCGCCGCAACGCGCGACGATGCCGGTCCAGCAAGCGATTCACGGCACGGCCATCGCCGTTGCGAGCGCCGGCCAGCAGTTCAGTGGTTTCTTCTGTATCGGGCCACATATCAATTACTGTCAACAGAAATCGTGCAGGTAACCGTTCACGGTCGATGGCCGTAAGCGGCCACTTGGTTCTTAATCCTATATCATAGTCTCTTTCGGGCGCAGATTCCTTGGTTTCCTGTGTGCGGCGCCGACTGTTTCTTGGTGACTCACTGTTTGCGCAGAGAGCGAGACTCACGTCAGTCCGTATCTGTCTGGCACCCAAGGAGAGATCGTTACGGTGTATCAAGCTTCTTGAACCAGTAAATGATGCCGCCACCGAGCATCGTCGTGACGTATACTTCGCCATCTTCATCCTCGCCGAATGTCATCACAGGCAGGTCGGTACCCTTGATCGCGCGGTTTTCCGTGACCTGTCGCGTGTGCGGGTCGTAGCGTAGTGCCCACAACGCTCCCACCACATAGTCGCCGTATAAGTAGGCGCCGTCGAGTTCCGGTAGGCGGGGGCCTCGGTAAACGCATCCGCCAATGATCGACATCCCCACCCGGTGATGGTATTCCCAAATCGGTTCGATCAAATCATCACGCGGTCCGGAGCCGCGAAGCGTGAACTTGTGCCGGCCCTCGCGCAAGCTCCAGCCATAGTTTCCGCCACGCCTAATGATGTCAATTTCTTCCCAAAGGTCTTCGCCGTTGTCGGCCGCCCAAAGTAGCCCCGTCTTGGGATCGAAGGCCATGCGCCAGACATTGCGTAGCCCGTATGCCCATATTTCGGGCCGAGCGCCTGGGCGGTTGACGAACGGATTGTCGGGCGGAACGGCATAGTTCTTGCCATCCTCCTGGTGGTCGACATCGATGCGCAGGATCGATCCGAGCAGGGTGCTTAGATTCTGACCATGGCCCAGAGGGTCTCTCGTCCGGCCACCATCTCCCAAGCCGATGTACAGGTAACCGTCGGGCCCGAACACGAGTGTTCCACCGTTGTGATTCCACGATGTTTGCGGAATCCGAAGGATCTCTCTTTCACTCTTCGGATCGGCTCGATCTGGATCGTTCGGCGATACCTGGAAGCGCGAAATGACGGAGGTGTTGGGCGCGTCTTTGGTGGTGTAGTAGACGAAGAAGAACCCGTTTTGCCGATACTCGGGATGAAAGGTCAAGCCGAGGAATCCCTCCTCGTTTTCAATTTCCTTGTAGGTGACTTTCGCGCGCAGATCGAGAAAGATCTTCGTTTCCTCAACGTCTCGATCTTTCGGAAAGACATGAATCTTGCCAAACTGAGTGCCGACAAAGATCCGCCGGCTGCCATCTCCTGCGTGCGTCAAAACCACTGGTCGCGGAATGCGAAGGTTTGGGAACGCGTCTTCGACACCGTATTCCGATGAGCTGCGGTCGATCTTCGGGGTTGTAGCCTGTGCTGAAACTCGGGTGTTGGCATTCGCGCAGACCAGTGCCATTACTGCGACAAGGATGGGCATGGTCTGTCGCCTGCGCGCTGTCACGATGAGAGTTGCTTGCATCGAACGTCCAGTCGTTCTGGTTGAGTGGCCGTGCCCTGGTTTCCGGTCGCGGCGTGGAGGGGAGCTCTCGTCGGTTGCCACCGAGTTAGTGCGTGTATGTCTGCGCCGCGGCGGTTTCTCCCATTCCCAGTAATAGCTTATGAAGACCATCCAGGTTTTGTTGTAAGCTGATTTCCGCGTCCGTATCGGCACGATGGTCCAAGATTCCGATCGGGCCGCGATAGCCCGAGTCACGCACCATGGTGAGCACGCGTAGGTCTTCCTTGCCTTGCGATAATGGCAGGATCTTGGGCCCTTTCATGGTCATGCCGTTCAGGTTCAAACAGATCAGGTAGGGTACCATGGCGTTGAGCTGTTTGGGAAATCGTGCCAGATGTTCGTGCCCATGGTGGAAATTGTAAACGATGCCAACGTCATCGGTTTTCGCATGTGTGCGCAACCATTTGACGATCGCGATCATGTTTTCTGGCTCACCCGCCCAGCCACCGTGGTTATAGATGCCGAACTTGCAGCCGAGCCGTTTGGCATCTTTCACGTAGGGCAGTAAAGCCTTCGCGTTTATTGCGACCTGTTTCTCTTGAGTGTCGGCGGGAGCCGACGGAGCGATCATCCAGAGTTGTGGGTGGAGTTTGTATTTCTCGATCAATTCGAGTATCGGCTGATAGCCGGGGCTTTGTGACGTCGGCGTCCAGTGTGCGAAGAACTCGATGCCCTGTTTCTTGAGGCTGAGTATCTCGTCTTCGAACGATGCAATGTGCTGGTCGCGCCAGTCGTAGGCGAGTTTCGAGATGCCGAGCTTCTTGAGCATTTCCGCGCGTTGAGTCGGGGTTCGATGCTTCGCGTCAAACGGCACGATACACCACGCGACCAAGTTGCTCTTGGCAAAGAGACTGCTTGTCGTTGCCGGGGCGTGATCGTGAACTTGTGCAAAGCATGCCAGTGGCAGGCCCAGTGGCAGGCCCAGTGGCAGGCATTGAGCGGTAATCAGCGTGGCGATGAACAAGGATATGTTGATCCATGGTCGTAAGCGCGCAGTCATGGTGAGTTCTCCCAAGGTGTAGGGCGGGGACTGGTAACACACTTCATTGTGACGGGCGGAGCGGCTGGTGCAAAGGGAGCTAGTGTGGCAGGTGCGACGGTGGGCGACGATTAATATGCGGTTGAAGTGTAGGGTGTGTCAAGCTCGCTTCCATTTCAGATGGACTGGGGCTGCTACGTCTTAGACTGGCTGACCCGAATAGGCGTCCGAAGTCTCAAGTTACTTGTCCAGCGTAACCTCGCCCATTGCGACTATCTCTTGCCCCGCCCGGGCTGCTAATAAGTCGGTCTTCGCTGGTGGAGTTGTTGATCCCGTCTTTGTTCTGCGCCTAGAGGGCCGATGAGGTGCCGGGCGCAAGCAGCTAGCAGCCGAGGGCAGCAATGCCACGGGCAAGAATGGCATGGACCGTTCTGTTCTTTTTTGCTCATCATTTTCTTTGCCCCCCAAGGAGCACCACCAGACGCGTCGTCCATGAGTGCAACGGGAGAGAAGGGCAAAGAAAATGACGGGCAAAAAACAGCGCGCGGTGGAACGTCTTCCGATCAGGTGGCCGTTTGCCATTCTTCGAGCTCATCGAGCGAAGCCTAGTACCGCGTTTCCACGCCAACGCCGACCATGCCATCGATGGTCAGTGGTACGATGCGGTACTGGAGGTTGGAGTGTTCCGTCCAGTGCGTCGCTTCGACTGCCAGGTAGGCGATCGACCAGCCCAGCAATACTTGCGACAGGTAGTGGTCATCGTCGTTGAGACGCGAATAACCGGTCAGTCCGGAGCCGGTGTAGAACACCGCCTTGAGCCAGAACTGGTTGGTTCGTCTGGCCGCCACCAGGAAGGGGACGGCGCCCACAAACGTATGACCACTAACACCATTGTCATCGTTGAAGGGATTCCACTGCGAGCCGTCAGCCGATTCGCCTGGGCGAGAGCTGCCGAGCGTGTATTGCAATGCCAACAGGGTTGGTGCTCCAACCAACATGGCGCGTAACGATTGCCGTGACCAGGCGCCCAGCTCAGGCGTCCAAAAATGCTCGCGAAAGAAACCGTAAGGGGGTGCCCACTCGTCGATCGCCCACACGCCCAGCAAGAACGGGGCCACGATCCATGAGTTCCCCAACTCCTTGCCAAAGTCCCAACTCCCCCTCGATGTGGCGACGTTATCTTGAAACCAACCGCGAAAATCCTCGTCGAGCGACGTGTTCGCCAATATGGCCGCGCCACCGACACTCGCGCCCAGGCAGAGTAAGGTCTTGCGCGAGTAGTAATACCAGTTGTCCTGGTAGATGTCACCCGCATAGCTCCATACGGGCCAGTAGAAGTAGTCGTCGAGGCATAAGCGGTCTTTTTCGACAATGGTCGTGACCTTCTTCATGCCATGCAGCACGTCCTCGATGACCCACGTGCGCGGCGATGTCAAGTTCCGATCGACCAGACCGCCTTGAGGGCCCGGTTTGGGCCAATCCGAACGATAGGCCAATCGGTCAGACGCAGCGGTGTTGCCGTCCGCCAAGGTGCGCGATCGATCGTGATCGAGCTGCCGTGCGCGGTCGATGAACGCCACTCGCTCACGACTTGTTCGCGTCATCAAACGGTCGGCTAGATTCTTGGTGCGCCAGCCGTCAGGCGAGTGTTGCGACGCGTTGTTGCTCAGCAGAGGCAGGGTAGGGAGCGTTTCGGGGGCCTGCATGTCCGCGCCGGGTGGAGCGACGGATCGTGCGAACGAATCGGACCAAGCTAGTTGGGGCAGGAGGACCGTCCATATTATCATGGCTACGCACCACCCGAGGTGGCGTAACCACCTTGGCCGCTGCTGGAAGGGCTCCACTGCGCGTCTCATGATATTGCCGGTATCCGAATCGGAGTGTGGCTGAACTGCCACGTGCAAAGAAGAGGTGTGCTGGTTTAGTGAAAGTCGGCGATTGCGTCAATGCCTTTATTAAGACTTAATCCCATGCGGTTTATGGGAGATCTGACTTGGTGGCGTTGGGATGTTGTGAGCCGCTGCTTCACGGCACGGAGTGCCGTTCCACACTGCGTCGCCATGGGGGGAGGAGGTTGTTTGACGTATTTGCCACGGATTCGTTAGACTGCGGTGCGGTGCCTGCTATTTTGGTTCGGTGTAGCAAAAGGGGAAAACGGTGGTGCGATTCTTACCGGTCTTGGGAGCCGTCTTGATGTGGTCCAGCTGGACGCCGTGCACGTGGGCCCAGACCGTACAATTGCCCAGCTTCCAGCGGTTTTCGGTGAATACTTCGGTGCTGGCACCTGATCGGGGGTGGGCACATTTGGGTGGTGTCAGCCGGTCCGCTCGAGGGTCCTCTCGTTATGGCGTGCCCGGTGCCGGCAAAGTCCCCGGTCTAGGGCGCCTGCTGGGCAATCGTGCTATTGGCAGTGCCAGCAGTGCCGGAGGCGCCTCGGTCCATGTGACGGTGATCGATCACGATGCGTTGGATCGGGCCGTGTTGGCGGAAGCGAAACGTCGGCGCACCGGTCGCACAGCTCGAAGGCCCGACGTGAACGAGCTATCCCGTTCACTGGGCGACAACATTGCCGCCCAGGCAGCGGGCTCGAACCGATTGATGAGTGTCGCCGAGATTCGACAGCAGAACGCACGGCACGGCGCGTTGAAACAACAAGAGGCGCTGCGGTTCTTCGCTCAAGGCAAGCAGGCAGAAGCCAAGAAGAGCTATGGCGCTGCGAAGATCTACTATCAAATGGCGCACCGCCGTGCGAATCTCGAATTGCAAAAGCAAGTCGCACGGCGGCTTGAACAGTTGCACGCTCAGCGCTCAAAGTCGCCCCAGGTTGCGCGGCACTAGGCCGTTTCTGATTCGGACGTCGAATGATCGGTCTGCTTGTACGTCAGCACCGGACAGGGTGCACGGCGGACCACGGCCTCTGCGACGCTCCCCATGAGCAGCCGGGTAAGCCCTGTGCGACCGTGTGTTCCCATGACAATCAGATCGGCGTTCTCTTCCTCAGCCAGTTTGGCAATGGCGGATGATGGATCGCCGCTGATCAGCCGGTGCTCGCATGGTACGTCCGCGTCGGCTGGAACCACTTCTTTGAGCATGCGGATCAAATCGTCGCTGGCCGGCTCCGGCACGCCGTAGTACATTTCGCCGCCGCCATAGGCGACGGGCGGTTCCTCGACGTGCACGACCAGCAGCGTGGCGCCGCTGTCGCGCGCCAAGGAAGTTGCCATTTTCAGTGCCGCGTCTCCACAATGCGAGAAGTCCGTGGGAAAGATAATCTTCTTTGCTTTCATCGTCCCCTCTCCTGAATTCGATACGCTCGTCATGTACCTCAAAAACACGGGTCCGAAAAGGCGAGCAGGGGAACGCCGTCTTACGCGGCGTTAGGAGCTCGCTTGCCAGTCCCTCTCTTCCTTCTATCATACGCACCCCTGACGCGGATGAAGAGTCCCATCTGTGAAATCACCGCGCCGGCGGGCGGCGGATTTCGAGGTAGTGATCAGGTTGGTTTGCGCGCCGGTCGCCGTGACAGGTCTCGCAGCGTGGAATAGACTAGTGGGGGTGTGCGTTTTCGCGCGCTTGAGCGAGGCGTTGCCCCCGGCAAGGTGCGATTCGCCTGTTTGGGGGGTAGTGGACGATCTTGCTCAGTGAAGTTGTTTAAAGGTATCTGTTTAGCCATCTGAAGTAGGGTGGCTTTTGGTCGGAAGGCGGGCAACGCGAACTGGATTGGTAAAGCGATTTTGCCAATCTGACCGCTATTGCAATTTGCCAAGCTTTCGCCGCCTACCGACCTCCTCAGCTGCTTCACTTGGCTAAAGTGTTACGTTTAATGAAGGTCCGTTGTGCGCGATTGCCCAGAACTGGCCGAGAACCCATTGGCGGCCCATCTCATGACCACCGAACCAAGCCGAATTGACCTGTTGCTTGTGGACGACGACGACGAGTTCCGGCAGACGTTAGTATCGCGTTTTTCGCGGCACGGATTTCAGGTGCAGGCTGCGGCCACTGCTCAGCAGGCGTTGGGAGTGGCGCAGCGGCGGGAATTCGACGTTGCCGTATTCGATATCCGGATGCCGGGTGTTTCTGGATTGCAGTTGCTGGAACAGTACAAGCAGCATCATGCGGACAGTGAAGTGATCATGTTGACGGGGCAGGGGACGATTGAAACGGCGGTCGAGGCGATGAAGCTTGGGGCTTACGATTATCTGACCAAGCCGTTTCCGATGAAGGAGCTAGAGTCCTTAATTGAAAAGGCATATGAGCGGCGGCGGCTGAAGAAGGAGAACGTGCAATTGCGAACGCTGCTGCGACGTAGTGTGCCGAACGATGTCATGATCGGGCAAGCGCCGGCGATGCAAGAGGTTTTTCGTCTCATTGAACGTGCAGGTCCAAGTGACAAGGCGATCCTGATTCAAGGCGAGAGTGGGACGGGCAAGGAGTTGGTCGCTCGGGCGCTGCATCGCTACAGTAAGCGGTCTGAGAAGCCGATGGTGGCGATCAACTGTGCGGCGTTGCCCGAGTCGTTGCTGGAGAGCGAGTTGTTTGGCCATGAACGGGGTGCGTTTTCTGGCGCGATGAGTGCCAAGCAAGGGTTGTTTGAAGTAGCGGATAGTGGCACGCTTTTCATTGACGAGATTGGTGAGATGCCGGGTGCTGTGCAGGCCAAATTGCTGCGTGTGCTTGAGGACGGTTCGCTTAGCCGAATTGGTTCGGTCAAGGAACGCCGTGTCGACGTACGCCTGTTGGCGGCCACCAACCGAAATCTCAGTCAGCAGGTTCGGGACGGGTATTTTCGCGAGGATCTTTACTATCGCATCAATGTCATGTCGCTCGAGTTGCCTCCACTGCGCGATCGTCGAGCGGACATTGAGCTCTTGGTTAAGCATTTCCTGGAGAAGCGGTGGGAGATCGAGGAGGTGGCCATGCAGATGCTTCAGCGGTATGACTGGCCGGGCAACGTGCGCCAGTTGATCAATGCGGTAGAGCGAGCCAAGATCATGGCGGAAGGAAATCTCTTGCGACTTCGAGATTTTCCTCGTGAGACGACGCAGTGCGAGCCGCGCCAGGAAATCTCTGCCACGCTTGCGCGGGACGATTTGGCGGCAATTGAGCGAGCGAAAGTTGTTGAGGTCTTGCGCCGCGAAGCGGGCAACAAAACGCGCGCCGCGCGCACGCTTGGCATCGACCGTCGAAAACTCTATCGGTTGATCGAAAAGTACGGCATCAAGCCAGGCGGTATTGCGAGTGATGCGGCATCCTGAACTGGCGATCGCGCGCAGTTGCAGTGGTCAAGTGGCTGGTGTGAGGCTCAAGCCAACCGAGAGATCAGATAGTAGATGCCGCCGATTACCGCTGAGATCACCAGGAAGGAGGCGATGGTCGAGCCCCCGGACAGAAACAGGTGCCCCGTTGTGGCAAGGTAAATCAGGTAGGGAGCGGCCAACAGCAGGCTTAGCCATAAGGCCAACAGCAGCACGTAGCGGATGATGTCAGCACGATCGCTACGCTCTTGAACGGCATCGATTTCCGCCTTTCGATCGCGTGCCACCTTCTTCGCTTTTACCTTTTTCTTGCCAATCATCGTCAATCGAGAATTGAACGAGAGGGCCAGTTTCCGGTTGCAGCCGTGGCAAGTAGTTGGGGGCGGGTCGACCGTGGCACCACAGTAGGGACAGATTCGCTGTGAGCGATTCTCGCCAACCGCATCGAGCAAGCCGCTCACTTGACGTGCTGGCACCCACTGCGAGTCATCTTTACGTATGAGCGTATCTTCCTTGACTTTTCCCGAACGGACGCATTCCATCAGCTGGCCGCTCGTCAGCGGCCCAACGGCGTCATTCATAATCTGATAGTACCACTCGGTCGCCATCTTCTCGTACGTCCCACGAGCTGTTTCGGCATCAGGTGTCATAAATTCAAAGGGCGGTCGCAAAGTCGGGTTACGAGCAACGTGGCCGCTGCATGGTGACCGAGTCTCATACGCAGGTCGAACAACGACGGCAGCTCTTGCCTTGCCCGATCATCACGGCTCTGCATATCAGCGTCCCGAAACAAGCGTTCAACAAGGCCGTGCTGTGCAAGGACCGTGCCGTGCTGACGAGGCTGCGTTGCCAGACACATGCCATGCGGGTTCCTATTCTTGCTTGCAGTTGCTTCCATGGCAAGCACTTTGAACGAGTCCTTGTTCGCTCGACGTGCCATGGGCACGGTTCGAGCGTTTCACGAACGCGACGGCAGAGCCTGTTTCCTGCCCCCATTGTACGATCAGCTCGTCTACTATGCTAATCGGAAAATCATGGCCTGTTTCCCTGAATTCCAGTGTCCATGCCCGTTTCGCAGTGCAAGGATACCCGTTATTCCAATGTCACCGGTCATTCGGGCACTCGTGAGGCCAGAAACCGCTCCGTCGTGCGCCTTTTCTCTGCCCATCGGTAGCGGTTCGCGGCCAAGGGCCGGGAACAGGGCTTGCGTTCTTAATCTGTAACCGTTCACGCGGTTCAAGCCACAACCGACTCGTCACGCCGACTGCGGAGCCATTACCCAGCTTTAAGTGGCAATCCCGTTTCGGATTGCAGCGTTAGCGAGTTGTCAATGTCACGGTTTCGCCGTATTGAGGA
Organism: Planctomycetota bacterium; assembly: GCA_024277285.1. The sequence continues at coordinate 19,419 of JAJRVM010000137.1, forward strand.
ATGGAAACGGGCCAACCGAGTTCTTGCTTAATCAAGTCACCAAACTTTTGTGACGCGGTCAAGTCACCATGGGTCAGAAAAATTCGTTGGGGAGGGCGTTTCAAGTTGCCGATCCACCGGCGCAGCGCCTGGCGATCAGCATGTCCCGAGAACCCGTCAATGCGTTGGATGTGTGCCTTGACTTTCCATTGGCGGCCATGGATGCGTACCAGAGGATTGCCTTCGACGATTTGTCTGCCGAGTGTTCCTGCAGCCTGATAGCCAACGAACAGGACCGTGGACTCGGCACGACCGATATTGTTCCGCAGGTGGTGCTTAATCCGCCCGGCGGTGCACATGCCTGAGGTGGACATGATGATGCACGGTTTCTTGTGCTGGTTAATCGCTTTTGATTCGTCCACCGTGCGCACCATGTTCAGGCCGGGGAAGCGGAGCGGTGATTCGCTGGCCATGATCAGTTTCCATGTTTCCTGGTCGAAGCACTCGCGGTAGTGGCGAAACACTTCCGTGACATCGACCGCCATGGGGCTATCGAGAAAGACCTCCAGGTAGGGGATGCGGTCTGCATGTGCCAAGCGACTGATATAGTAGATTACTTCCTGGGCGCGTTCGACCGCTAACGTGGGGATCAGGACGTTGCCGCCCCGTTTGACGGTCTCGCTGATGACCCGTTCCAATGCCAGTTCGATGTCGTCATTCACCGGATGATCGCGATCGCCGTAAGTCGTCTCCATGACCACATAGTCGGCTTCGTCGAACAACGTGGGGTCGCGGATAATGGGTTTGTCCCATTGGCCGATATCGCCGGAGAAGATTATTTTCGTGTTCCCTTCCGGCAGATGCACGTTAAACTCGAGCATCGCGGAGCCGAGGATATGGCCCGCTTCGCGGAATGTGACGTTGACGGCATCGCCGATCGGTATGGACTTGTTGTATGGACTCCCATTTAGCAATGGGATTGTTGCGCTAACGGCGTCTTCGGTGTAAAGAGGCACGACCGGGTGTTTGACGCGGCGCCGTTCCTTCTCGTGTCGTCGCCGCTTGTACTTGGCGTCTTCCGTTTGAATCCTGGCCGAGTCACGCAGGAGGATTTCAGCTAACTCAACGCTCGGGCGGGTGCAATAGATGGGCCCTGTGAACCCTTCTTGGACCAGTCGTGGAATCAAGCCACTGTGATCGATGTGGACATGGGTCAGTACCAGGGCGTCGATCTTGGCGGGGGGGATCGGACATGATTCCCAGTTACGGTCCAGATAGGGGCGCTCTTGAACCATTCCGCAATCGACCATGATCCGGGTCTTACCAATCTCCAGGCAGTAGCGTGATCCGGTAACTTGGCGATTGGCTCCCAGAAAATGTAGCCTCATGGTCCGTTTCTCCCGTGCGTCCTGTGTGGATTGCAAGCGATAATGTCAATGGCACCGATTTGAAACCGCAGGTCTCACAACCAGTGCTTCAAGGCGGTCAGTTTATCGAACTGGCGCGTCGCTGGCGACTGTTTTGTAACGTGTTCCGCGAGAAAAGCGCGCCGGCGGCCGTTCACGGAGGGAAGGTCATGAGCGGTATCGGCCAAATGGGAATTAACGCGGTTCTAAGTGAGAACGCTGACGCTGCCGACACCCACCAAATGGAAATCGAGTCCATCGTCGATATAGGTGCAATCTTGGCCATGCATGCGGGCGACGGTCAACGAGTCGCGCACGCGTTCGATCAACAGGTCCTCGTCTTCTTCTTCCTGGGCTTCGGCCACGCCGATGCTGACGGTGAAATGGCGCAGGTCATAGCGTTTTGGCAGTTCGCATCGTGCGGCAGTGGCGCGCAGTCGTTCGGCGACATTCACAGCTCCGTGAAACGTCGTGCCGGGTAACAATAGTGACAAGGCTTCGCCTTCAAAGCGAGCGGCGTGATCGATTTCGCGCATCGAGGCCTTCAGCGTCAAGGTCAATGCACGCAACATCGCGTCGCAGTTTTCGTCGCCCTGACGTTGCCGGACAGTCTCCAAGTTGTCAATTTGCACGAACAGCACGCAGAGCGGTGTTCCGCCACTGCGCCAATCGGAGAGTCGGCGTCGCAGGTTGGACGAAAAGACCTCGGGCGACGATATTCCAACATCGTAGGCCGGTGGAGCGGGCTGTTCGCGAATCGTTTTCGGAGTGACTCGATCACGGCGATCGAGCAGCATGATCTTCGAGCCGTCGTGGAAATGGGTGCAGTCGCGCCCCAATTCCTTCGATGCGTATAATGCTTCGTCGGCGCGGCCAATCAATGCGGCGGCCGTTTCACCTGATCTGAATTCGGCGACTCCCGCACTCGCGGTTACGTGCAGCTCCAGGCCGTCGCTTCGATAGATTTCTTCGCCGATACCGTGTCGGGCTCGTTCAATGATCACGTCGACTTCATCGATCGTGGCATTCGAGAAGATGACGGCAAATTCTTCGCCACCATAGCGTGCCACGACGTGGTCATCCGGAATCTGCTCACGCAGAACGCGGCCAATGCCGTGCAATACTTCGTCACCTGCTTGGTGCCCGTAGGTGTCATTGAGAGCCTTGAAGTGGTCAACGTCGATCATCATGACCAGAGTGGGAGTTACATGGTCGATTGACGCGCGGTAGGCGCGTTTCAGCTCCCGATCAAACGCGCGTCGATTCGCCAAATTCGTCAACGCATCGGTGTGGGCCTCGACCGAGTGATTGATGATCTGCCGGGCCTGATCCTCCAGCTTCTCTTCGGCCGAGTTGAGCTGCTGCTGCATGCGCTCATTGGACTGGATCAGCTTGTTGACCACTTGCAGGACGGCGGTCGGTTGCTGCTCTTCCGTTGCCGTCAGCTCATCGCTGATCCGCCCCATCATCGCTTTGTGTTTGTCGACATCCGACGCGACATTGTGCGTCAATTCGCGAAGGCGGTCGAGTACTTCACGAGTGCGCGCAGCATCCGCCGCCTGAGTTCGGATGCGCAGGTAACGTGGGTCGGAACCGCGTAACCACCATCCGCACCCAATGCCGATCAGTACGGCCGTGCAGACGACGAAGAGGTGAAACATCGTGGTAAAAGTCCCTGTATCCGCGTCGGACGCGGCCAATGCGACAAGCTTTCCTAACCGCCTGAATGGCGCTCGGACGGCACGGTTGTCAATCCGCGCGGCGTGTCTTTCGAGTCAGTGACAAGTGGTGAGCGCCTTGGCCAAGGTGATCTGTGACGTTGGAAAAGCACGTTTCCAAACCACCGCGCGGCCGCACCGCGTCGTTGCAAGCGGACGTCAATCGACCTCCATCGTCCGTCGCTCACGCGGTTTCCGTTTTTCTGATTTGCGTTGCACAGCGCTGCTGATTTGCGTTGCACAGCGTGCACAAACCCGTTGGGCTTCAACTTGGTGGTAAGAGAAACTCTATAACCATGTAGGTTGCCACGGGGGGTAAGTCAAAGGTGTGAGGGCAAAACGTTGGCTGTTTTTGCGGAGGTCGTCGGACGTGACGAAAGGCCTGCCGTCGGCGTCGTGCCGATATGGCCCAATACGCGTGACTTGTGACAAACGATGCCCAAAGAGTGTGGCGGAAACGCCTCATGTTGCCCGCCGGCAACAAGTCTGTTTATCGTGAGGCGTCACTCTGCGTTGGTGGAACCGTCGGTTCTAGAACCTGTCACAAAACTACCAGCGGCGTTGCCAATACCGAGAACTTCTGCACCTTGAACAGGTTGTGTGACAGGTCCTTAGCTCAATGGCGGACGTGACGCTTTTTGGCCCGAGCTTTCGCTCGATTAGCTCGAAGCATGGCAAACGGTCACCTGATCGGAAGACGTTCCACCGCGCGCTGTTTTTTGCCCGTAATCTTCTTTGCCCTTCTCTCCCGTTGCGCTCATGGACGACGCGTCTGGTGGTGCTCCTTGGAGGGCAAAGAAGATGATGGGCAAAAAAGAACAGAACGGTCCATGTCCTTCTTGCCCGTGCATTGCTGCCCTCGGCTGCTAGCTGCTTGCGCGCGGCACCTCATCGGCCCTCTACGCGCAGAACAAAGACGGGATCAACAA